>CALXZU010000030.1 GCA_944393325.1 uncultured Clostridia bacterium
TTAAATATCACCCATCTGAGATTGATTTCTTTTAAAATCTTGTGTATCGAAGTTGCAACGAGCACCGGACGGAAGCCAACATTGAAATTGCTATTACCATTGTTGCGGTTGAAAGCGAACAAACCGGCAACGGAAACTATCATCAAACCTACTGCCACGAATGAAGAACGGATTGTTCAACCCAGGGAAGTAAGAGTAATACAGTTTAATCCCTATTTTATTCTTTTACCGAAATTGATCCATAATTTCCTCCACCGTCCAGAATGGACTTCACAATTTCCACTTCTTGCATTTTCTATATTATTTGCTACTTTACTTCCCACTACTGCTTCTATATCATCTTTTGATAACCTATGTAATATATTCATCTCTGTTTCAAAATTATCTAATAATTTTTGGATAGTCCTTCCTCCTATACCTGGAATAAATCCTAATGGTATTTGATATATATATGGTGGTCTATTTTCTGGACTTTTAGTTTTTTCTTTATCTTTTATTAATTCTATTCTATCAAAAACACCAAATGTTACATTTTTTCCTCCACAATATGGACAATTTTCTACAGGTTCTTTTGTCTCTATAGATTTATTACAGTCATCACAAAATGTTCTATGGTATTTTCCAAGTTTAGGGTCTAATCCATAATTTGCTAAAATCTTTCTTCCATCTTCGTTTTTTAATGCCTTCACTATTTCTTTAAAAGAAATATCTTCTACTTGCATTTTATTATATTCTCTTGCTATTTTAGGAAGTGAATGTGCATCTGAATTTGTTAAAAATGTTCTTGTTTCTAATTCTTTTATTTCATCTGCTAAAAATGTATCTGAACTTAATCCAAGTTCTACTGCAAATATTTTATCAAATTTTTCTCTAAATACATTTTCTAACCTATCTGTACAATTTCCATAATAACTCTTATGAGGTGTAAAGATATGTGCTGGTACTAATATTCCATTATATTTTTCTACTATATCTATTAAATCATATCCTGACAAGTCTGTTCTTTGTGTACTTAAAGTTATATTTTTCAAATGTTTACTTAATTCTTTTGAAAATGCTTTTATATCACTTAAGTGTGGGAAATAACATAGATTATGTGCTGCTCCCTTTTTTCCATTTCTACCTTTTTCTGAAGTTTCTACTTCACTTCCTAAAATTATACATACTTTATCTTTATATATAATTCCTCCATCTTCTAATTCATATGCCTCTCCAGTTTTTAAAAAGTTTTCAATATCTTCTATTACATATGGTGAGGCACAATCTATTATTCCTACTACATTTATTCCTTTTTTTTCCACACATTCTTTTGCAATATTTTCAAAATTAAGTGTTCTTGCTGCTGTTATCTTTATTGGCTTTCCATTTTTACTTCTTCCTATGTGTACATGTAAATCTGCAAATATTTCGTACATATTTTACTCCTCTATATTTTGTAAATCATTTTCTCCTATATGGCTCATTATTTTCTTTGCTGTCTGCTTGCTAAATAATGGTCTATTAGGATTATCAAAATCTTCAAACATTTCATTTGCTAATTTTTCTTCTTGTTTTTCTATTAATTTATCTACTTTTGGCTCATAATTATATACTACTTCTTTGATAAAATCAATTAACCCTTGTGTTTCATTATATATTTTTACTAATCTTCTAAAAGCTGTCATACTTACTAATTCACTTACATTTATTTCTTCCATAAACTTTACGAAGTCCATAAATGTTTCTAAGTAACGATTATACTCATCTTTTAAATTTCTATGTTCTAAAAGTACTAATGCCTCATCTGGCTTAAATCCTATTCTTTCTGGTCTGTCTAATAACATTCCTCCAAATTGATCTATTAATTCTAATATATCACTTTCTTTTTCTCTTGGATTGCTATTACTATATCTATTAACCTCTTCACATATTTTACAAAATCTTTTGCTAAAGCCCATTTTTTGTAAATATTCTGCTCCTCTTTTTGCATATGTATGGACACTTTCTATATCTTGTGCATTATCTATTTTCTTTACATTGCAAAGAAGTGAAGCTGTTAATACCAAGTTTTTATCAACTTCTATCTTTGAATAATTTAAAAACATTCTTGCAATTTCTGTTTTAAATATAACAGATTTATCAAAAAATATTCTATTTTTCTTAGCTAAATAATATAATATTTCCATTTTCGAAGCTAAATCTTGTTCTTCTAAAATATAATCTGCAAAAGTATCCATCAAATTCCTCCTTAGCAAAAAACTTTCTTTAGTTCAATATCATACACTTTTATTATACTGAATAAAGTAAAATATTTCAATATTTTTATTAAATGTAATATAATTGTAATATAATATATTTTTACCATATATTAATCTAACAATTTTTTTACTCTTTCAATTTGTTCTTTTACTCTATTTTTTGCAGGACCTCCTATAACATTTCTTTTATTTACACAATTATGTAGATCTATTGCCTCATAAATATCATTTTCAAATAGGTTATTATGTTTTTTATAAATACTTATATCTAAACTATCTAAAGTTCTATTATTTTCAATACAATGTTTCACTAAATTACCTACTATTTTATATGCATCTCTAAATGGTATTCCTTTTTGTACTAAATAATCTGCACAATCTGTTGCATTTAAAAATCCATTTTTAGTTGCTTCTTCCATTTTTTCTTTATTTATACTCATTGTGTCTATTAATGGTTCTAATGTTGTTAAACATAGATTAACTGTATCAATTGCATCAAATACCGCTTCTTTATCTTCTTGCATATCTTTATTGTAAGCAAGTGGTAATCCTTTCATTACTGTTAACATTGTAAATAAATCGCCATATACTCTTCCTGTTTTACCTCTAATTAATTCTGTTATATCTGGGTTTTTCTTTTGAGGCATTATTGATGATCCTGTAGAAAAACTATCATCTAATTCTATAAATTTAAATTCCCAAGATGCCCATAATATTATTTCTTCACTTATTCTTGATAAATGCATCATCATTATTGATATATCTGATAATAATTCTATTAAAAAGTCTCTATCTGATACTCCGGTCTAAGCTATTATTTGTTATTTTTGAAAATCCTAACTTCTTAGCTTCAAATTCTCTATCTAAATTATATGTTGTTCCTGCTAATGCACAACTCCCTATTGGTGATACATCAGTTCTTTTATATGTCTGGTCTAATCTTTCAACATCACGCATAAACATTTCAACATATGCCATTAAATGGTGTGCAAATGTAATTGGTTGTGCTCTTTGCATGTGTGTGTATCCAGGCATAATTGTACTTAAATTTTCTTCTGCCTTTTTTATTAATGTTTTTATTAATTTTTTCGTATTTTCTTTTATAGAAATTATTTCATCTTTCACGTACATTCTAATATCTAAAGCGACTTGGTCATTTCTACTTCTTGCAGTATGTAGTTTTTTTCCTACATCTCCTATTTTCTTAGTTAATTCTTCTTCAACAAACATATGAATATCTTCTGCATTAGAATTTATTTTTAACTCTCCTGTTTCTAATTCTTCTAATATTTGATTTAAACCTTCTATTATCTTCTTTTCATCATCTTTTTCAATAATTCCTTGTTTTGAAAGCATTTGACAATGCGCAATACTTCCTTTTATATCTTGTTTATACATTTTATAATCAAATCTTATAGAAGAATTAAAATCATTTGTTCTTTCATCGATTTTTTTAGAAAATCTTCCTTCCCACATTTGCATATTAAATACCTCTTTTCTTTTTATTTACCTTCCATTCTTGCCTTAATTTTTATTGGTAATCCATATAAATTAATATATCCTTGTGCATCTTTTTGGTTATATTCATTATCTTCGTTAAAAGATGCTGTTTTTACAGAATATAATGAATATTTACTTTCTAATCCATTAGGAATTATATTTCCTTTATATAATTTTAAACCAACTTTTCCTGTAACAGTTTCTTGTGTTTTATCAACAAATGCACATAATGCTTCTCTTAATGTTGTATACCATTTAGCATCATATAAAATTTCTCCTAATTTATTTGCAACTGTTTGTTTGAAATGCATTGTGTCTTTATCTAAACAAATTGATTCTAATAAACTATGTGCTTTATAAATTATAGTTCCTCCTGGTGTTTCATATACTCCTCTTGATTTCATTCCAACAAGCCTGTTTTCAACTTTATCAAGAATACCTATACCATTTTCTCCACCTATTTTATTTAATTTTTCTATAATTTCTACCAATCCTAATTTTTCTCCATTTAAAGCAACAGGCACCCCTTTTTCAAATTCTAGTTCAATGATTGTTTCTTCATCTTTAGCTTTTTTAGGAGTTACTCCCATTTCCAATATTTCATCATATTTTGGTACATTTGAAATATCTTCTAAATCTAATCCTTCATGTGATAAATGCCATAAATTTTTATCTTTTGAATAATTTGTTTCTCTACTTATTTTCAAAGGTATATTATGTTTTTCTGCATAATCAATTGCATCTTCTCTACCTTTAATGTTCCATATTCTCCATGGGGCAATAACAGGCATATCTGGTGCTAGCGCTTTAACTGCCAATTCAAATCTTACTTGATCATTTCCTTTTCCTGTACATCCATGACATACTGCATCTGCTCCTTCTTTTTTAGCAATTTCTACAAGTTTTTTTGCAAGTAAAGGTCTTGTAAAAGGTGTTCCTAATAAATAATCTCCTTCATATGTAGCTCCTGCTTTTATTGCAGGTAATACATAATCATTTACCATTTCTTCTTTTAAATCTAAAATATATAATTTTGAAGCTCCTGTTTTTTTAGCTTTTTCTTCTAACCCTTCTAATTCATAATCACCTTGTCCTACATTTCCTGTTACTGCTATTACTTCACAATTGTTATAATTTTCTTTGAGCCATGTTATAATTATAGATGTGTCTAATCCTCCTGAATATGCTAATACTATTTTTTTGTAATCCATTTTTAATTCCTCCTCTTTTTTATTCGACAATTATTTTAAAGTAAATTTATAAAAAAAATAACGCCTCTTTTATACAAGAGACGCTCTTTTTACGTGGTACCACTCTAATTATTTATATAAATTTTTAAAATTCTATATAAATCACTCATTCTCTATAACGCCGAGTCCGCGAACTATGATACTAAATGCATGATTTTTCCCATAGTCACTCATAAGTTCTTTTCATTTTATAATTCACATGTTAGCTCTCACTCTACCTAACTCGCTGTTGCTTCAATATAAAATTACTCTCTTAATCGTCGATTTTATTATTTAATTTTAATAATTACATTTTTAGTATAACATCTTTTTTTTGGTCTGTCAACATATTTTTTGTTTTTATGTAACCTTAATAAATTTCCTTATAATTTGTTACTAATTTAGCACCTTGTTTTATTAAATCATTTGTTCCTACTGAATTAATAGAATTTATATTGCCAGGTACAACAAAAACATCTCTTCCTTGTTCTAATGCAAAATCCACAGTTATTAGAGTTCCGCTTTTTTCCTTTGCCTCTACTACTAACACCCCCATTGACATTCCGCTAATAATTCTATTTCTTGCTGGGAAATTCATTTTTTCTACTTTAGTTCCCAATGGATATTCAGAAATTATAGAACCACCTAATTGTATTATTTTTTCTTCCAATTTTTTATTTTCTTTAGGATATACAATATCTAATCCAGTTCCTACAACTGCTATTGGTTTTCCACAATTATTTGAATTATTCATATTTAAACTATTATCATTTTTTTGTAAATTTTCTTTTTCTAATAATACATATAAATTCCCAAAATGTGAATAACTATCAACACCTTTAGCTAGTCCACTAATTATATTCGTTCCATTTTTAGATAAATTGTAACCAAAATACTTAGCTACTTTTTTACCATATTCACTAGCATCTCTACAACCAATTATTGCTATTCCTTTATTATTTAGTATATTTTTATTTCCTTTCACATATAAAGAAATTGGTGGATCATAAATATTTCTTAAATTTTGCGGATAATTTCTATCTTTAATGGAAATTATATCTATATTGTTTTTTTCCATATATAAAATATGTTTATCTGCTCTTTCTATTAACCCTTTTTCTAAAATATTATCAACAATTTGCTCACCTATTCCTTTTACTTTTAATAGTTCTTTTTTGTTTAGTTCAAATATTTTCTTAGGTGTTTGATATATTTCTAATAATTTCTGCTTTCTTTTAACACCCAAGTTTTTTATTAAACTAAACCATATCCAATATCTTTTTTCTTCTACATCTAACATTTAAAACCTCCTAAAAATCAAAAAATGAGCATTATTTTTAATAATGCCCTATAAATATTATAATATTGATTTTTCTTTATATTGTTCCTTTGTTGCCTTTATTACATTATGCATAAGCATAGCTATTGTCATTGGCCCAACTCCTCCAGGAACTGGCGTTATATAGCTTGCTTTCTTTTCTACATTTTCAAAATCAACATCCCCTACTAATTTTCCATTTTCATCTCTATTTATTCCCACATCTATTACAACTACATTGTCTTTTACCATATCTTCTGTCACAAATTTTGGTTTTCCAATTGCTGAAATTATTATATCTGCTCTTTTTATATGTTCTTTTATATTATTTGTTTTTGAATGACAAACCGTTACAGTTGCATTTTTTTGTAAACAACATTGTATTAATGGTCTTCCTACAATATTGCTTCTACCTAATATTACCACATCCTTACCGTCTAAGTCAATATTATATTCTTCAAACATCTTAATAACTCCCAATGGTGTACATGATACAAATGTATCCTCTCCTATGCAAAGTTTACCAACACTTGACGGAGTAAATCCATCTACATCTTTTAAGTAAGTAATAGTTTTGAATGCTTCATTTATATCTAAATTTTCAGGTATTGGACTTTGTAATAATATTCCATTTACATCTTCATCTTTATTTAATTTGTTTATTAACTTTAATAATTCCTCTTGTGTTATATTGTCACTTAGAAGATGTTCTTGGTATTGTATCCCTATTTCATCACATGCTCTACTTTTATTCCTTACATATACCTTTGAGGCTGGGTCATCTCCAACCATTATAACAGCAAGTTTTGGTACTATTCCTTTTTTCTTCAATTCATCACATTCTATTTTTAAATTACTTCTTATTTTTTTTGCTAAATTTTTTCCATCTATAATTGTAGCCATTTTGTTTCTCCTCTATTTTAATTTTATAAATTTATAATTATAATTAAATATTAATGTCATTTTCTGTTCCTATTTTATACTCAATATCTTCCATATGTGGAAACATTTCTTTTACTCTTTTTAAAGTTAGCATAAGCATACGTGGTTGTGGGTTTTTCTTATGCTCTGTTAATAATTTTTGTGTATAACAATTATCAGCTGTTTTAAATAAAACATATCTATTTCCAACATATGTATAATAAATTTGATATCCATCCCTTAAATCTACCCACATTTTTTCAAAAGTATAATCTTCCATAAATTCTCCTTTCGGAGACGTTTCCTTTGCTCACATATAAATGTCTCAAATGGGAACATCTATATAAAAGGATCTGTCCCAAATGCTCGTTTTCGAGCAAAAGGAAACGTCCCTATTTAATCATTTCATCAAATTCTTCTTCTGTTATTATTTTTACACCTAAATTTTGTGCTTTTGTAAGTTTACTTCCTGCTTCTTCTCCTGCTAGTACATAGTCTGTTTTCTTAGATACTGAACTTGAAGTTTTTCCTCCATATTTTTCTATTATATTTCCCGCTTCTCCTCTTGTATATTTTTCCAAAGTCCCTGTTAATACAAATGTTTTTCCGAAAAATCTTTCATCTGTTCCTTCTTCTTCAATATATTTCATATTGACTCCTGCCTGTTTTAGTCTTTTTATTAAATCTATTGTTTGGTCTTGTAAGAAAAATTCTCTTATGCTGTCTGCCATTACAGGTCCTATGTCTTCTACCATTGCTAGTTCACTTGATGTTACTTCTATTAATTTATCCATTGTTTTATATCTTTTTGCTAAAACTTTTGATGCTTTTGTTCCTACATGTCTTATTCCGAATGCTGTTATTAACCTATATAAATCGTTTTGCTTACTATTATTTATTGCATTTATTAAATTTTCTGCAAATTTTTTGCCATTCTTTTTTAGAGATGCTACATCTTCTATTGTTAACGAATATATATCTGCCATATTACTAATTAAGCCTTTATCTAATAATTGTTTTATTATTGCTTCTCCTAAACCATCTATATTCATTGCTTCTCTTGATGCAAAATGTACTAGATTTCTAAATAATTTTGCTGGACACTCTATTCCTGTACATCTTAAAGCTGCTTCTCCTTCTTCTCTTATTGCTTCTGCTCCACATACTGGACATACTTTTGGCATTTGGAAGTCTTTTTCTTCTCCTGTCCTTTTATTTTTCTTTACTTCTACAATTTCTGGTATTACATCTCCTGCTTTTTGTATTACTACTGTGTCGCCTATTTTTAGGTCTTTTTCTTTTATGAAGTCTTCATTATGAAGTGTTGTTTTTGATATTGTAGAGCCTGCTACTTTTACTGGTTCTAATATTGCCATTGGTGTTATTACTCCTGTTCTTCCTACTTGACATATTATATCTTTTAGTTTTGTTTCTTTTTTCTCAGGCGGATATTTATATGCTATTGCCCATCTTGGAGTTTTGGCTGTTTGCCCTAGTATTTCTCTAAATTTCAAGTCATCTACTTTTACTACTGCTCCGTCTATATCAAATGTTAATTTTTCTCTTCTTCTTCCTATTTCTTTTATTGCTTCTTCTATTTCTTTTTCGTCCATGCAAGGTATTCTAACTGGGTTTACATTAAAACCTAGCTTTTCTAAATATTCTAATTCTTCAAAATGTGAATTAAATTCTTTTCCTTCTATTTTTTGTACATTAAATATATAGATATCAAGTGGTCTTGTTTTTGTTATTTTACTGTCTAATTGCCTTAATGATCCTGCTGCTGCATTTCTTGCATTTGCAAATAACTCCTCTCCTTCTTCTTCTCGCTTTTTATTCATTTTTTCAAAGTCTTTTTTAGATATAAATACTTCTCCACGTACTATAATATTTATTTTTTCATTTAATTCCATTGGTATTGTTTTTATTGTTTTTAAATTTTCTGTTACATCTTCTCCAACTAGTCCATTTCCTCTTGTTGCTCCTCTTACAAATTTTCCCTCTCTATATTCTAAAGCTGATGACAAGCCATCTATTTTTGTTTCTACTACATATCTTTTATTTTCTATATTATTTTCTTTAGCTTTTTCGTTTGTTTTTTCTATATATTCATTTACCTCTGCTATACTAAATACGTCTTGTAGACTTTGAAGTGGTACTTCATGTGTTACTTTTTGAAATCCTTCTTTTACGTGTCCTCCAACTTTTTGAGTTAAAGAATCTTTTGATTTAAATTCTGGATATTCTTTCTCTAAGTTTCTTAGTTCTACCATCATCATATCATACTCAAAATCTGATATTTCTGGTTTATCTTCATCATAATATTTTTTTGCAAAATATTCTGTCTTTTTCCTTAATTCTTCTATTCTTTCTTTTGCTTCTTTTTTGTTCATTTTGACACCTCTTATTTGCTTTTTATTTCTTTCCTATTATATACAAAAAAGAAAAAAAAATAAAGGAATTTTCATAAATTCCCTTATTTAAATTTTTATTTATTCTTTTTTTATTTTTAATAATCTTCTACTCTTGCAAGTATTATTAGTCTTGCACTACTGTCATCTGTACATGTTGATAATGTTACTTCTGGTTTTCCTTCCGTATCTCTTTGGAAGAATGATGTGTCTGAATCTGATGTTTCAAATTTATCATATATTGTATATGTTAATGTTGTTCCTGAATTATCTGTTATGTATATTTTATCTCCCAATTGTAATTTCTTATTATTTGAAAAGAATAATCCGTTTCTATAATTATGTCCTACTATTACACAATTTCCAACTTCATTTATTCCTGCTGTTCCCCATTGAAGTGCCACCGCTGTTTCTATTTTTGCTTTTGTTGCTGGTGCATTTAATATTGGGTAACTAAAATCTGTTGCCGGTATTTCCATTGTTCCTAACATTTCAAATCCTTTATATAATGGAAGGGAATCATCTTCTGTTGTTGTATTTCCTGATGATGTATTTGAACTTGCTATTTGATCAAATGGATTTTCTCCATCATTTGTTGTAGTTTCACTATCACCTGATACATCACTTCCTGAATTTACTTGTCCCTTAAAGTCTTCAACTGTTGCCGTTGCATCTTTGCTTACTATATAGTTTTGGAAAAAGTCAAAAGCTAAAAATCCTAGCAATCCTATTATTGCTACTATTACTATTACTAATATTACAGTTAATACTTTACTATATTTACTCTCAAACATAATTTTTTACCTCCGTATAAAATAAAATATATCTCTTCTTATATTATATCATATTATTAAAAAAAAATAAAGTTTGTAATCATTTTTTTATATAAATTTCATATTTTTGTAATTTTTTATATATACTACTAGCAGACAGTAGTCTGCTAGTAGGTTGGAAAAATTCACTCACACTCCTCTTTGAATTCGCCTAAGTTCTTCTTTAAGCTCATTTGCAAGAAAATTAACCACTTCCCGCATTTTCTTAGCTTGCTTTCTCGCATAAATCCTTTCACTCTCATCGCTAAGTTTTAGATTTTCTAACCTTGTTGAAACATTTTCAACATAATCATTAAACTCAGCTAAAGCTGCTTGACATTCCGCTTGCTCTTTTGAGCAATCACCCTTTGTATTTGCTTTTTCTTTCAACACAGCTATAAGAAAATGTATATTCATTTCCTTCCTCGTCACAATACTGATATATGCCGGGATTTGATCAAAACTAATGTAATTCATTTTTCCTCCAATTTTGTAATTTACATTACAATTATATTATACCATTAGCTTTAAATTATGTAAATAGCTTGTTTCGATATTCTAAAATTTAAAATTTAAGCCGATACAAAAAAGTACCGACCTTCAGAAAAATTGGCTCTATTTACTTAAAGTGCTTTTAGCCTAACTTTAAGTCTCTTCATTTCTCTTTCGAGTTCATTTTGGCTTTCATCCTCATCATCTCCAAAAATCTTCTTAATCTCAGGTAATGCCTTTTTGTTAAAGTCTTCTAAGTCCTTCAAAGCACAATATGCTTCTGTACGCTTTTGCGTAAAATCTTTGTCATATTTTGCTTTTTCTGCACTTGCAATCGCTTCTTCTACTCTTTTAGAGAAATAAATTCCCATTTTGGCTAACTCTTCTAATGTAATGTAAACCATTTTTCCTCCTAAATAGAATTTACATTCCATTTATATTTTACCACATTTTTAACTTTATGTAAAATTATATAAAAATAGAGCTTAAGAATATCCTTAAACTCTATTTTATATTATATTAATTTTTCTCCCATATTCACACCTGCAATTAAATGAAAATGTAAATGTAAAACCGTTTGCCCTGCATTTTTTCCACAATTATTTATTACTCTATATCCATCTTTATCAATACCTAGCTCTTTAGCTATTTTTACTATTGCCATATGAATTTTTCCTATTAAAACTTCATCATCTTCTTTTATCTCATTTAAAGATGATATATGTTTTTTAGGTACTACTAAAATGTGAATTGGTGCTACTGGTTCAATATCTTTAAATGCATATACATATTCATCTTCATATACCTTAGTTGAAGGTATTTCGCCTTTAATTATTTTACAAAATAAACAATCTTCCATAATCAAAATCTCCTTTATTTTAAAGATGTGTCCCAAATGCGACATTTATGTCGCTAAATGAAACGTCCCTATTGTAACACTGCTTTTATTCTTCGTACTCCTGATGAACTTGATTCTTCTTTCTTTATTTTAAATGTTCCAAGCTCATTTGTATTTTTTACATGTGGGCCTCCACATAATTCTTTTGATACATTTCCTATTGTATATACTGTTACTATATCTGGGTATTTTTCTATAAACATACATTCTGCTCCTGATTTTATTGCATCTTCTTTTTTCATCTCTTCTTTTGTTACTGGTAACCCTTCTTTAATCCATTTATTTACTAAGTCTTCTATTTGTTGTTTTTCTTCTGGTGTTAGTTTATGGTCACAGTTAAAGTCAAATCTCATTCTGTCTACTGTTATATTTGACCCTCTTTGATGTGCATCTTTTCCTATCACTTGTTTTATTGCAGCATTTAGTAAATGTGTTGCCGTATGATATGCTACTGTTTCTTTTGTTGTTTCTGCTAACCCACCTTTAAATTTTTGTTCTGAGCCTGCTCTTGATTTTTCTTGATGTTTTTTAAATAGTTCGTCAAATGCTTTAACATCTATTTCATATCCACTTTCTTTTGCAAGTTCTGCTGTTACTTCTGGTGGAAATCCATATGTATCATATAATTTAAATACTACTTCTCCTGGTATTATTTTTGCTATTTCTTTTCTATCTTTATCAATTTCATTTTTCGTACTTATTTCTTTTTCTAATCTTTCTATTACTTTTTTAAATTCTCTTTCTCCTTTTTCTAATGTCTTTACAAATTTATCTTTTTCTTCTATTATTACTTGTTCTATTGTTTCTCTGTTTTTTATTAATTCCGGATACATTTCTCCTAAGTCTTTTACGTTTATGTCTATTAATGTTTTTAATTCCTTTAAATCTATTTGTAGTTTATTCATATGCCTTATCATTCTTCTAATTAGCCTTCTTAATACATATCCTCTATCTAAGTTACTTGGTCTTCCTCCATCTGCTATTATCATCATACTTGAACGCAAATGTTCTGCTATTATTCTTCTACTTTCTATATAATCTTCTTGTTGTAATTCTTTTAGTTTTTCCATTACTCCATTAAATAGTTCTGTGTCAAATGGTGTTTCTTTTCCTTCTAATAACATTGTCATTCTTTCTAATCCGAAGTCCTGTATCTACATTTTTTTGTTCTAATTTTCTATATCCTTTTTCATCTTTGAAATATTCCATAAATACATTATTCCATATTTCTACATATTTTCCACAATCACAACTTGGTTGACATTCTGGTGAACAAGCTGGTTTTCCTGTATCATAAAACATTTCTGTGTCTGGTCCACAAGGTCCTTCTTCACCTGCTATCCACCAGTTATCACTTTTACCATAATAATATATATGTCCATCCATTATTCCTGCTTTTTTCCAAGCAGATGCTGCTACTTCATCTCTTGGACAGTCTTCATCTCCTGCAAAACATGTTACATATAATTTTTCTACTGGAATTCCAAGTTCTTTTGTTAGAAATTCAAAACTCATTGCTATTGATTCATCTTTGAAATAATCTCCTAAAGACCAGTTTCCTAACATCTCGAAAAATGTCAGATGACGATTATCTCCTACTTCATCTATATCATTTGTTCTTACACATTTTTGATAATCTGTAAGTCTTTTTCCTTCTGGATGTTTTTCTCCTAATAAATATGGTACTAGTGGTTGCATTCCTGCTGTTGTAAATAATACTGATGGGTCATTTTCTGGTATTAATGGTGCTGATGGAATTACACTGTGTCCATGTTTTTTGAAAAATTCTAAATATTTTCTTCTTATTTCTATTGCTTTCATTTTCTTCTCCTATCTTTTTTGAGATTTAACTTATACGATTATACCCCAAAATAAGCAAAAAATCAAGAAAAAGATGATATTTATTATTCTTTGTATTTTATAATTATCTTCAGCTATGTAAACTACTTATTTTCTAAAGTCACTAAGATTGATGTTGCACTTTATTTCAAGTTAAAATCTAATTACAGTTCCATCTTTTTTTACTCTTCCTTATTATATATAACATTAATAATATAATGAGGCTGTAATATTTACACAATTTATTATGTATAAAATCCTCATTCTTCCTATTTTTGTTAAAATTAAAATGAATATAAGGTTTACAAGGAGGTTACAGTGAGATTTAGAAGATTAAAAGATTTAAGGGAAGACCATGATTTACTTCAAAAACAAGTAGCCGAGCTTCTTGGTATATCACAACAATATTATTCTGAGTATGAAAAAGGAAATAGAACTATACCTATTTTACATTTAATTACACTTGCTAAATATTATCATACTTCTGTTGATTATATAATTGGCTTAACAGATGAAAGGAATTCAAAAAAAACAAGCTAATAACTTAAAAGATCAAATTATTAGTTTGTTTTATTTTTTATATATCCATTTGTGTTCCTAAGAAAGTTGCGGCAGATTGAGCTACTTTTTGTTCAACTTCATTCATTTTTTTGTTTGCTTCTTTAGACATAAGTATGACTGTTCCTATAGTATCTCCATTAGAAATAATTGGGTAAACAATTTGTGCATTATTTTTCCTATCTTGATTAGCATTTTTAGTAATAGGCATTGCTGTATCACTATTGTCTTTACTGTTGTATACTTCCTTATCTTCCATAAGTTGTTCTAATTCTGGGCTCACATCTTGTTCTAAAAATTCTTTTTTTGAACCTCCAGAAACTGCAATAATAGTGTCTTTATCTGTAATGCATGCAATATGTCCTGTGGTTTTTGATAGTGTTTCTGCATATCCTGCTGCAAATTCTGACAGTTCTCCTATTGGTGAATATTTTTTTAATATTATTTGTCCTTCTCTATCTGTAAATATTTCTAAAGGTTCACCTTCTTTAATTCTTAATGTTTTTCTAATTTCTTTTGGTATTACAACTCTTCCCAAATCATCTATTCTTCTTACAACTCCGGTTGCTTTCATAATATTCCTCCTTAATTTTAGCATTTTGTTTATATTCTTATTATTACAAAAAAGGAAAAAATTATTCATTATATAAAAAAAATAGAATAAGTTTCAAAAAAATACAAAAATTTATTTTTTTTGAAAAACTCTTGTTTAAAATTAATCTATATCATATAATAAATATAGGAGGTAATTTAAATATGGAAAAACAACCTACTAAAATAGATTTAGATTGGATTTATTACGACGAAGACGATTTCTTAGATGATAATGAAAGTTGGTTAGATGATGATGACTTAGAGTATTTCGATGACGATGATGATGATATTCTTTAAACACTTTTTACAAAATATTTTTGATTTTTCACAACTCCATGTGTGATATTTCTATAAATATGTGTTTTACTGAAGATAAATTATAAATTTATTTAGATATCATAATTTGCCATTTAAAAAAGACCTTTAAGGTCTTTTTATTTTATCTGCTTTAATTCTCCACTTTCATAGAATTTTAAAAGTTCTTCTAAGTCAGATATTTCTTCTTTTAATTTTTTTCCAATATCAGTATCACCTACACATTTTCTTACAATTCCTGTTTTTTTGACAATTATTTCCGAAATTATATCTTTTTCTTCTTCTATTGCTTGTTCTACTGATTCAAATGGTTTATTTTGACTAAGTAATAATCCATAAGAATTATATGTAAGTATGTAACCTGCATTACCAGTCTTTGCTTGGTAACTTTTTGCAAATCCTCCGGTCTATTACAAGTAATTTTCCATTTCCTCTAATTGGACTTTCTCCATCTTTTGCTTTTACAGGCATATGTCCATTTACTATATGTGATTCTTTTAAGTTTAAATTAAACTCTTCTAAAATTTTATCACAGATTTTTTCATCATAGGTTAGAGTATAATATGGATTTTTAATTTCTCTACTCATCTTTTTATCTGTTACAAAATAGCTTTCAAATGTAGCCATTTTGTGTTTTCCAAAAAATGGTGAATCTGGAGCAATCCATAAATACCACATAATATCTCTTAAATCTTTTTCTATATTTTCTTTGTTTATCCATATTTTATTTATTGTATCATTTATTTCATCTAAATATGATTTTCCTTTTAATTTTTTTCCTAAAAATTCAACTTCTTTAAATTCCCCTTCTTCGGTCATCGGAATACACGCATGGAATAATAGATTTGAGTTAAATATCGTATATAATTCTCCTTTTTTATATAAAAAGTCTATATGTTCATTAAGTTTTGGACTATTTTTAAAAGATTCACATAGTCTTTCTACAACTTCTTTTTCTTCGTCTGTTAGTTCATATATATTGTCTTTTATTAAAGTAGGAAAATTGGTATCATTTATTTCATAATTATTTCCTTCAATTTCAACATATCCTTTTTCTAAATTCATTTTGTCGAGTAGTAATCTATTATCTAAATGGTATTCTGGGTGTTTTTTTATCATCTGCCCTTCTAATTTAAATTGTATTATTGTTATTGCTTTATGTATTTTGGCTATGTTCATTTTGTCACTTTCATCATATTTAGTTTCATCAAAAACTTTTGGATAAAAATTTTTACAATTATCGTTTTTATATGTTTCCATAGCAAATGTTGAAAGTGGTCTAATATTTATTCCATAACAATCTTCTAAAATGCCTATATTATTGTATCTTGCACAAATTCTAACTACTGTTGCTATACTTGCTTCATTGCCTGCTGTTGCTCCCATCCATAATATATCATGATTTCCCCATTGTATATCTATACTATGGAATTTTTCTAATTTTTCTATTACTAAATCTGGCCTTAATCCTCTATCAAAGATATCACCTATTATATGCAAATGGTCAATTGCCATTCTTTTTATAAGGTTTGATATTGCTATTATGAATGCTTCTGCTTGGTTTAATCTAATTATTGTATTTATAATTGCCTTATAGTACCTTTCTTTATCTTTTTCATTTCCTGCTTGTGAATTTAAAAGCTCGTCTATTACATATTGAAACCCACTCGTAATTGCTTTTCTTACTTTTGACCTTGTGTATTTTGAGCTTACATTTTTTGCTATTTCTACTAAACGATATAATGTTATACTATACCACTCATTTATATCATTTTCTTCTTCTTTTATTAATTTTAGTTTTTCTTCTGGATAATAAATAAGTGTTGCAAGTGTTGTTCTTTCTTTTTTGCTTATTGTGTTTCCAAAAATTTCATTTATTTTACTTTTAATGATTCCTGCACCATTGTTTAGAATATGCTCAAATGGAGCATATTCACCATGGATATCACTTAAAAACATTTCAGTTCCTTTTGGTAAGTTTAATATTGCTTGTAAATTTATGATTTCTTCTGCTACTTCATAGATATTTTTATATTCTTTACTAAGTAATTTTAAATATTTCTTTTTGTTATATTTGTCTTCTATATTTTCCATAAATTTTAGTTTCCTTTTCTATACCTCTTCTACATCCTCTTTGAATTCTCTTTTTGGTAAAAAACTAGGTTTATATTTTCCTAATATTATTCCTAATGTGTCTGAAAATTCTTTAAGCATAACAATTTTTATTGAAGGTTCTTTTCCTTTTAAGTAATCATCTACTATTTGTTTTAATTGTTTTATATTTTTCATTTCTGGTTCTAATTTCTTAGGATTTTTTTCTACTCTGTCTAATAATTTTTCTTTTATTAATACTATATCTTCATTACTTGCACATGATATTCTTTGGAATAATTGGAATGCATCATAATATTTAAATATCGGAATGTCCATACATTCTTTATCAAATTTTTCATAAAACAGTTCCATTTTCATTGGTATACATTTCATTATATCTTCTGCCTTTTCTTTAAACATTTTATCATGTAATTGATCATTTAACATATTGAAATGTCTCAAAATATCTTCCATGTCTTCTGCTACTTCTTCTATTGCAATTTTTCCCAATTCCTCATCTACATTTTGACAATAAGTAGAATTTAGTGATGCTATATTCATTCCATTAAAAAATATACTTTTTAATGTTTTTAGATCATAGTCTATCAATCCTTTTCTTGAGAAATAGCTAAAATATGCAAATATTTTTACTGTGTCTATTAATGTTAATTTTCCTTCTTTTACATCATTTATTATTTCACTTATAATATTTCCAAATTGGTCATCTGATATTTTCCAATATTCTTCTGTAAGTAGTCTTCTATATGCTGGTAAGTTTTCAGTATCAACAGTATTACGTATTGTTTCCATATTTTCTTTAAATAGTTTCATGTCAAATATTCTAGTTCTTATATAATATTCTATAAATTTAAAGAAACGATATTCTGATTTAAAGTTATAGTAATAATTATTATCAAATTCTTTTATATAGAACTGTCTATTGTCCATTAAAATTCTTGATGATACTAATATTGATTTATATTCTTCATTATCTTTAATATTTACAAATTTATCTTTTGTAATTTTTCCAGCTTTTATTTCAAATGATATGGCTATTGTAAATATAAGCATTGTTTGTATTACTCTATGACTTGTATTTGGATATGATTTATTTACCATTTCATATATTTTACTAAAATCATTTAATGCATGTTTTAATATTCTTAAATTTCTTGTTCCTGATTTATTGAATGTTGAAATTATTAATCCTGTATTTTCTCTTAAAAATCTTATTAAATCTGGATCATTTTCATATCGCATTAATATTCCATTTATTATATAGTCAAATTTAGGTGCATATTCAAATGTTTCTCCTATTAATTTTTCTTTTATTCTTTCATAATCATTTGCTTTATCAAATACATGCTCTATCTTGTCTTGTATTTTTTCTACTAATGGTTTATCTATATTATTTAGCTCATCTTGTTTATCCAATAGATATGTAGCAATAAATGTTTTCATTTCCAAATTAGAACTTTTTAGTTTTGTTGCAAGTTCTTTTTCATTACATATTATTATTGTTTTTATATGGTCATGTTCTACAAAATTATTAATATAGCCTAAGATATCTATAACATCTACATTTGCTCTTTCTAAGTCATCAAAACAAAGAACTTTATCATCTGTTGAGAAAAATTCTGCATAATCTACTTTATCCCCATTTTGTGTTACTCCAAAAAAGTTCGCCATATCAATTCCTGTTTTTGCATATTCTGGTATTGTATTTTGCTCATTATTGTTCATAAACTTTCTTAAATTTTTGTCCATAAGTTGTGTTGTTTCTATAAAGATTTTCTTACTTATTTCCTCTAAGTTAGATATTCCATATAAAGACATATATATTGTTGTATATCTTTTACCATTTAATTGCATAGATTCTATTTTTTTTCTTATTTTATTATTCCAAAAATGTGTCTTTCCGAGAGCCCCATTCACCATTTATCATAATTGCATAATCTGTATAGTCTGATCTTATATAGTCTAAAATGCTTTCAACTAAATCTTCCATGCATTTTTTCCTCCTTCGTATTTATTATTAATTATATTTAAAATATTATTTTATACTAATCTTTAGCAAGTGTAAATACACCTATTTTTTTAGGGTTTGCTTTTCTTAATATTTTGCTACATTCATTTACAGTACTCCCTGTTGTATATACATCGTCTATTAATAGTATTTTTTTATTTTCTAATTTTTCCTTATTTATTAATTTATATACTCCTTGTATATTTTTTGTTCTTTCTTCTTTACTTAATTTACTTTGTTCTATAATGTTTTTTACTTTAAAAAGATATTCAGTCTCTATATTTATTTTTAATTTTTTAGCCAATTCTTTTCCTATTAATTCGCTTTGATTATATCCTCTTATTTTATATCTTTTTTTGCTAATTGGAACTGGGATAATTGTATCATATTTTTTTATTTTTTCAAATAATTTTTTATTTTTTAACAAAAAATTTACAAATGTTTTATATAAATATGCTTCTTCTTTGAATTTGTATTTTAAGATTAATCTTCTTATTATTCCTTCATATTGAAATATATATATATGTTCATCAAAATATTTTATATTATTTTCTATAATATTATCTACACCAAAAACCGCTTCTGTTTCTAATGCTTTTTTACACTTTTCACATAAAAAGTTTTCGTTTAGTTTTCCACATATACCACACACTGGTGGATAAATTAGATTTAAAATTTTATAGTTTAAAAATTTTTCTCCAATTTCCTTAAAATTTCTCATTTTCTACCTTCTTTACTAAATTTATATTTTTGTTTTTTATTTAAATAATTTTGGATATTTTTTCGAATTAAATAATGTATTTAATTTAAAAGACAATTTATTTGTTTTTCTATTTTTATTATTTTAATTTTACTATTCTATTTTTTACATTGATTAATTATAATTTATTTTTGTTTTTAAGTCAAACACTAAAAAGTTATCTTCTAATATGTATTTTAACCTTTTTTCATTTTTTTCATATTATATCTTAGGTGATTTATATGTCTATTGTTAAAACTAATATTAATTATACTTATGAAATTATGATGGAGAATTTACATGAACTTAATCAAACTTACCCTTTCCTACAAATGCAAAATTCTGGCTTCAGTGTTCTTGGTAAATCTATTCCCGTAATTAGGCTTGGTATGGGGAAAAAACATGTTTTTTATTCTGGTGCAATTCACCGGAAATGAATGGATTGCTTCTGTACTTCTTATGAAATTTATTGAAGATTATTCTTATGCTTATTTAAATAATTCTACACTTTACGATTATAAAGTTCAAGATTTATTTAATGCTACATCTATTTACATTATGCCTATGGTTAATCCTGATGGAGTAGATTTAGTAACTGGTTATTATCCTATAAATAGTTCTATCTACCGTAATTTTCAAACTATATCTCAAAATTTCCCAAGCATTCCTTTTCCTGATGGTTGGAAAGCAAATTTTAATGGTGTGGTTTTAAAAAACTACCAACCATAATCTAAATTTCTTGTAATTTCCAATTTACAAAACTAAAAACTTTTATATTATTTATTTTTTAACTTTCCACACTGCATACATCTTCCTGTAATGTTTGCACATGAAGAGCATATTTTAGGTATTGCTGTATTAGGGTGCTGATATTTTTTATTACAAAGTTGACACTTATATGGAGTAATAGCAGTTCCTGCCAACATACGATGTTCAGAATCTTCATGCATAGGATTATCATCATCCTTAGAACAATAATCACTTCCATATATTTTATATCCTTTTGATATAATATTATCGTCTGAATATGTATTGTTTATGTAAAAAAACAAAACTACAATTAAAGCAATTATTGCTATCATAATTGATCCAATAATAATTCTCTTTTTCATACTACATCTCCCCTTCATTAATAATATTACTAAAGTTCTTCGAATTTTTCAACATTTTTTATAGATTTTAGCCAACTTGGTAATTCTTCTGACTTAATATTTGTTCAATTTTTATAAATTCATCTAGATTTTCATTAATAGAATCTAATTTTGAAAAATTAAAATATATGTAAATATTTTTATCTTTATCTATCTCTATTTTGTTGATTAATCTATATAAATAAATTTTATCAATCTTTTCTAATTTCAAAAAATCTTCTATTAATTCATCTAATTCTTTTTCTTCTTTTGCTTTGTTTTTATTATCTACTTTTTCTTCTGTTTGACTTAATTTTTGCTCTATTTCTTTCTTTTGTTCATTTAATTTTGTTCTTTCAAATTTTAATTTTTGTGAAACTCTAATATAATCTTCTTCTTGCAAGACACCTCTTAATTTGTCCATATACATCTTGTCTAAGTTACTATTTATTTCATTTATAGCTTTATTAACCTGTGATAGTTTATTTCTATAACCTTCTCTTATATCAAGAGTTTTATTTTGATATTTTTCATAAACTCTCGCAAAAACCTCTTTATCTGCATATATTCTACATATCTTTTTTACAATATCAATAATATGTCTTTCTAATTTTTCATAATTCATGCTTAGTGGGTAGCATCCTCTTTCTTTTGCATCACTACAAGTTATATATGGATGCGCTTTTGAATTTCTTTTAGAGTTTTTCTTTAAAACTATTTGCAATTTTCTTTTGCAACGATAACAATACAGTAATCCTCGTAATAAATAGTCATATTTAAGTTTTGTGTTTGTTCCTCTCTTTTCAAGAATACATTGTACTTTCTCAAATGTATCTTTATCAATAATAGGTTCATGTGTATTATTTACTCTTATTTGATTTTCCTTTTCTACCGTTCTTATTTTCTTTACTTTGTATGATATAACAGATTTCTTATTTTGTACTGTATTTCCAATATACACTTCATTTCTAAGCATATTACATATAGTTACTTCATTCCAGTTATACCCTGTTTTGTTTTCATCTTGAACTATTCCTGTTTTTCTGTAACCTGATGGAGATAAATATTGGTGGCTATTTAAATAATTTACAATTTCTGAGCTCCCATGTCCATTTGAATACATATCAAAGATTTTTTCTACAACACTTTTTACTTTTCTATCTACAACTAATTTATTTTTTATACTAGGATGTTTTTTATAGCCATAAGCAGTTGTACTACAAAGATATTCGCCTTGTTTTTGCTTTTCTTTATAAACACTTCTAATTTTCTTTGAAATATCTTTGGCATACATATCATTCATAATTGCTTTAAAAGGTGTTATATCATTATTGTTACTGTCTAAATATGTATCTATTCCATCTGTTATGGCAACATATCTAACATTGTTTTTGGGAAAATAATCTTCTATATAAAATCCTGTTTTAATATAATCTCTACCTAGTCTTGATAAATCTTTTGTTATAACCATATTGATATTTTTATTTTCAATATCTTGTAGCATTTCATTAAATCCTGGTCTATCAAATGTTGTACCACTTACTCCATCATCAACATATTCTTTTACAAAACATAAATCATTCTCCTTTACATATCTTTGCAAAATATTTCTTTGATTACCGATACTTTC
>CALXZU010000031.1 GCA_944393325.1 uncultured Clostridia bacterium
CACCATATAATAGAGAACATCCAGAACCACACGCAGATCCAAGAAGATGGAAGATGGCATCAGATATGTTGTATGCAAGTAATAATCCAAGTACATTAAGAGCAATAGTGGGAGAAGATTTAACAATAGATTTTATATATTTCTGCAAATCACCAACAATAACTATAGAAGATGTATTAAAAGGAAATTACACACAAGAAGAACTAGAAGAAATGGACTTAGGAAAAAAGTTAGCAACAGTATCTGGATTAGTAGCAGTAGAAAGTAAAGATATGCCAAAGGTAAGAGAATTCACAAAGAAATTAGGAGCAGAGGTATGTAAAAAGTTTGAAGTACAATGGGCAGGTGGAGATGAAGAAAGACTAGAGCAAATACAAGAATTAAGATTAATGGAGCAAGAAGAAGCAAAAAAGAAAATGGTTAGTGAGCACACCGCAGGAGAAGCCCGAGAAACTTCTGAAGCAGGAATATTAGCATATAATAAAATAAATGGAAGTTATGAAAAATATTTGGCAAGAGAAGAAAATAAAGGGGACGAAGTAAAAGGCGTATAATAATTAAAACATGATTAATATTTAAGGAGTACAGATATGAGTGTAGATATAGATGTTATAAAAAGAAAACTTCTTATTAAGTATCCTACTTTTGGAAGTGTAATAGCAAATCTTGAATTTCAAGCAAATAAAGACATAGCAACAGCTGGAACAGATGGAAAAGTATTACTGTATAATCCAAAATTCGTAAATGGCTTATCAGATAAAGAAAGAACTTTTTTATTTGCTCATGAAGTATGTCATGTAGCTTTTGAACATATTTTTAGAAGTGAGGGAAAAGATAGTAGGCTTTGGAATATTGCAACAGATTCAGTAATAAATGCCCTATTGAAACAAGATGGTTTGCCAATAATTGAAGGTGGAGTAGATATTCCGGAAGCATTAAATTATGATGCAGAAGAAATGTATAATAAATTATTAGAGGAAAAGAAAAAACAACAAGAGCAACAACAAAGCTCACAGGAACAACAAGAGCAACAAGGCTCACAGGAACAACAAGAGCAACAACAAGGCTCACAGGAACAACAAGAGCAACAACAAGGCTCACAGGAACAACAAGAGCAACAACAAGGCTCACAAGGAAATCAAGAGCAACAAGGTTCACAGGAACAACAAGAGCAACAACAAAACTCACAAGGAAATCAAGAGCAACAAGGTTCACAGGAACAACAAGAGCAACAACAAAGCTCACAAGGAAATCAAGAACAACAAAGTTCGCAGGGAAATCAAGAACAGCAAAGTTCTCAAGGTAGTCAAGGACAACAGAATTCACAAGAACAAAAAGAAGAACAAACTGATGTTGGTCATGATACTCATAGTTTATGGGATAAAGCAATAGAAGAAAGAAAAAAAGAACAACAAGAACAAGCAAAGCAAAAAGCTAAAAAAGAAAAAGAGAGCAAAACAACAACTAAAGATAAAGAAAAACAAGATGACATTGAACAGAAAGAACAACAAACTAAGGAGTTTGCTGAAAAAGGAGAAAAAGAAACCTTTAAACAAAACAAGATAGAAAGAAAAAAGCAATTACAAGAATTAAGTAAAGAGTTAGCAGAACAATCATCACGCGAAGCAGGAACAGGAATTCAAAGACAAGGAAAAAAATTGTCTGACATAGGTATTGCTACTCCTTTAATAGATTGGAGAAAACTTTTAAGACAAGCAGTAAAGTATAATGAAGAATGGACTAGAAAAAATGCTAGGATGAGAAATGGTTATTTTAGGCATAGAGTAGAGGAAATCCCTATACCAGAAACAGAGATTCTGGTAGATACAAGTGGTTCTGTAAGTGAAATCTTATTACGAAACTTTTTAAGGGAATGTAAAAATATATTAGCTAATTCGAAAGTAAAAGTAGGATGTTTTAATACAGAATTCCACGGATTTACAGAACTTAAAAAACCAGAAGATATTGATAATATGAGTTTCCCGATAGGTGGAGGAACAGATTTTAATGTAGCAGTTGGAGCTTTTTCAAGAAAAGTACCAAACAAAATAATATTTACAGATGGAGAAGCTGATATGCCTAAAGAAACAGTTAGAAATGTTATTTGGGTTGTATTTGGTAATGAAATGATTAATCCTAAAGGCGGAAAAGTAGTAAATATTACTGGTGAACAATTAAGAAAATTATATCAATCATTTATTCAAGGTAAAGATAATAGAAGCAGATAAAGTGCCTATATGGTGCTTTATTTTTCTTAGTAAAAAAGAGTAAAATTTTTCACAATAAAAAATATAGAAAAATAAGAAAAAATCGTAAATTTGATAGGATAAAATAAATTTTATCCAAATGGAGCGATGTTTTTTGAATAGAAAAGAGGAAAGAGAGAAAAAAAGAAAATTAAATATATTAAAAGATTTGGTAACAATAATAAAACAATTAGAAGAAATTCCACATTGTGATACAATAAATGATGTATTTGAAACAATGCATCTATTATCAAAAATAAAGAGAACAGACAGCTACCATATATTACTATTAAAATATAAATAATCAATAATAAAATTAGGTTTATTCTTTTTTTCTGGAATTATTCTAAAAAACTTGAAAAAAATCTAAATAACAGATATAATAAACATATAACTTAAAAGATTAACTTTAAAAGAGAAGGGAGCGATTTTTATGAAAATAAAAATAATAGGAAAGGAACTAAAGATAACAGAAGCAATAAACGATTATGTGGAAAGAAAGTTAGACAGAGTTGATAAATATTTTGAAGATGCAGAAGCTGAAGTTACTTTAAGAACAGAAAGGGAAGAACAAATTGCTGAAATTTATGTTATAGCAAATGGAGAAAAGTATAGAGCAGTAACTGAGGATAAAGATATGTATGCGTCTATTGATAAAGATATAGATATTATCGAAGGACAAATTAGAAAAGCTAAAACTAAGAAAGAAAAAATGTTAAGAGAAGGTTCTATTAGAACTATGGAAGTAAACCAAGAAAAACATGCAGAGGTTGAAAATGAAATTATAAAAACATCTTATTATGAAATTAAACCAATGCTTCCAGAAGATGCAGTACTAAAATTACAAGAAAAACCAACACATAATTTCTTAGCTTTTATAAATGTAGAAACAAATAAAGTAAATGTTGTGCATAAATTAAAAGATGGTAAAAATTATGGTTTAGTAGAGCCAGAAGAATAAATTTATAAAATGTTAAAGAAGCGGGAGAAATCCTGCTTCAATTATATTGAGGCCAAAATCTGAAAAAGAAGATAAAATAAAGAATATAAAGAAATTTGGAGAATGAAAAATGGAAGGAATGGAAGATTTAAAAAATAGAATAGAAAAATATATACCATATAATGAACAAGAAAAAAGCGATAGAAATGTTATGCTTAAATATATTAATGATTTTGATGATGTATTAACAAGAAATAATGAATATGGACATTTTACGGCATCTGGTTGGGTAGTAAATAATAAAAGGACAAAAGTTCTTATGGTATATCATAATATTTATAAGTCTTGGTCTTGGACTGGTGGGCACAGCGATGGAGATAGTAATTTATTAAATGTCGCTATAAAAGAACTAAAAGAAGAAACAGGGGTTAAAAATGTAAAACCGATTTTAGATGATATTTTTTCTTTAGAAATAATTTGTGTAAATGGACATGTTAAAGAAGAAAAGTATGTTTCTTCACATGTTCACTTGAATGTTTCTTATTTTTTAGAAGCGGATGAAAATGATGCTTTAAAGGTTAAAGAAGATGAAAACAGTGGTGTTAAATGGGTTGATATTGATAAGGTAATAGAAGTATCTTCAGAGCCATGGATGAAAGGAATTTATAAAAAGTTAATAGAAAAAATGAAAGATGGTAGATCTCACCATTATATCAGTCTTTAGGGTTTACTACTACTTCACTAGGAGTTAAAAATATATTTGACGTTAAAAAATCGTAAACTAAAAAAGAAGAGAACAATTACATAAATTTATACATATGAAGAATAGAATAGAACTTATTTGAACCTAAAAAAATTTTAAAAAAGTATTGATTTTCACCACAAAATATTATAAAATGATAAAAAGAGGTGAAAATATGATATTAACAAATAATATGATAAAAGAAAATTTAAAGGAATATTCTAATCCAAATACCAAAATTTGCCGCGAAATTAAAAAAGGAAAATTAATAAAAATAATAAATGGTTTATATGAAACTGATTCTTCAGTAAATGGTTATTTATTGGCAGGGAGCATATATGGACCATCTTATTTATCATTTGATTTTGCTTTGTCTTATTATGGACTTATTCCTGAAAAAGTAACAGCTTTTACAAGTGCTACACTTAATAAGAAAAAGAAAAAAGTATATAATAATCAATTTGGTACTTATTTATATAGAGATATACCAGAAAAAGTGTATCCTTTAGGAATTAGGCTTGTAGAAGAAGGTAATTATTCATATCAAATAGCAAGTCCTGAAAAAGCATTATGTGATAAGTTATATACATTATCACCTTTAAAAAATATGAAAGAATTAGAGAATGTTTTATTTAATGATTTAAGAATTGATATTGATGAATTTAACAAATTAAATTTACAAGATATAGAAGAAATATCAAATTCTTATAATTCTACAAATGTAAGTTTATTATATAGATATATAAGGAGAAAAGAAAATGAATAGTGTATTAAATAGTATGTTAGCCAAATATGACATAAAAAATACTATAGATGAAATTAATGCTATTAAGGAAATTATACAAGAAATTGTTATTTGTGGGTTAAGTCGAGGAGGTTTTTTTAATGAAGCAGCTTTTTATGGAGGAACAGTGTTAAGAATATTTTATGGATTAAATAGATTTTCTGAAGATTTAGATTTTGCATTATTAAAGCCTAATAGAGATTTTGATTTAAGTAAATATTTTCCTTTTATTGAAAAGGAAGTTAAGGCTTATGGTTTGAATTTAGATATTATTACAAAAGAAAAAACGAAAGATTCTAATATTTTTTCAGCTTTCTTAAAGGGAGACACAAAAGAACATATATTTATATTTTTTCCAAATGAAAATATGAAAAATATGACATTTCTAAAAAATATAAAAATAAAGTTTGAAGTAGATGTAAATCCTCCAAGTGGTGCTACATATGAATTTAAATATAAATTATTACCTTCACCACATCAAGTTAGATTATATGACGAACCATCTCAATTTGCAGGAAAAATACATGCGATATTGTGCAGAAACTGGAATTACAGGACAAAAGGTAGAGATTTATATGATTATGTGTTTTATTTATCTAAAGAAACAAAAGTAAATTTAGAATTGATTAAATCAAAGTTAATTGAATCAAAGGTAATAACAGAAAATTCGGATTTTAATATAGATATATTAAAAAATCTATTAAATAAAAAATTTAAAGAGATAAATTATGCTGATGCAAAAGAAGATGTTATAACATTTATAGAAGATAAAGATTCTTTAAATTTATGGAATTCAGAATTTTTTGTTGAGATAACTAAGAATATAGATATAATCAAAATGTAAAAATAATAGAAAGAATATGTTTAGATAGAAAAGTATATTGGAAAATATTAATATAAGGCAGGAAATCAAATCCTGCCTTTATATATGTATAAAAGCAAAACATAACTTCCTACCTGAAAAAGAGTCGGAAAAAGTAAAACTATTTCATGTTTCTTTCAGCTTGTTCTATCATTTTTTTAACCATTTGTCCACCTATTTTACCAGCATCTCTTGCTGAGATGTCACCATTATATCCGTCTTTAAGGTTTACTCCTACTTCACTAGCTACTTCATATTTGAATTTATCTAAAGCAGTCATAGCTTCTGGTACTAATTTTTTGTTTGATGAATTTGCCATTTGTTTTTTCACCTCCTGTAATATTACAACTAGAAAAAACTTTTGCTTTTTCTAATACTATCATTCTCAAAAAAGATAAAAAATAAACAGGAAATTTTTAGAAAAAAATTGTAAAATTGTTGAAAAAATAGTTGCTTTTTTTAAATATTATTTATATAATGAATTTTGTTGAAAAGGAGAGAAATATGTATAAATTAGTTGCAATAGATTTAGATGGAACTATGCTAAATAGTTACGGTGTAGTTTCCGAAGAAACAAAAAATACAATTAAAGAAGTAGAAAAACAAGGTGTAGAAGTTATAATTGCATCAGGGAGACCAATTGCTTCAATAAAAGAAATTGCAAAAGAAATTGAAAGTAAAAATTATTTTATTGCAGGAAATGGTGCTATTATTTATGATGTGAAAAAAGGCGAAATAATATACGAAAAAACATTATCAAAAGAAAAAGTTTTAGAGATAATAAAAATTTGTGAAGAAAATAGTATTTCATATAATGTATATACTGAAAGAGAAATTTTAGCAACAAGTTTAAAATATAATGTTTTATATTATCATAAAGAAAACTTGAAAAAAGAAGAAAGTAAAAAAACAAAAATAAATATTGTAAATAATATGTATGAATATGTGAAAAATAAAGAAGATGCAAAATTTTTGAAAATAACAATATGTGATGAAACTAAAACAGTTTTTAATTCAATAATAAAGAAATTAAAAGGAATTAAAAATATCGAAATCTTAGATGTATCACATATGGCAAGGAAAACAATAGTGCATGGAACAGAAGAATATCAAATTTCTTATTTTTACTCAGAAATATCTACAGAAAATGTAGATAAATGGGAAGCAATAAAATTTTTAATAGACAAATTAAATATTAAAAAAGAAGAAGTAATGGCAATAGGAGATAATAGCAATGATAAAAATATGATAAAAAATGCAGGGCTAGGTATTGCTATGAAACAAAGTACATTAAGTGTTTTAGAAGTTGCAGATGAAATTACAGAAGGAAATAATGAGGATGGTGTAGCTAAAATATTACAAAAGTATTACAAAAATATTAACTTTTAGTAACAGTTATATAATTCCATTGATTTTGAAATCGATTTGAGTTAAAATAAAATAGATGATGTAGAAAATACAATTAAAATATATTTTAAGGGAGGAATTTGTCATGGCAACAAATCCAATGCAAAGAAAAGCAAGAAATTCATTTTTATTAGGTATGTTATTAATGCTAGTTATAACAGGACTTATAATAGCATTTTTAGCTATGATGTTAATGCAAGCTAATCAAAAATTAGCTGATACTGAAGAAAGTAGGGTTAAAGTATATGTTTTAAATACAAATGTTAGATCAGGAGATGTGATAACTAATGATATGTATTCATTAATGGAAATTAACTCTGCAGTAGTACCAAGTAATGCAACAAGTACAGCTGATTTATTCACAGATTATGCATTACAAGATAAAGATGGGAATCAGATAACAACAAAAACAGAAGAAGACGAAGATACAGGAGAGATGGTTAATAAAAATTATATCACAATTGATGGTAGAGAGTATGAGGTTTTTAAAGATGAGCTTCATCCTGAAAATAGATATATTGAACGTGATGGAGAAAATGAATATTTAGACTTAGTATCAGTACCATTAATAGCAAAAGTTGATATGAATGCTAATACTGTTCTTACTTTAGAGTTACTTGAAAAAGGCGACAATACAGTACAAGATGATGTAAGAAGACAAGAATATAATGTTGTAGTATTGCCATTAGATTTGGCTACAGGAGATTATATAGATATAAGATTAATGTTGCCAAATGGACAAGATTTCATAGTTGTTTCTAAAAAAGAAGTAGAAATACCAATAGTTGGTGATACAGATTCACAAACTACAATGTGGGTTGACTTATCAGAAGATGAAATATTACATATGAGTTGTGCAATAGTAGATGCGGCAAGAGTTACCGGAGCAAAACTATATGCTACAAAGTATACGGACCCAGGAATGCAAAGAGCGGCAACTCCAACATATGCAGTAAACTCTGAAACATCGGCATTATTAACGAATAATCCAAATATATTAGAAAGTGCAATGACAGAATTAACTAATAGATATTCACAAGGAAATAGTGCTAATTTAAGAAATGAATATATACAACCAGAAATAGATAGCCAAGGAGAACAAGGACAATCAAACTTAGAAACACAAATGCAAGACAGTATAACAAGATCACAAGAAGAAAGAGTTGATTACTTGGAAGGATTAGTATCATCAGCAACAACAACAACAACAACTACAAGTGGAAGTACAACTACAAATACAACAACAAATACAGCACAATAAAACTTAAGAAAGAAAAAAGGAGAGAAAAATGAAAAGAATAGGGTTTATAGGGGGATATGATAAAACTGATTTAATTTTAAATATAGCTAAAATACTTACAGTGTTGGGAAATAGAGTTTTAGTAATTGATGCAACTGTTAGCCAAAAAGCAAAATATGTTGTACCTGTTATAAACCCTACAACAATGTATGTTACAGAATATGAAGAAATTGATATAGCAGTAGGGTTTCATCATGAAGACGATATTAAAAAATACTTAGGAATAGCAGAAAACTTAGACTCAGAATATGATATAGTACTTGTTGATACAGATAATAGTGAAGGTTTCCAAGAATTCTATTTAGAAGGTGCAAATAAAAATTATTTTGTAACATCATTTGATGTATATTCTCTAAAAAGAGGATTAGAAGCATTAACAGGAATTGGTTCAGCAATTAGCTTAACAAAAGTATTGTTTTCTAAAGAAATGCTTAAAGAAGAAGATGATTATTTGAATTTCTTATCTTTAGGATATAAAGTAATATGGGATGAAAATAGAATTTATTTTCCAGTAGAAAATGGAGACATGAGTGTTATATATGAAAATCAAAGAGTATCTAAAATAAAATTCAAAAAATTGAGTGTACAATATAAAGATGGTTTAGCATATATGGCTCAACAAATATTAGGGGATACATCAGATAGCAAAGTTTTAAAAGCTATAAAAACAATAGAAAAAGGAGCGTAAAAATGTCAGTTATAACGTTTTGGAATAATAAAGGAGAAGTGACAGGTAAAACCTTATCAATAGCAGCGATAGCTACTCATATGGCTATTGAACATAATAATAGAATTTTGATTATCTCAACAGGACATAAAGATGCTACATTAGATCGTTGCTTTTGGGAAGAAAAAAGAATTAAAAAGAATTTAGGATTATTTGGACCTAATGCTAATTCTAACACTGCCATGGAAGATGGAGTTGTAGGTTTAGAGACTTTAATGAAAAGCAATAGGGTTTCACCAGAACAAATAACTAATTATACAAAAATAATATTTAAAGATAGATTAGAAATATTACCAACATTTAAAGGTGAAGAACTTGAATATGAAGAGTTAAAACTTAATTACCCTGATATAATAAATTTAGCAAATAACTATTATGATATGGTTTTGGTTGATTTGGATTACAAACTTGGACCTGAAATATACAACCAAATACTACAAAAATCAGATTTAGTTATAGCAAGCCTAAACCAAAGGCTAATAAGTATAAATAATTTTATGAAGATTAGAGAAGAATTGCCAATTCTTAATTCTAAAAAGACATTAGTATTAATTGGTAGATATGATAAATATTCAAAATATACTGTAAAAAATATAACAAGATATATGAATGAAAAAAATAAAGTTTCAACAATACCATATAATACGCTATTTTTCGAAGCATGTGAAGAAGCAAAATTGCCGGATTTATTCTTAAGGCTTAGAAAAATAAATGATGAGGAAGATAGAAATGCTTTATTTATGTCAGAAGTAAAAAGGATGACAGATAATATTATATATAGGTTACAAGATTTAGCAATGAAGATGTAAGGAGGGTGGACAAGCCATGACTATAATGAATATTCTTCTAACAATAGCAGTTTTAGCTATTGCAGGTTATGGAATTTTCTATGTAATAAAGAAGAAAAAATCAGCAGAAGTAGAAAATACTTTAAATGTTGACGATAAAACTTATACAATAGAAATGATGACCGAATTTGTTAAAAAAAGACTTGACGAAATTACTAAAATCAACTTATATGATATAGGTCTTTCTGAAGAAGAGTTAAAAAGAAGAAAAAATAAAAAGTATGAATTAAAGAAGGCTTTAAAAGGTTGTACATATGGAGATGTTAATGATAAAAGATATGTTAAAGAATTAATATATGATTTACTTGAAAAAGAATATGGAGTAACTGAAAGTAACATATCTAAAGCAATTCCATTTGATATTCCATCTTTACTTACACCACAAGATAAATTTGATATTTTAGTATTTATATATAAAAAAGAATTTGGATATGAAGCATTAACAGAAATAATCAAAAAATACAATTTAGCAGAACTTAAATATATAGAAGGAGAAACTAAACCTTCATATGTTATTACATCAGATGAAATAGAAGATATTTTTGAAAAAGAAAGTCCTGTACTTGAATTTGCCGACAAATTAGGTGTAGTTGTACAAAGGATTTATCAACATTACAAAGGATATAGTTCAATTGATGAAGTAAGAGATATGAATATAGATGGTGTGTCTGGTGGTGTATCAGGTCTTCCAGAAAGTTTCTTAAGTCAGGTTGCACAAACAGACAGTGATTATTTAAATCAAGTATCAGAACATAAAGTGCCAAGAGCATGTGATAGTATTTGGATATTCTTCCAAGGTAAATCAATACGTTTAGCATTCTTATCTTTTGGAACAGAAGCAGAACTAAAAAGAGTATGTCAGAATATTTATAAATACAATAACCCTGGTCAGTTATCTGATACAAATGGTTATAAAATCAATGAAATGAAAGATGGTTCTCGTGTAGTTGTTGTTAGACCTAGTATGTCTGAAACATGGGCATTTTTCGTAAGAAAATTCGACGTTAAACGTTCAACATTAGAGCAATGGTTCAAAGGTGAGCCAGGAAGTGATGAATCAATAGAATTATTAAAATATTTGGTAAAAGGTGCAAGAATTATATCAATTACTGGTGAGCAGGGTTGTGGTAAGACAACAATGCTTATGGGTATGATAGAAAATATATATGAAACAATGAATATCCGTGTTCAGGAAACTGCATTCGAGCTTCACTTAAGAAAAATTTATCCAACAAGAAATATACTTACATTCCGTGAAACTGAAACAATTTCTGGACAAGAGGGATTGGACGTTCAAAAGAAAACTGACGGTTCTGTTAATATCATCGGTGAGGTTGCAACTGACCACGTTGCTGCATGGATGATACAAGCAGCACAGGTTGCTTCTAAGTTTACATTATTTACACACCACGCAAAGACATTCCCTAACTTAGTAACAGCACTAAGAAACTCAATGCTTAGAATTGGACAGTTCAACAATGAAAAAACAGCAGAAGAGCAAGTTGTACAAGTTTTGAACTTTGATATACATTTAACAAAAGACTTTAGAGGAAAAAGATATGTAGAAAGAATTACTGAGTGTATTCCAGTTGAGGAAAAAAGTGAATATACATTTGACCACAGAAAGGAAAAGACGTTAGAAGGTAAATTTGATAAATTCTTCGATAATGCAACTCGTTATTTTGAAAAAGTTACAGATAGAAAAATGTATGAATATAGAAATATATTAGAATATGTAGATGGTGAATATAAAATAACAAACCCAATTACTGAACATAACTTAAAAGAAATGAGACTAAATATGGATGCAACAGATGTTGTTGAATTTGATAAATTTATAACAAAACATTGGGGAAATATTTTGGATAAAGTAAGAACAGAAGAAGAAAAAGAATTAGTAGAAGTATCAGCAGGTGCAGAAGAACCTAAAAAAAGAGGTAGAAGAAAGAAAACAGAAGTTTAATACAAAAACTACTTAAAGTTAGAAGAGGAGGTGCTAAATAAGAAGTGGACAACCAAATGATAATATATTTGATGGGTGGATCAGCAGGAGCCTTTGTTATAATTATACTTATTTATTATGTATTATCTAAAAAAATGCAGACATCAGAATATAAGAGAATACAACAATTACAACAAGGTACAAAGGAAAAGTCATTTTCAGGAGAAATCTTATTTCAAAAACTATATCTTACATATATAAAAATACCTTTTATAAAAAGATATGTACTTAAAATTAGAAGAAGATTAGAGATAGTAAATATAGATGATGAGTATAATACAAGAAAAGGTACTGCACAAATTCTTACCAAGTCACTTGCAATAATAGTACCAATAATGCTTTTAACAATTATTATAACAGCTAGCAATTACTTACTTATGTTTATTTTATTAATATTTGAATTATTTATGATTGATACTTTCATAGATGGTTCTGTTGATAAAATAGATAATAAAATATTAAAAGAGCAAATAGATTTCTTTTCAGAAATAAGACATGCATATCATGAGTTTAACATGGTAGAAGAGGCAATTTACCAAGTATCTCAAGATGATGAAAAGGATATTTCAAGACAAGGTGAAAAGATATATGAAATATTAATTTCAGATGACCCTGAAATGGAACTTGAAAAATATTATGATATAGCACCTAATAGTTTCTTAAAAGAATTTGCTGGAGTTTCTTATTTAACTAAGGAATTTGGTGATAGAAAAGTAGATGGTGCATCACTTTACTTAAAAAATGTTAATAATATTACCCAAGAAATGCAATTAGAGATTTTAAAAAGAGATAAATTAAATTATGTATTCCAGAGTTTGTCTGTTATCTCTATTGCACCAGTATTATTACTTGAACCATTAAAAAGCTGGGCTATTTCAAACTTTAGTTTTACGGCTAGTTGGTATTTAGGAAAGCCTGGTATGATAGTACAAATAATTATATTATTACTTACATTCTTATCTTATATTTTGGTAAGAAAGCTAAAAGATAATGGTTCAACTGCTATGAATACTAAAAATACTGAAAATCCATGGCAGGAGAAATTATATAAGAAAAAACCAATTAAAAAGATTGTTGATTTATTTATTCCAAAAGAAGGAACAAAAGAATATAGAAAAGTAAATCAATTATTAAAAGATTCAGCATCTTCACAAAAGATGAGGTGGCTGTATATTAATAGAATTTGTTTAGCTATTGTTACATTTTTTGCTTCGTTAGTAATTTTTATGCAATTACATAAAGTTGCAATAAATTATGTGTATACAGAGCCAACTACTGATTACGATATAATACGGTGGCTTAGATGAAAAGGATGAGGCAAAAGCTATGGAAGTTACTGAGCAAGATAATATTGTATTAGATCAGTTTAGAGGAGATTTGAATGCAACAGTAGAGGAAATTAGACCTGTCGTTGAAAGACTGGATTATTATGAAGACGCAAATGATGAAGAAATTGATACAGCGGCTGAAAGAATTTATGAAAAATTACAAATTGTAAATAGTGAATATATGCAATGGTTTGAATTATTCTTAGCTTGTGTGTTCTCAGTAGTTGCGTATATGGGACCGATTTGGTTATTATATTTCCAAGTTAAGATGAGACAGTTAGAGATGGAAGATGAGGTTATGCAGTTCCAAACAATTATCATGATGCTTATGAGAATTGAAAGGGTTAATGTTGAAATTATATTAGAGTGGCTTGAAAGATATTCAAATATATTTAAACCTCAGATTACTAAGTGTGTGAACAACTATGAAGCTGGAGCTTGGGAGGCACTGGAGGCAATGAAAGAAGATGTTTCTTATATGCCTTTGATAAGAATTATAGAAAGTATGCAAGCAGCAGTTGAGAAAATACCTATCAAAGATGCATTTGATGAGTTGGATTCAGAAAGAGATTACTACCAAGAAAAGAGAAAAGAGTCAAATGAAAGATTAATTAAAAGAAAAGGTATGATAGGAAAAGCAATAGGTTTTGCACCGATGGTGTGTATGTTTGTTGGATACTTAATTGTTCCATTAGTATTTATAGGATTAACAAGTATGACATCATCATTTGAGTCAATGACAGCTACAAGTTAAAAATAAAGGAGGAAAATAAGTGGAAAATGCATCAAGAGCACTTATTATGGCAGGTAGTGTACTAATTGCACTTATGATTATTGGAGCTTTAATGCTTATGTTTGGTAATCTAACATCTTACCAAGAAACTGATACCCAAGGTACACGTTCTGCTCAAATAGCTGAATTTAACCAACAGTTTGAAACTTACAACAGAGATGATGTAAGAGGAAGTGACTTATATTCTTCGCTAAATAAAGTTATTGATTATAATAGAAGACAATCATGGGAAGGTGTTGGTGAAAGTGGAGAAGAAATAAGGTATGAACCGATGACAATTACTTTTACAGTAGAGCAAATAGAATTATCTGCTGATAGAATAACAAATAGATTATTTAAAAAAGATAGCTATACTGTAAGCAAAAATGTAAATACATTTGAAAATACTATAAAACAAACAATAGATGATTTAGAAGATGCTTATGGTCAATCGTCACTAACAAACTTAACAACAGGAATGACTGCAATATTTACCGGTTCTAGTAGTGATGATGTAAGAGTTAGTAATTTTAATGCAGCATCAACTAAAGTAAAAATAAATTCTGTGGATGATTTGACAAATAAATCTAAAAGTCCAAGTAAAAAAACAACAATACAAGAAGATGTTTATACATATTATGAATATATACAATTTAAAAGAGCACATTTTGATTGTGAAAATATAGAATATGATGGAGAGACAGGAAGAGTTATTAGTATGGAGTTTGATTTTAATGGTAAATTTAATTAATAGGAGTAGAATATGGAAAATGCATCAAGGGCATTAATGATGGCGGCAGGTGTATTAATAGGATTGATGATATTATCATTAGCAGTATATTTGATTACAAGTTTTGGTGCAGCATCTGCTGAAGCTCATAAAACTAATGAACAAAATAGAATAAATGAATTTAATACACAATTTACACAATATGAGGGTAGACAAGATATAACAATTCATGATATAGTTACAGTAGTAAATTTAGCAAGAAGCAATAATGAAACATATGGGTTAGTAGGACAAACTGATAGTAATTATTATATAAGAGTTAGAGCAAAAGTTAGATTAGCTCTATATGAGAATATGGAAACTATTTCATCAGAAAACTTAAATGAGGCTGTAAAATATGAATTACAAAATTTTGCTGAATATGAAGATAGTGACAAAAATAAATATACTGGTTTGCCATTATATAATTGTAGTGTTACTATTAATCCAAATACTGAAAGGGTGAATTTTATAGAATTTACTCAAGTAAATTAAAGAAGAGGACAAGTATGAAAAAATTAGCTATAATATTCTTAGTTGGTATAATTATAATTGTAGGAATTTCATATATGTATTTAAATTATAAAGCAAATTATAATGAAGCCAAAAGGGAAAACAATCAATTTGAAAGTTATTATAATCAAGAATTTTATGGAGCAGATGTGGTTACAATAATTAATAAAGCATATGATAATAACTTAACAAATGCAGTTGAAAAAGATGATAAAGGTATTTTTAAAGAAAATGAAACTAATTCAATTAAAATAGATGTAAAAATGTTAGACACTGATACTATATATAACATGGAAACTTTATATTCAGGTGGAATGCAAAATTTTGTAGAATACTATAGTGGTATAAAGTTTAAATGTACAAAAATCGAGTATCATCCTAGCAAAAAAGTAAAATATATGCTTATAGAACAAATTACACAATAAAAATTTTTAAAAATTTTGTTATTAAAATTGCCAAAATAAAAAATTTGGCTTATAATATAAAATATATAAACAAAAGTAAAAATTAAAGGAGGAATTTATTATGGAGAATGCGTCAAAAGCATTAATTATAGCAGGAGCTATATTATTATCAATCTTAATTATATCATTAGGTATAATGATTTACAATCAAGCAGCAGGAGTTGCAGATGCAGGAGCTGTTGATGAAGTTGCAGTATCATCATTTAACCAAAAATTTTCACAATATTCAGGAACAAGAGTAAGAGGAGCACAAGTGAATTCTTTATTAGATCAAATTAAAAGTAATAATATAACATATCAAGATGATGAAACAAGAAAGATTAATGTAACTGTAACTAATGCTGGAGAGTGGGGAGGAACAGCTCCAACAGGAGATCTTTCAGCAGTTTATTCTAAAGCATCAACAGGTTCAACATATACTGTAGAATGTACTCCAGATGCGGATTCTGGATATATAACAGCTGTTTCTATAACTGTAAATTAATATTTGGTAATAAATTATATATAGAAACAATTAAAAATAATGTTTTCGAAAGGAGTAGATATTTATGGAGAATGCAGCAGATGCATTGCAAATGGCGGCAGCAGTATTAATATTTGTGTTAGCTTTAACCATAGCTATCAACTCCTTTGGACAAGCAAGGCAAACGGCACAATTAATACTAGATTACAATGATAGAGAATATGATTATACATATGTAGATCAAAATGTAGATGAACATGGGAATTTAGTTACAAAAAGAATTGTAGGTTTAGAAAGTGTAATACCAACAATATATAAGGCATATAGAGAAAATTATAGAATAGTATTTGACAATTTAAAAGAAAAAGGATATTACTTATATAAGATAAGGGAAGATGATAAAACACAACCAAATTATGGAAAATTTGTAGAGGTTTATGAAATTGATATGGAACATGGTGGAACATTAGGAAGTGATGAAAGAAAATTACAATTTATTATGAGATTATTATATGGAAATAAATATAGAGATTGGAATACTAATATGGAAGACTATTTTTCATCTTCTTTTGAATTTGGAAACTTGTCAGATGGCGGATTATATGGTATAATTAAAAATAATAATTGGGTATTTGAAGAAAGCATAGGTGTGTATTACCAAGAGCAAGCTAAAGGAGAAGATGGAACAGGAGGAACTGCTGGCGAAAATGTACCTGAAGCAAATTTGACAGAGAAAAGGGTAATAACATACACAATAATTAATTAGGTATTTAATACCGAAGGAGGAGAAAATGGGAGATACATTAATTACAGTAATAGCAATAGTATTAGCTGCGGTTTTGATGTTTATATTTCCGCTAATGACAATGTCTGATAGAACAGATGATGTTTCACAATTATCAGTTGAAACAGCAACAACAGAATTTGTTGATGATGTTAGAACAACAGGTAGATTATCAATAGATAAATATAATAGTTTTGTACAAACTCTTGCAGCAACAGGTAATAGTTATGATGTGGAAATGACATTACAAGTATTAGATGAAAACCCTGGAAAGAAAACTACACAAGTAGAATCAACAAAAATAGGAGAAAATGTATATTATACAATGTATACATCTCAAATATTGGATACAATTGATGCTACTGATGATGCAGGAAGAAATGTGGTATTAGCATTAAAAGAGGGAGATATATTCTCAGCTAGTGTACAAAACACAAACTCTACATTGTCACAACAACTTAAAAACTTTTTCTATAAAGTAACGGGAAATGATACATATACAATTGCAGCAGAACATGCTGGTATAGTTACAGCAAATGGTGCTGGAAATTAAAATAAGTAAAAAACTTACTAGCTTGTAATAATATTTATATTACAAGCTAATTTTAATTACAAAAGGAAAGATTTGTATGAAAATTCAAAATTTAGCAGTAATTTTTATAATAATAGTATTACCTATATCTATGGTAGTAACTGTGTATGTTCAAAATCAAATAGAGACTTTGGAATTACAAGTATCATATGATTTTAAATTAAAACAAGCAACAGCAGATGCTTTAAAAGCATTTCAATTAAACACTGTAAACAGTAGTACATCAGATTTAGCAAACTCGAAGATAAGAGATATTGAGGCATCAGTAAATTCGTTTTTTAATTCCATGGCTAATCAATTTAATATGGTTGGGTATAATCAAGATATACTCCAAGAATATGTGCCAGCAGTAGTATATACGTTATATGATGGATATTATATATATACTCCATTTGAAAATACAATATATGATAAAGACACATCTGATACTGCTATATATCAGCCAGGAGATAAACTATATAGCTTAAAACCATATATTCATTATAGTTGTCGATATGTAAAAGGTAATATAGATGTTACTATAACATATACCTTAGACAATTGTATAACAGTAGAAGGCATAATTGGAGATGAAGCTGTGTATAAAACAGGATATTTATTAGATGATGCTGGAGCAGACGGTTCATCTTACAGAGGAGTGCCTATAAAATCAAATGAGACTTTAAAAGAAAGAGTTATTGCTTATAAAACTAATGATGAAGGCTTAAGTGAAAATGTAGGATTTGATGCTGCAGGAAATCCCAAATATTATATATATGATAAAGAAAATGGAGTTAAATATTATAAGGATGAAAGTGATTCGGATAGTAAATGGTTTTCAATATTAACAGACGGATTAAAAGAGACAGATGCAACATATGATGAAGTTAATAATTCAGCAATTGAATATTATAAAAATGCATATGAATTTACAGAGTGGGTGTACGAAAAATTAGGAAATTTAAGAACAAGTGATGCTGTAGAAGAGGATGCAGAAACTAGTACACTTAAATATTTAACAGATGTATATGGAGATGATTTGATTTTTAAAAATAGTGCAGATGGAACAGGAAATATAGAAGACCCTAATTCATTATTTAATCAACATAGATTAGCAGTAATACGTTATACAATTGAGAAAAATCTTTCAATAGCAATAGCAAACTATAATGATTATACAAACGTACAAACAAATTTCCAGATGCCTGAATTAAAAGAATATGAATGGGAACAAATTATAAATAATGTATCAATAATAAGTTTTATGCAAGGTCTAAGTATAGGTGGAAAAGTATATAATGGATATGCAATAGTAACAAATACAAAAACAGAAGAAGTTGTAAATACAGATTCAATATATATAACAACAAATGATGGATATTATCATAGAGCTACAGAAAAAAATTTAGAAGATTTAACTATAACAGGAGCATTTTTCAATATAGATTTTGAAAGAAAATCTATAACAGATGGAACAAATACAAGTTATTTTTATCCACAAGAGGCATTAGCATCGTATTCATCAATAGTAACACAGTCTGATGTAAATTGGACAGATAATATATATGAATATATGGCAGAAGAGGTGGACGAAGAGATAGCAACAATGTATTTTACAGCGCTGGGAAGAGAACGATTTAGTATGTTTAGGTCTAATCCCCTAACAACAGATTGGTAAAAAATTAAATTTTAAATAAATAAAAAAGTATACAAAATAAAAAAATGTAAATACTAATAATAGAAAATTTTAAGGAGAATTCTTATGAGGAAAATCGTTAAAATGTTATTATTAGTATTTTTTTTAATTATTATTTATATATATACATTATCAGTAGAAAAAATACCAGAAGAAATAGTTGCATTTGAAGGAGAGAATATAGAACTTAGAACATTATTAGGAATAGAAATAACAAAAAATAATGATGAGGTTATAGAGACAATATCAAGCGAAGGAGAACAGTTAGGAAAGACAAATTTAAATGTAAACTTATTTAATTTAATTAAATTAAAAGAAATAGATTTAAATGTAATACCAAAGACAACAGTAATACCAATAGGAAATATAGCAGGAGTGAAACTATATACAAATGGAGTATTAGTAGTAGGAATGTCAGAAATAGAAGGAGAAGATAATAAAAAATATAAACCATATGAAAATAGTGGAATAGAAGAAGGAGATAGAATAATAAAAATAAATAATACACAAATTAATTCAACAGATGAATTAATAGAAACAGTAAATATGTCAAAAGGAGAGAAAGTAAAAATAGAATATGTTCATAAACAGGAAACAAAAGAATGTAGTATATTACCAGTAAAACAAAGTGATAATGAATATAAATTAGGCTTATGGGTAAGAGATAGTGCGGCAGGAGTTGGAACAGTAACATTTTATGAGCCATCAACAAAAACATTCGGAGCATTAGGTCATGGAATATCTGATATAGATACAGGAGAATTAATAAATATAGCATCAGGAGAATTTGTAACAACAAGAATATTAAATATAGCAAAAGGAGAAAAAGGTGAGCCAGGAAAAATCCAAGGTACAATAGAAAATCAAGAAACAATAGGATTAATTAGTAAAAACACTAAATTCGGAGTTTATGGAACAGTAGACAATATTTCAAGTTTAAATATTGATACATCAAAAGAAATGGAAGTTGCAACAAGAAATGAAATAGAAAAAGGAAAAGCAAAAATACTGTGTAGTTTAGATAATAGTAAACCACAAGAATATGAAATAGAGATAGAAGAGATTTACAAAGATAATAATTATGATAATAAAAGTATGAGAATAAAAGTAACAGATGAAAAGTTATTAGAAAAAACAGGGGGAATAATACAAGGAATGTCAGGTTCGCCAATAATTCAAAATGGTAAATTTATAGGGGCAGTAACACATGTTCTTGTAGATAATCCAGAAGAAGGTTATGGAGTATTTGCAGATATAATGTTAAAACAGTCTAAAGAGACATAAGGAATTTCCGAGTGTTTCTTTTCTATTTTTTATTGTGATCATTTTGTAAATTTTTATGTTTTTTTATAGATTTTAATGTTTTTTATTGACATAAATTGATAAATGTAGTATTATGGTAAAGATTTTATCAATAAAGATTAAAAAAATCATAAAAAGAGGTTCTCTCTTAAAATTCCAAGAAGTATAAAGAATAAGAAAAAGATTAATTAGTGGTTTTACTGTAAGTGCTTTTGTACATAAAAGTATAAAGGTGAATATAAATCAAAGTAATTATTGGTATTTATGGACTATTTAATCAAAAAAGTTTAGTTTTATTAAAAAAAGAATATATTTACTTTTAAATAAATCTTGACTTTTAAATTTAAAAATAATATAATGGAGGTAGAAAGAATTTGAAAGGTTTTACAAATAAAAAT
>CALXZU010000032.1 GCA_944393325.1 uncultured Clostridia bacterium
TCTATATTTTTTCAAATTTATCTATTTATTTACATTGCATACTCTAACTTTCGACCACTGCGGTAGCAGTTTAGTACGATAGTAATAACTAATGCAATTAGTGTAATTCCTTTTACATTATTTCTAATTTTCAAATTTCTTTCTTTCACTTTATTTCCCCCTTGCATATATATTTGTATAAAATATTAAAAACTACATCAAAAAAAGATAACAACAAAGAACCTAAATACTTTTAGGCTTTGCTGTTATCTTTATATCTATATTATTTAATCTTTTTAATAAATTCCCGATATATATATATATAGCCCCAAGGCTTACAAGTCTTGCTTTATTCATGTTTTATCCCCTTTTTCTTTGGTTTTTATTTTTCTTTTCAAATATTACACTATTAATGCTATTTTGTCAATAAACTTTTTGTTAAATTTTGTCATATGTTTTAGTAAAAACATTATACTATAAGAATCATAAAATGTATATTTCATTTTCTTTACAAATATATTACATTTCTTATAGTTATAACTAAAGCAATTAATGTAATCCCATTTTCTTTTAATTTAATTTTTACTTTTCTTTGCTTCATTTCATTTTCCTCCTTAAAATTTATATATATTTTAAAATATTAAAGACAACAAAAAGATAATAACAAATAACCTAAATATTTTAGGTTTTGTTATCATCCCTCTATCTATTTTACTATTTATTTTATTTCTTCTCTCTAATAAATCACTAATATGTACATTTCCATAGGTTACAAGCCTTGTTTTACGCATGCTTTATCTCCTTTTTCTTTGGTTTTATTTTCCTCTGAACTCCCCATCGTCTAAATTTCTAAAGTCACTAGAATTGGGGGCGTCTTTATTTTAAATATTATACCACAAAGATTGCAAATTTTATGTTTCATTTTCATTACAAAAATGTTTCACAATTATAAAGTTTTGATATATAAACTACTTATTTATTTTCTTTTTTCTTTACATAACATTTTTTGTGTTTTTTATTCCTATTCATCTAAGGTTCCAAAAAAATGTCCACCTTTTAATATTAGAGATATTCTCATACTATCTAATTTTTCTATTTTCACTTCACTTTCTTTACCACTTTTCATTTCTTTTATTTTAACTACTTGTTTTTCTATTTCATCTTCACCAATTACTGCAACAAATGGAATTTCTAATTTATCTGCATATTTAAACTTGGCCTTTAATTTTCTATTATTTAGATAAATTTCAGTATTAACATCATTATCTCTTAAAATATTTGCAACTTTAATTGGAACAGTTAAATCATCTACCATTGGTATTATTAAAACATCTGCTACTGATCTTTTTCTAACATTTATTAAATTAAGTTCTTTTAATTTATAAAAAAGACGTGTTAGACCAATAGAAATACCAACTCCAGGTAATTTTTTGTCAGTATAGTTTTCTGCTAAATTTTCATATCTACCGGCCTGAGCAAACACTTCCGAAGTTCTCTATAATCATTTAAAAATGTTTCATAAACAGTTCCTGTATAATAATCCAGCCCTCTTGCAATAGTTAAATCTATTTTAAGATTTTCTTTTGGTACTCCGAATAATTTCATATTGTTATAAACAAATTCTAACTCTTCTAAACCTTTATTAAAAACTTCATTTTCTATATTTAAAGCTGTTAATTTTTCTATTTTTTCAGAATTTGTACCATCTATTTCTATAAAATTAATAATTTTTTCTATTTGCTCTTTTTCTATATTTATTTTTTCTAATTCTTCTATAACCGCTTCTTTTCCAATTTTATCAATTTTATCAATTATTCTTAAAATCTCAGTAGCATTATCTTTTTGTCCAATTTCTATAAATAATCCATTTAATAATTTTCTGTTATTTACCTTAATTGTAAAATCTCTAAAACCTAATTTTGTAAAAATCCTATAAATAACACTAGGTAATTCGGCATCATTAATTAAATCTAATTCTCCATCACCTATTATATCTATATCACATTGGTAAAACTCTCTAAATCTACCTTTTTGGGTTCTTTCACCACGATACACTTTTCCTATTTGATATCTTCTAAAAGGGAAACTTAAATTACCATAATTTTTAGCAACATATTTAGCAAGTGGTACTGTTAAATCAAATCTTAATGATAAATCGTTATCTCCTCTATTAAATCTGTATATTTGCTTTTCAGTTTCTCCTCCTGCTTTTGCAAGTAAAACTTCTGATAGTTCAATTATTGGAGTATCTAATGGTAAAAAACCGAATTTTTTATATGTTTCTTCAATAGTATTTTTCATCTGTTCAAATAATATCTGGTCACTTGGTAATAATTCCATAAAACCTGATAATGTTCTTGGTTCTGTTTTCGCCATATTATCTTCCTTTCTTATTTTATATTTTCTATATCATAATCTCTAATTTTTAAGAACTCTTTAATATCATTTACAAGCCATGCTTCACCCTGTGTATGTAACATATCATAACCTTCTTTTAAATAATTAAATACTTTATATTTATCAAATAAGTTATATACTTCTTTACCACTCAAATTATATTTTAATTTAAATGTTTCTAAACAAAAAACTACAAAATCATTTATTTTCTTTTCCATGTTATACAATTTAGAATTATATAACATTTTTCTTGCTTCACTATAACTAACATTAAAATGATTTTTTATAAAAGTACATATTACTTGTATCTTTCTTATTATTACAAAATTTGTTTTACTCATCTTACTTTCTTCTATTTTTTATATCAATTTAGGTTTTAATTCTAAATAAATAGGTTTTTCATCTCTTATCTTAGTACTTAATCCATGACCTGGGTAACAAATTGTGTCATCTGGAAGAATTAATAATTTATTTATAATAGAATTCATAATCTCTTCTAAACTTCCAGTTGGACAGTCTGTTCTTCCCCATGTGCCTCTAAATAAAGTATCACCAGTAAAAACACAAGCCTCTTTTTGACAATAAAGCGAAGTTCCTCCTCTTGTATGCCCTGGTGTATGTATTACTTTAAATTCTAAATCACCTAAATGTATTAAGTCATTATCTTCTATTCTTGAATCTGCTTCTAATTCTATATGTTTTTCCATCATATATGGTGTTAAATTGATTTCTACATTATTTAAACCATCTGCATCATCATAATGTATTAATATCTTTCCACCACATCTTTGTTTCAATTCTGTTACTCCTGATATATGGTCTCCATGGCAATGAGTTAAATAAATATATTTTAATTTTCCATTTAATATATTTATTAACTCTTCTATTTTTTCCGCTTCTCCTGCTGGATCTATTACCATGGTCTCTTTTGATTTTTCATCAAATAAAATATAACAATTAGTTGGATCTCCTATCCATGTATTAATCTTTAGTTCTTTTAATATCATTTTTATATTCCTTTCTTCTTAGCATGCTGTTTTTTTCCTCCGTCCCCAAAAACAGTTTTTAGCTACGCCTTACTTCGTATACACTATCTACTTTTCTTATTGCATTTATAGCTCTGTTTAGTTCTTCTAAATTTTCTACTTCTAGTGTTACTCCTATTATCGCAATTCTTTCTTTTGTTGTTTTTGTTTTTACTCCTAATATTAATGCTTTTGTTGTTCCTATTTGTTTTAATATATCTAAAAGAAGTCCTGACCTGTCATTTGCACGTACTTCTATATCTGCTTGATATGTTTCTTTATTTTCTTTATACCATTCTACATCTATCATTCTATTTTCTTCAGATATTAAATTTTTTATATTTGGGCAGTCTTTTCTATGTACTGATACCCCTCTTCCTTTTGTAATATATCCTACTATTTCGTCTCCTGGAAGTGGATTACAACATTTTGATAATTTTACTAAACAATTATCTATTCCTTTTACAACAATTCCTGAACCTGATACTTTTGGTCTTCTCTGTCTTGCTTTAACAAGTTCTTGTATTTTTTCTTCTACACCTTCTTCTTCATGTTCTTTTCTATATTCTTGAAGCATTCTTGCTATTACTTTTCCTGCTGAGTTTGCCCCAAATCCTACTGCTAAGTACATGTCATCTAAGTTTTTATATCTATATTTTTCAAGCATTGGGTCTATATATTGGTTTTTAAATAAATCTTCATATGATACCCCTATTCTTTTTAACTCTTTCTCTATTAATTCTTTTCCTCTTTCGATATTCTCACTTTTTTGTGCTTTTTTAAACCAAGATTTTATTTTGTTTTTTGCACTTGAACTTTTTACAAATTTAAGCCAATCTCTACTTGGTCCTTTTGAATTGTCTGATGTTATAATATCTACTATGTCTCCGTTTTTTAGTTTTGTTACTATAGGCATCATTTTACTGTTTATTTTACATCCTGTCATTTTATTTCCTATTTCTTGATGTATACTATATGCAAAATCTATTGGTGTTGCTCCTCTTGGTAGTACTATTATTTTTCCTTTTGGTGTAAATACATATACTTCATCCTCAAATAGCTCTGTTTTTAACGTTTCTAAAAATTCTTGTGGATCTTGCATGTCTTTTTGCCATTCTAATGTTTCACGAAGCCATGCTAATTTATCCTCTTCTACTTTTACTGCTTGTTTTTTTCCAAAATAACTTGCTTCTTTATATGCCCAATGTGCTGCTATACCGAATTCTGCTACTCGATGCATTTCATATGTTCGTATTTGTACTTCAAAAGGTGTTCCATTTTCTCCTAGCAATGTTGTATGTATTGACTGATACATATTAGGCTTTGGTACTGCTATATAATCTTTAAATCTGCCAGGCATTGGGTTATATAATTCATGTACTACTCCCAATGCTGCATAACAGTCTTTTACTGAATTTACTAAAATCCTTAATGCAAATAAATCATATATTTGATCTAATGTTTTGTTATCTCTTTTCATTTTTTTATATATACTATATAAATGTTTTGCTCTTCCTGTTACTTCTGCATCTATTCTTTGTTTTTTTAACGCTACTCGTATATCTGCCATTATTTTTTCTATGAATTGTAATCTTTCTTCTCTTTTCTTGTTTATTCCTTCTACCACTTCATGATATTCATCTGGATATAGATATTTAAATGCTAAGTCCTCTAATTCCCATTTTAAAGAATACAATCCAAGTCTATTTGCTAGTGGTGCATATAAATCCATTGTTTCTTTGCTTATTGCTATTTGCCTATCTCTTTTTAAATATTTTAGTGTTCTCATATTATGTAGTCTATCTGCTAATTTTATAAGTATTACTCTTATATCTTTTCCCATTGCTAAGAACATTTTTCTATAATCTTCTACTTGTCGTTCTTCTACTGATGCAAAAAATATATTCCCAAGTTTTGTAACTCCTGCTACCATTTCTGATATTTCTTGCCCGAATTCTTTTGTTATCTGATTCTGGCTTACTTCTGTGTCTTCTACTACATCATGTAAAAGTGCTGCTGATATTGTACTATCATCTAATCCTATTTCTGCTAAAATATACGCTACATTTAATGGGTGTATTATATATGGTTCTCCTGATTTTCTTAATTGGTCTCCATGATGACTTTTTGCATAATTATATGCTTTCATTATTAATTTTGTATCTACTCTTCTTGAATGTTCTTTTCTTTTTGCTATTACTTCTTGTATTGTCCTGTTCTTTTGTTCTTTCATGTTTTCACCCCTTTTTTCTTCTTCCTTATTTTTTCCTTTCATTTATATTTTTTCTTGTTTTTTTGTTTTTTTGTTTCTTTGTTTTATTTTATTCTATATTGACTTCATTATATCTTTTATATTTATTTGCAGGTTATCTACTCCGATTAAATGTATTTATTTCTAATACTCCTGCTACATCTATCTTATCTCCTATTTTATATTCTTCCACCAAGTCTCCTATATTAAATCCTATCGCATTTATTATTTTATTTTCATCTTTTAGTGTTAGTTTTAAATGTTTTCCTTCTGATAGTGATCTTATTGAGTCTATTTTTAATCCTTTAAATGCAAATATAGGCATTTTATTTGCTTCTCCAAATGGCTCTAATTCTTTTAGACTTTCTATCATTTCTTTATTTAATATGTTTAAATCTATTTTGGCATCTATATTTAATACTGGTATTATTTCTTCTGTTTTTTCTTCTTTTGCTATTTCTTCAAATTTTTTTCTAAATTCTTCTAATTGTTCTTTTTTTATTGTAACTCCTACTGCCATACTATGCCCGCCAAATTTTTCTAATGTGTCTTTACATTTTGTTAATGCTTTATGTAGGTCAAACCCTGGTATACTTCTTCCTGAACCTTTTCCTATTCCATCTTCTTCAAAACTAAATAATATACTTGGTTTAAAATATAAGTCTGTTATTTTAGATGAAACTATTCCTATTACTCCATGATGCCAATTGCTTCCTCCTACTACTATTGTTCTATTGTCACTTAAATGTTCTTTTTCTATTTTTTCTTTTGCATTTTCAAATATTTCTTTTTCTATTTCTTGTCTTCTCATATTATGTTCATTTAATTTTTTTGTTAATTCATTTACTTGATACATGTCATTTGATAATAATAGTTCTAATGCTTCTTCTGCTTTTCCCATTCTTCCACATGCATTTATTCTTGGTGCTACTCCAAATGATATTGTATTCGAATCTACTTTATTATATCCAGATGATTGTATTATTGATTTTAGCCCTATGTTTTTGGTTTGTTTTACAAGTAATAGTCCGAAGTTTTGTTATTGTTCTATTTTCTCCAACAAGTGGTACTATGTCTGATATTGTTCCTAAACATACTATATCTAAATATTTTAAATATGTTTCTTCTTTTAATCCTAATTTTATTCCTATTGCCTGACATAGTTTAAAAGCTACTCCTACTCCTGCTAAGTCTCTAAATGGATATGTACTGTCTTTCCTTTTATTATCTACAACAGCAAGGGCTTTTGGTAGTTCTTCCCCTGGCTCATGATGGTCTGTTACTATTACTTCTAGCCCTAAAGTATTTGCATAATCTATTTCTTCTATTCCTGATATTCCACAGTCTACTGTTATCATTAAATTATATCCTTGATTTACTATTTTTTCAATTGCTGGTTTATTTAGTCCGTATCCTTCATTTAGTCTATTAGGTATATAATAACCTACTTCTAATCCTACATCTTTTAGAAATTTCTTTAAAACTGTTGTACTTGTTATTCCATCTACATCATAATCTCCATAAATTATTACTTTTTCTTTTTTCTCTACTGCTCTTATTATTCTTTCTACTGCTATTTCCATATCTTTCATTAAGTATGGATTATGAAAGTCATTCCTTGTTGGTTCTAAAAATAATTCTATATCTTCTTTTTTTGTTATTCCTCTATGAACCAATATTGTTGCTAGTAATTTGTTTATGTTATATTTTTCTATTATTTCTTGTACTTTTACTTCATCTGTTTCACTTATCTGCCATTTTTTGTTCATATACCTCTCCCTAAAATTTCATTTTATAATATTGTATACCATTTTTTTAATTTTTTAAAGCCTTTTTTACCTTTATTTTAAAAAAATTACAAAAAATTCCTCACATTTAATATGAGAAATTTTTCATTTTGTTTTTAATTATTTTTTTCTATATATTTCCCTAATTTTTATATATTATTTTACACAAAATGCTGCATATAAAGGTATTGATTTTATATTATTTTCATATCCAAAGTTTCTAGTTGAAAATCTTATAGCATATTTAGGATTATACTTATTAATATACATGTTTAGGCTTACTGATCTAACATTATTACCGCTTTTAACCTCTATTGGTATAATTCCATCTTCTTTACTATATAACACAAAATCTATTTCAGCACTTCTATTTGATGTCCAATAATATAGTGTTTCTTCCTTAGATGCTAATTCTTGGGCAATATAATTTTCTGTAATAGCTCCTTTATACAAAAATGTTTTATCAAGCATTATATCTGAAAATCTTATTTCACTCATATTTGTAAGTATCCCTACATCACTTAAGTATAATTTAAATTTGTTTTCATCTATATATACTTTTAATGGTATCTCCATTCTTTTTGCATTATAATTTATTAATATCATTTTTGATGCTACTAACCAATCTATTGAACTTTCATATTTTCTTTTTCTACCATCTTCGTCTATAAAATTATATTGGAAATTTTTATTATCTTTTGCTAACTGACTTGGTATATTTTTATATATTTTTTCAATTTTTACTGTTTCTAAATTGTTTTTAACATATTTTTGCATATCAGCTATATACATATCTTTTATATCTGAAATTATATGTGAATCGAATTTTTCCACATCTAAATCATTTTCTACAAAATCTTTCACTGCTTCTGGCATTCCTCCAACGCATAAGTATTTTTTATATAAATCTATTGCTTGTTCGTGAGCAAATTCAGGCATTGGCATCATTGTTTCATAACATTCCTCAATTTTATTTTTTAGCATTTCTTTTCCTGTTGCCTTTAAAAATTCTTCAAAACTCATTGGACACATAGTTTCCATTCTTACTTTACCAACTGGAAATGAACTTTTAAATCTATTTATTTTAACCCCTAATAAACTGCCTGCACAAATTATTTTATACGGTTTGTCTGACTCATTAAAATACTTTAATGAAACTATGAAATTTTCACTTACTTGAACTTCATCAAAAAATAATATTGTTTTTTCTATATCTATCTTCTTCCCTATATATAGTTCTAAATATTCTATTATCTTTGCATCGTCTATTGTTTTTTCGAAAATTCCTCTTAGTTCTGAGTTTTTTTCTAAATTAAAATACAAATATTGTTCAAAATTTTCTTTTGCAAATTTTTCTATAATATATGTTTTTCCAATTTGTCTTGCTCCAACAACCATTAGTGGTTTTTTCATTCCTGATTGTTTCCAATCCAATAGCTTTTTTTCAAATAATCTTTCCATTTATTTATCCTCCACATTTTTAATTTTAGCATAATTTTTATATACAGTCAAACTATTTTTGCCACTTTTTGCAGGTTAGTTTTGCAAAACTTTGCCACTTTTTGCAAGCAAATATATTTTTGGTAGTAAATTAATTTATTTCTTTAATATAATTTTCTGTATTCCATATTGCATATAGTGGAATGTTTAATATATTATTATCAAATTTTATATTTAACAACGAATATCTTATCGCAAATTTTGGTTTATATTCTCTCATATATACTTTTAAACTTTGTGCTTTTACATTAATTCCTGCTTTTGCTTCTACTGGTAATATTAGATTTTTATACGAAAACACAAAATCCACTTCACTTTGAAATTCATTTGCCCAATAATATATTGTATTTATTTTTTTTATATTTTCTAATTCTTGAAGCACAAATTGCTCTGTAAGCAAGCCATTAAACTCATTATATATTGCATCTTTCTCAATTATCGTCTCATATGGTAACTCACAAAGAACTCTTAACAACCCAATATCTAATAAGTATATCTTAAATGATTTTAAATCTTCATATGCTTTCAGTGGTTGTTTATCTCCACATTTCACTTTATTTAATATTCTTATTAATCCAGTATCTTTTAACCAATTAATTGAATTTTCATATTCTCTTGCTCTTGCACCATCCCTTACAACTCCATATATAAATTTTCTATTTTCTTTTGCAAGTTGTGATGGTATACTATTCCATACATATTGTATTTTTGTTGCTGTATTACTGTCTGCATGTTTTAAAAAATCTCTTTCATATGCTTCTAATATTCCTCTTTGCACAGTTTCTACAACTTCAAAATCTTTTTCCTCTATCCATTTTTTTACAACTCTTGGCATTCCACCTATTACAAAATATTTTTTTAAATAGTCTTTTAATTTATCTGCTATTAAACTTGGCAATTGTTCTAATTTATTTTCTTTAATAATATTAATCAGTGCTGTTTCATTATTTGCAATTAGAAATTCTTCAAAATCTAATGGTTGCAATTCTAAGAAATCTACTTTTCCTACTGGAAATGAGACCTTATCATGTAAAAATACTCCTAATAAACTTCCTGCACAACATATTGCATATTCTGGAGTTTCTTCTGCAAAATATTTTAGAGCTGTAAGTGCTCTTGGAAACTCTTGTATTTCATCAAAAATTATTAATGTTTTTTGTGGTTCTATTTTTTTGTGATGATATGCTGATAAATATTCTATAATTCTTTTTGGATCAATATTTTCCTCAAATAAATCAGCAATACTACCTGCATTTTCAAAATTTATATATAAAACATCTTCAAAACATTCTTTTCCGAATTCTTGTAATATCCAAGTTTTACCAACTTGTCTTGCACCTCTTAAAATAAGTGGTAATCTATCTTTCTTATTTTTCCATTTTTTTAAATCTTCTATCACTTTTCTATACATTTTCTCATCTCCTATTTCACATTTTCTTGACCAATATGCTTATATTATATCACGTTTTCTTGACTAATATACTTATATTATACCACATTTTCTTGACCAATGCAAAAAAATTTTCATATCCAAAGTTTCTAGTTGAAAATCTTATAGCATATTTAGGCTTATATCTTTTAATGAAAATATTTAAACTCTTACTACTAACATTATCATTAGCTTTTACTTCTATTGGGATAATACCATCATCATTATACAAAATAAAATCAATTTCAGCAGTATTTCCAGATTCCCAATATATTAGTGGAACTTTATTTGCTACTAATTGTGTTGCAACATAATTTTCTGCAATAATTCCTTTATATTGTAAAAGATTATCTAATTAATATTGTAATATATTTTTTATTTTAGTCAATCTATTTTCACGTTTTTTATAGATGATATTAGATGGTATTTCACGTTTTTTACAGAAAAAGAATTGAAATATTTATTCCAATTCTTTCTAATATTTTAAAAAATACCTATTATGTTTCCATTCTCATCTATATCAATACTTTCTGCTGCTGGCACTTTTGGAAGCCCTGGCATTGTCATTATTTTTCCTGCTAAAACTACAACAAATCCTGCTCCGCCTTTTATTTCTACATCTCTTACATGAATATTATATTTATTATCACATCTTAGATTTTTAGCATCATCTGAGAAAGAATACTGAGTTTTTGCAATACAAACTGGCAAATTTCCATATCCTAAATTTTCTATTTTTTTTATGTTTTCTTCTGCTTCTTGAGAATATTCTACATCTTCTGCTCCATATATCTTATTTGCAACCTTTAATATCTTTTCTTTAATAGTTTCATTATCTTCATAAATAAATTTAAAATCTTCTTTTTCATTTACTAATGTAGTTATTTTTTTTGCAATGTCTGTTGCACCTTCTCCTCCTTTTGCCCATCCTTCTACAACACTCACTTGGATATTATTTTTATTTAACTCTTCTTCTAAAAACTTAATCTCTTTTTCAGTGTCCTTAGTATATTTATTTATTGCAACTATTACATTTAATCCAAATTTATTTTTTAGGTTATCAATATGTCTATATAAATTGTCCATGCCTTTTTTCAAGCCTTCTAAATTCTCTTCTTGTATTTCTTCTTTCTCGACACCACCATGATATTTTAATGCTTTTATAGTCGCAACTAATACTACTGCATCTGGTTTTAGACCTGCTTTTCTACATTTTATATCTAAAAATTTTTCAGCTCCTAAATCAGCTCCAAAACCTGCTTCTGTTATTACATAATCACCTAATTTCATTGCCATTTTTGTTGCCACAATACTATTACAACCATGTGCTATATTAGCAAATGGCCCTCCATGGATTATTGCCGGTGTATGTTCTAATGTTTGTACTAAATTTGGTTTTATTGCATCTTTTAACAAAACTGCCATTGCCCCATTTGCTTTTAAGTCTTTAGCAAATATTGGTTTTTCTTTTTTATTATATCCTACTATAATATTTCCTAATTTTTCTTTTAAATCTTTTAAGTCTTTTGATAAACATACAATAGCCATTATTTCTGATGCAACAGTTATATCAAATTTATCCATTCTTGGAACTATTTTCTTTTCACCCGATAAACCTGTTTCTACTACTCTTAATTGTCTATCATTTAAATCCATACATCTTTTCCATACTACTTTTTCAAAACCTAATTCATTTCCAAAATATATATGATTGTCTATCATAGAAGAAAGTAGATTATTTGCTGCTGTCATTGCATGAATATCTCCTGTAAAATGAAGATTTATATCTTCCATTGGAGCTACTTGTACTTTTCCTCCTCCTGCTGCTCCACCTTTTATCCCAAAAACAGGACCAAGTGATGGCTCTCTTAAAGCTAAAATAGAATTTTCACCTATTTTTCTTAATCCATCTGCAATAGCTATTGATATTGTTGTTTTTCCTTCTCCTAAAGGTGTTGGGCTTATTGCTGTTACTAATATTAATTTTCCTTCTTTTTTATTTTCTATTTTTTTATAAACTGAATCTGAAATTTTAGCTTTATATTTTCCATATAATTCTAAATCCTCTTCATCCAACCCAATCTTTTTGGCTACATCTACTATTTTTTCTAACTTAGTATTTCTTGCAATTTCTATATCTGTCATAATCCCAACCCCTCTCTAAAATTTATTTATTTTATATTATAAGCCCTGCAATTATTCCAATTAAAGCTCCTACAAATACTTGTGTTGGTGTGTGACCTAATACTTCAACAAGTTTTTCTGAAACCTGCATTCCTGTTAATCCTGGTGTTTCTATCAATTTATTTAATAATGCTGCTTGTTTTCCTGCCGCTCTTCTTACTCCACATGCATCATACATCACAACAAATGCAAATGCAAGTGATAAAGCAAATATAGGAGTTCCTACTCCTTCATTTTTTCCTATCATAGTACATAAACTTGTTACAACTGCTGAATGTGAACTAGGCATTCCTCCTGCTCCTAATATTCTTTTGAAGTTGAATTTTTTAGTTGTTACTAAATCATATATTAATTTAAACAATTGTATTCCAAACCATAATAAAAATGGTACATATACATATTTGTTTTGAATAAATGCCATAAAATTATTTTCCATTTTTTAAGTTCTCCCCTTTTATTCTTCTGTTTTAAAATTTTCTTCTTTTATTTCTTCGTCTTTGTTTATTAGCATTGTTATTTTCTTTTCTGCTTCTTCTAAGATTTTATTACATTCTTTTGAAATTTTAATTCCTTCCTCAAACTTTTCTACTGATTTATCTAAGTTCAAGTCTCCTTTTTCTAATTCTGAAACTATTTTTTCTAAACTTTCCATCTGTTCTTCAAAATTCTTACTCATTTTTTTCTCCTATTCTATTTTATTTTTGATTTTTTCATTTTCAGTTTATGATTGCACCTTTCTTTCCATCTGTAAATATTAAGTCTATTTTATCTCCTTTATTTAATTCATCTTTACTTTTTATAATCTTGCCTTGTTTTTCAGTTATTGAGTATCCTCTTGCAAGTGTTTTTAAAGGACTTAAAGCGTCTAATTTCGATATTAATTCTATATATCTATTTTTTTCTTTTTCTTGTTTTATTTTAATTGATGCTTCTAATCTTTTTAATAAATTATCTATATTTAAATAATTATCATTTACTTTTCTTAATGGCTCTTTAAACACAACGCTTGACATGCATTTATCATATCTTAATTTCATTATTTCTACTTTTTTTATCAAAGCCATTCTTAATCTATCTTGAAAACTTTCTATTTTTCTTTTTAATTCATATACATCTGGTACTGCAAGTTCTGCCGCCGCTGATGGTGTTGGTGCTCTTAAATCTGCTACAAAATCTGATATTGAAAAGTCTGTTTCATGGCCTACTGCTGATATTACAGGTATTTTTGAATTATATATACTACGTGCAACTATTTCTTCATTAAAAGGCCATAAATCTTCTAAAGAACCTCCTCCACGTGCCAAAATTATTACATCTGCTAAGTTCTTTTCGTTCATAAGTTCTATTCCTTCTGCAATTTTTTCTGCTGCTCCGTTCTCCTTGAACTGGTACTGGTAATAATCTTATATATACATTAGGATTCCTTCTTGTTGATACATTTATTATATCTCTTATTACAGAACCTGTTTGTGATGTTAAAACTCCTATAATTTTAGGCATCAGTGGTATTTTCTTTTTATGTTCTTCTGAAAATAATCCTTCTTTTTCTAATTTGTCTTTTAATTCTTTATATTTTGTGTATAAATCTCCTTGTCCGTCTTCTTCCATCATTTTTACATATATTTGATATATGCCATCTCTTTCAAATACTGATACACTTCCTAAAACGATAACTTTCATACCGTCTTTTGGCATGAAAGTTAATTTATCTGCATATGTTTTAAAACATACACATTTTATTAATGAGTTTTCATCTTTTAGGGTAAAATACATATGTCCTGTATAATGATTTTTAAAATTTGATATTTCTCCTTTTACCAAAATCTGACTTAAGTTTTCATCATTTGTAAATTTATCTTTTATGTATTTATTCAAGTCAGAAACACTAACTGCCATATCTCTATAACTCATATTATTCACCTTTTCTATTCTTTTATAATATTTGCAAGTACACCGTTTATGAAATTGCCAGATGTGTCTTCTCCATATTTTTTTGCAAGTTCTACTGCTTCATTTATTGCTACTTTATATGGTAAATCTTTATATTTTATCTCATATATAGCAAGTTTTAATATGCATAAATCTATTTTAGAAATACGCTCTATTTTCCAGTCTGATTTTAGATGTTTTTTTATTGTTTCCAATATTTTTTCTTTATTTTTATCTATTCCTAGTACTACATCATTCATGTATTCAATTGCATTTTCATCCTCTATTTGACTATTTTCTAAATATAATTCTAACTGGTCTTTTACATCTTTGTCTTTTTGTATTTCTAAACTGTATATCAATTTAAATGCTTCTTCTCTCATTCTTGAACGTTTCATTTCTATCCCTTTCTATTTTCTACATTTTGTCTATAAAACTTTTTAATTTTGTTTTTACATCTTCTTTGTTTTGTTGAACATAATTTCCTATAATTGCTCCAAGCACGATTACAACTAATGCTATAATTAAATCTTGTAATCTTGTTATTAAAATTAAAACAGCAATAACAATTCCTATAATTGCTCCTTTATAATGCTCCCAAAAATCTTTAAATCCATTCATATTTTTCATTCCTTTCAACTATTATGCTTGTTCTTCTTTTTTTGGCGCAACTTTTTTTACAGTAATATTTACTTCTTTTACTTCTAAATCTGTTGCTCTTTTTACTTTTTCTTTTATTCTTGTTTGTAAATTTGCTGATAAATCTTTTATTACCGCATCTGAACTTATTACTAAATTTACATATACATTTACATTGTTTTCTTTATCTAATTCTACTCTTGTTGTTACATCTTCTGCACTTTGGAAGTTTAATGCTACTGAATTTACTAAGTTTTCTATTGTTTCTTTAGAAATCATTAGTTTTCCACTTTCGTTTTCAAGTAATACACCTTGTCTTTCTTTTATTTGTTCTTTTGATGTTGCATCAAAAAAGATACATTTTATTGAAAGCAAAATAAATACAATACTTACTCCAAGTAATATTTTGCTTGATGTTTCTCCTACTATTATTCTATAAACTATATTTCCTACTAAGTCCATATCTAACCAACCAAATACTAACAAACATAATATTATTGATAATATTAACATGATATTTGAATATATAATTAATGTGATTTTTTCTAAAGTTTTCATTTCTTCTATTCTTCCTTTCTTTCTATTTCTATTTTTATTCTTCTACATCTTCACTTTTTTCAGTTACAGCTGTGTCTGTATTTACTCCTTGTACATGTACATTTACTTCTTCTACTTTTAGTCCTGTCATTCCTTCAACTGCTTTTTTTACTCTATTTTGTATTTCAAATGCTACATCTGGTATTCTTGAACCATATTCTACTATAATATTTACATCTATTTTTACAGAATTTTCATTTATATCTGCTTTTATTCCTTTTGCTAAATTTTTCTTTCCGCTAAATACTTCTGATATTCCTCCTGCAAATCCACCTGCCATTCCAGCTACTCCTGCTACTTCTGTTACAGCTACTCCTGCAATTACAGCTACTACATCATCAGATATTTTTATCCCATCATTTTCTGTTTTTATTTCTTCATTTAGTTCTACAATCTCCTCTTTTTTTTCTTCATTTTCTTCATTCATTTTTAATTCCTCCCATCAAAAAAAGATATACTTATTAATTCCTAATAAGTATACCAATTTTCTTTGAATTTTACAACTATTTTAATAAAATTTAAAGAAATTTTACCAAAATATTAATAAAGTAAATATTGTTGCTACTATTATTTCTGTTTTTGTCCATTCTTCCGGTATTATTTCTAATTCTCCACCTTGCTTTTCATCTACTATTGCTACTGAATATGATGTAACATCTTCTGCTTCAAAATATATACTAAATTCTTGTTCTCTATTTACTTCTGTCGTATTTATTTCCACATATCTTTTTCCTATCATATTGTCTCTTTCAGAATATAAATCTATTTCAACATATTTTCCTGTTAGATTCTCTTGCTCACTATCTTTTATTATTCCTTTTATTTTTCCATTTACTAATGTTGCTTGTGCTTGTGTTATTTCTACTTGTGATATATTGTCTTTTCTTTCTATATCTTTATATGATGAGTTTAATCCTACTGATATTATAAATTCTGAAAATATGAAAAATCCCACAACTAACAATGCATATATTAAAAATGTTTTCATTCTTGCCATTTTTTCTCACCTCATGAATATTATAACAAAAATGGAAACATTTTTCAATAAATTTCTAAAATTATGTAAATTCTCTCTATATATAACTATTACGTTTAAAGAATATATCACTAAATTCACGAAATTCGTCATAAACAAAAACTCCCTTATAATATATTTCTGTGGTAATTCATATAACTATATTATAAGGAAGAATCTATTTTTCTCAAATTTATCTATTTATTTACATTGCATGCTCTAACTTTCGACCACTGCGGTAGCAGTTTAGTACAAAAGTATAGTTCTTATAAATAACGTATAATGCCATCTACTCTCATTTAAATCAATATTTTACTAAAATAAGTAAAACAAAATTAATAAAAGTTATAGATATATTATTGGACGGAAGGAATTATAATCTTCAGATCTATCTGCTGAACTACTAAATCGAGTATTAGGGCAACTAATTCCGTTACGATAATTTCCTCCCCTACTAACAAAATAAAGATTAATACCACTAGAAGACTCCGTAGTCCATTCCAAACAGTTACTTGCTATATCATATATATTACATATTTTATCTTCTACATCTAAATTATTCGTTCCCTGACTTCCAAAAATCGAAGTTACTCTATTTTGCTGTGAATATACTTTACTTTTATTATTCGTTCTATCATCACATTTTTGTAGAAAATTTATTGCTGTATCCCATGCAAAACTATTCATTAAATCACTTGTAAAATTACTATCATTATACATATTTCTACTTATATTTGCTGCTTGTGATTGTGTTATATAATTATATACATAATCATTTGGTTTCAGTGTTACTTGAGTTAAAGCACTGTCTTCTGTTTTTGCTATTCTCTCTTTTTCGGGTGTTCTTGCTTCATACCTACCTATATAATATCCTCCGGCACTATTTGTCTTGTCTATAAAATCTTCTATATCTTTAGCATGAACATTCTCTGTTTTTTCATCCTTTACTCCTTCTGTAAACTCATAAATATTTCCTGAACTTGACCCAAATTCTATTTTTTCTTCTGGTTTTGTTTTTAATCCTTTTTCATTTACAATACCGTTTTCATCAAATACACATCTTCCTAATATTATATTAAATGTTGTTCCGTCTGATTTTCTTATATTTTCTCCCACTGGAATCCATACAAATTGGCTTCCTTCTGTTGCTCCATGACTTACATCTTCTATTACTATTCCATCTTCTACATTATCTCCTGGATTTACCACCTTAAATCCTGCTGGTACCCATATTGTATTTTCTAAACTATCTTGTACTTTTGTATTGCTTGTCTCATTTCCTGTTACTTCTGTTAATGTTCCTCCGTTTGTTGAACCTTCTATATATTGTGCATAATTGTCCAATACATTTTCTTCCTCATTCTGTGCTTTTTCTGTTTCATCTTTAGCATTTTGTACTTGTGTTAAAATTCCATTTTCTCCTGTTAGCATTGAAATTGATACACCTGCTAAGATTAATAAAACAATAAAAAATGAAAGAAAATCGTTTTAATAACTATTTTATTGATAATCTAATATTGGATAACCATTATTTATATTATTTGTATCTTCTTTAAATGCTTTTTCTCCATTAACAACACTTAACACACTTGGAAAATCTTCAATACTATCACATTCTGTAACTCCTGTGGTTGTTCCACTTACGCCTACACCTACATCGTAAGTTCCTTTTAAATAATAACAATTAGTAAATTTTTTAAAATCAACTCCTGAGATACTTCCTATTCCTTTACTATTCCCATTTTCTAAATCTATTATTCCAATATTATATGCATAATTCATATTTATATTACTTCCTCCATCTGTTGACCCATTTATTCCTCCTGCAACTAAAACCGTATTTGCATTTATTGTTAATTTACCTATGTTAAATACATTATTTACTGTGGCATTATTATATAAATTTCCTGTAATTCCTCCTATTATTAGCCTGTTTTCTGTTCCTATTATTTCTCCTGAATTATAGCAATTTGATAATTCTGTACTTATTGCTCCTGCGATTCCAGCAATGTAAGCTCCATTTTCTTGAGAATTACCATTTGCTGTTACAGTAGCACTATTATAACAATTCTTAATATATCCGCCATCTAAATGACCACAAATTCCTCCAACCATCATTGTGTTGTTAACAATCTTAGCAACAATTTTTCCTTTATTAAAGCATTTATTTATATTAGCATTTCCTTGTCCTAATATTCCACCACATCCAATATCAGCATCTCCCGTTTCTTCTTCAATATTTGTAACATTTATATTTGCTAAATTATAACAATTTTCAATATTAGCTTTTTCTTGCATTACTCCACATAAACCACCAACAGGCGTCCAAGAACTTCCTGTTACATTTATACTTCCTGTAACATAACAATTATATATATTATTATAACTGGTTTTTGCTATTCCTCCTACTGATGCTGATTGAGCTATTGCTGTTATATTAACATTAACTAATCCCAAATTTCTAATCTCTCCATAAGTAGCTACAAAAAGTCCTCCTCTTGCTACATCATCTTTATTTATATTTTCATATAAAGAACATATTGCTTTATTATCTCCGTCAAAAGTTCCATAGAAACTATTGGCTAAATCTTGGCTTCCTATTGGCTTAAA
>CALXZU010000033.1 GCA_944393325.1 uncultured Clostridia bacterium
TAAAAAGAATAAAAGTCACAAATAAAGTAAAATAAAATTTATAATTACTTTTAAATTAATATTGACTTTTACATTAAGAAACATTAAAATGGAGGTGGTATATTAGTGAAAGGTTTTACACATAAAGATTATTTAAAAATTGAACAAAACCCAAAAGCTAAAAAATTCTTAGAAGAAGAAAATAAATCTTATATAGAAGCATATGAGAAAGTAAAATCTGAAATAGATAAAAAACATGATGTAATATTTAAAAGAATATTATTAAACAAAAAAGAAGTATCTAAATTTATATATAAAAAATTTGAAATAAAAATAAAAGCAGAAAAATTGGAATTGTATAATAAGGAATTTATAAAAAGGGGAGGAAGAATACTATCAGCAGATGTAATATACAAACTAAAAAATAGAAAGGTATTCTTTCTAATAGAGCACCAAACCAAAAATTATTATCATATGTCATTTAGAATATTAAATTATGAAGTAGAAATAATGAGGACATGTAGTGGAAGTAAGAAAGAAGAAAAGAAGCAGTAGTGATAGCAGGAGTAATACATACAGGAAAAGATAAATGGACAGCTCCAAGAACAATAAGAGAATTACAAGAAGATATATATGGAAGAGGTATAGAGATACCAGGAGATTTACAGACATTGGGAAATTATGCATTAGAAGATGTAAATGACTATACAAAAGAAGAATTATTAGAAAGTGACAGTTTATTAGATAAGGGAATGTATTTAGAAAAAACGATAAATACAAAAGAATTTTTAGAAAATATAAAAAAAGTCTATGAAAAAATAAAAAAAGAAGACTATGAAATAATGAATGAGGTAATAAGAATAGCATTATCAGGTAACATGACAGCGATGAAAATAGAAGTATTTATAGCAATGTTAAATGGAAAGGAGGGAAAAAACATGTTAGCACTAAAAGAAAGAATAGATGCGGAATTTAGAGGACATAGAGAAGCTGGAAGAAGAGAAGGAAGAAAAGCAGAAAAACTAGAAACTGCTAAAAATATGCTAAGAGAAAATATCGATATAGACATAATAGAAAGAGTAACAGGATTAAAAAGAAAGCAATTTATGTAATTTTAGCACATTATTTAGTACAATAGAGTTTAAAAGTCATTTATAGATTAGCATGGTGATTTATATTTTTAAAGTTATTATTTGTTAAAATATAAACAAAGTGCTAATCTATGAAATAATGAATGAGGTAATAAGAATAGCATTATCAGGAATATTAGATGTAGAAGAAATAGAAGTTTTAATAAGAGAATTAAATAAAGGAGGTGGAAAAGGAATGTTAGCAGTAAAAGAAGTATTAGAAAGAGATTTAAAAAAACGCATGACAGATTCATTTTTAAAAGGCGAAAAATATGGAAAAGAAAATGGAATATTAGAAGGAAGGCTAGAAGATGCTAAAAATATGCTAGAGAAAAATATGGATATAGACTTAATAGAAGAAATAACAGGCTTAAAAAGAGAAGAGTTCATGTAAATTTAGTATAAAAATATAGTTTAGTATTGATTTCAAATGCTAATTTATAACTATTATATTAAAAAATCAAATTTTTAATAAAAGAGATGTAAGAGGAATGTTAGCTGTAAAGGAAGTATTAGAAAAAGATTTTAAAAATCGTATGAGGACATCATTTTTAGAAGGAGAAAAACGTGGAAAAGTAAATGGAGAAAGAAGTGGAAGAATACAAGATGCTAAAAATATGTTAAAAGAAAATATCAATATAGATATAATAGAAAGGGTAACAGGCTTAAAAAAAGAAGAATTCATATAATTTTTAGACAAGAAAATTTAAGTTTATACGTTTAATAAAAATGAAACAATTTTGTGGAAGGACATGGTAGTTGAAGAAAAAAATGGAGGCAGAAGAACATTACCATATGTATTCACTGAACAGGGAATTGTAATGTTTTCAGGATTACTAAGAAATCAGATAGCAATACAAGTAAGTATTATTATTATGAATGCTTTTGTTGCAACTGTAATCCCATTGATTTAATTTGTAATAGTTTAATTAAAGTATTAAAAATTATATTTCAAAAAAGTCCATTAAAATCTGGACTTTTATTTTGTTTTTTTGTATAATAAAAAAGTAATAAAATTTGGAGGTTTTAAAAATGTATGAAAGAAGTGCAATAGTATTAGAAAATTACTTTGATAAAATATTAGGATTAAATAAAGAAAATAATTTAAAAAATAATTATGAAAATTATAGTAGGCTAATCCAAGAAATAAAAGAATATCAAAAAATGATAGAAGAAGAAGAAAGTGTAATAGGAAAATTTGATGAATCAGCTTCTGAAATACAAAGCCTGCAAAACAAACAAAAAAAATTATATGAGCAAAATATAAAAATAGAACAAGAAAGAAATGAATTATTTAATGACTTGAGTGAAAACACAAGTACATTAGACCAAAGACTTCAAAAAATAGAAAAGATCTTAGATGCAAACAACGAAAATATGAAAAATTTGCGAGAAGAATATGTAAAAACTTTAATAATATTTACAGAAAGACAAAGAGAAAGAAATAAATATGCACGTACACACAGGACAAAAGAAGCAAACTATTTAAATGTTGTTAAACTATCAAATGCAAATTTTGAAAATTTCAATGTAAAACAAATACAAAGTGTAAAAAAATATATAGAAAATTATAAAAACAATATTGAAGAAGTAACAGAACTAATGTTAAAAAATGGTAGAAATGAAAGAGTTCCATTCTCTGAAGAAGCAATAAGAAATGCAGTAGAAGAAAGAAGTAAAATAGCAAAAGAAGAAGCAGAGTTATATATAAGTATATTTGAAAGAATGAAAAGACTATTACAAGAAGTAAATAGTGGAACAGTAAAACTTGCAAAATCAGAAAAACTATTAAGAGATGTAAGTGTAAAACTATCAATATTAAGAGCAAAAAAAGAATATATAATAGTATTTTTAGACAATGAAAGAATGACAGCAATGAATGGAAAAAAAGTACATAACACATTAATGGAAGAAGCATGTAAAAACTTTGTATTAGATATGGCACAAATAGATAAATTATATGAATTAGTAAAAAAAGAAACTGCAGGAAAAGCAACTAAAAAAGCATATAAAGAATTGTATAATAAAAATTACCTAAAAGATATAGAAGAAAAAGAAAAAGACTTTGAAGAAGAAGCAATAAACATAAAAATAAATGTAGGAGCACTTGTTAATTTCAATTATTGGAGAATTGAAGGAATAAAAAATGTATATAATACATTTCAAGAAGAAGTAAGTGAAAAATTTGAAAAAGATTTATCAGAATACAGAATAGATGAAGAAGAAAAAGAAATTGAAAAAGTAGAGGAAGTAGAAGAAGTAGAAACAGAAGAACAAGAAGAGCTACCAAAAGCATTAAGCAAAATAAATAATAAAAAAATAGACGAAGAATTTGAAGAACAATATGATGAAGACGATAACTATGATGAAGATGAATATGAAGAAGATGATGATTATCAAGATGTAGTATTTGATGAAGAAGAGGAGGAAAGTGAAAACAAATATAACAAAAATGACAATGATGAAATAGATGAATATGAAGAAGACAATGAATATTATGATGACGAAGATGAGTACTATTATGATGACGAAGAAGATGACAGTGACCAAATAGAAGATATTATATTAGATAACGACGAAGAAGATGATGACATAACTGAAGAAAAAATAGAACAATTAATAAAAAATAGTAGAAAAGGAAATAAAAGAAAAGAAACTAAAATAGAAAAAGGATTATTTGGAAAATTATTCAAAAAATAGAAAGAGGTTTTTTTAATGATAAAAATAGAAAATATATCAAAATCATATGTAAAAGGCAAAAAATCAATAGATAATTTAAACTTAGAAATAAGAAATGGAGAAATCTTTGGGTTTTTGGGACCAAATGGAGCAGGAAAAACAACAACAATAAAAATGATAATCGGAGTTTTAAATCCAGATGAAGGAGACATATTAATAGATGGAAAAAGCATAAAAAAAGAATCATTAGAAGCTAAAAAGGAATTTGGATTTGTACCAGATAATCCAGACATGTTTTTAAAACTAAAAGGAATAGAATATTTAAACTTTTTAGCAGATATATATGAAATACCGAATGAAAAAAGGAAAGAAAGAATAGAAAACTTAACAAAAAAATTTGAAATATATGATAATTTAAATAGTGAAATACAAAGTTATTCACATGGTATGAGACAAAAAATAGTTATATGTGGAGCATTATTAAACAATCCTAAAAACTGGATATTAGATGAACCGATGACAGGATTAGATCCAAAATCATCTCATGATTTAAAAGAGATGATGAAAGAACATAGTAAAAATGGAAACACAGTATTTTTCTCAACACACGTATTAGAAGTGGCAGAAAAACTATGTGATAGAGTAGGAATTATAAACAAAGGAAAATTAGTGTTTGTAGGAACATTTGAAGAAATGAAAAATAAATTTAAGGAAAATAAATCATTAGAAGATTTATTCTTGGAGATAACAGAAAATGAAGAATAAAGTAATATCATTAACAAAAGTAATATTTAAAAACTCTTTTCAAAACATGGAAACAGCAAAAGAGGCAAATACAAATAAAAAATCAAAATCAATGATTATCTTATATATATTTGTGTTTATATACTTAGCAGGAATAATAGGAGTTTTTAGTAATGGATTGATAAAAGAATTAATAGCAATAAAACAAGAGCAAATGTTTATAGGACTAATCCTATTAGGAATAGCAGGATTCGTACTAATACAAAGTATATTTTCAGCAATAAATATATTATATTATTCCAAAGACAACGAATATATATTACCATTACCAATAAAACCAAGGGAAATAGTAGCTAGTAAAACAAACGTATTATTAATTACAGAATATTTTGTAATAGCAATTATAGGATTAATACCATTATCAATATATGGAATACTTACATCAGCAAGTGGAGCATATTATATTGCAATGGCAATTGTACTACTCACATTTCCAATAATACCAGTATTAATATCAAGTCTGCTTGTATTAATAGTTATGAGTTTTTCAAAATTTGCTAAAAATAAAAATAGATTTCAATTAATAGCAACATTGTTTATAATAGCAATAATTTGTGTGTTATCATTTACAACAAGTAGTCAAGAAACATCACCAGAAGAGCTGATAGAAATGGTAACAAAAGCAAATGGATTAGTAGAAACAATAAGAGGAGCCTTTCCAACACTAGGAATGGCAATAGAAAGTTTAGTAAATACTAATTTACAAAATCAAATATTAAATTTATTATTACTAGTTACAACAACAGGAATCATATATATATTATATATAATATTAGGGCAAAAATTATATTTAAAAGGAGCCGTAGGAAATCTATCAAGTGGAAAGAAAACAAAGAAGAAAATAGATGAAAGAAAACTATTTAAGAAAAGCACATTATTTGGGACATATGTAGGAAAAGAATTTAAAACACTGCTTAGAAATCCAGTATTTTTCATGCAATGTGTATTACCAGCAATACTTTTTCCAATACTAATAATAGGACTTTCATTTCTAGGAATAAAAGGAGAACAAAATAGTGAACTTGAAAGCATTGTAAACATAATACAAAATAAAACATCAATATATTTAGGGATAGGAATATTATGTGCTGTTCAGTTTTTCTTGATGTTTATATATATATCAGCAACAGCAATATCAAGAGATGGTGAAAATGCGGTATTTATAAAATATATACCAGTACCATTTATAAAACAAATAGACTACAAAGTATTTCCTAATATAGTAATGACAACATTTATGAGTATACTTACAATAATAATGGTAGAATATTTATTAAAAATTCCTATAATATATATATTATTAATAGCCATTGCATCTATAATTATGGGAATATTCCATAGCTATATATCAATAATAGTAGATTTAAAAAGACCAAAACTTGAATGGAACTCAGAATATGCAGTAGTAAAGCAAAATATGAATTTAATGTGGCCAGTGATTTTGGGATTAGTAAATATAACAATCATAGTAGCGCTAGCAATTATATGCAATTTTATTAATAGTTATATATTTATAGCGGTAATTAGTTTAATATATATATTCTTAACAATAGTAATTAGAAATTATATAAAGAAAAATGAAGAAAAACTATTAGAAAAAATATATTAGAAATGGAGGTTACAAAATGCGTAAAATGCTTATAATTATTGGGATTTTATTCGTTATTTTTATATCAATGATAATAGTTAGAAACACAAAAGTACAAAATAACGAAAGTAATAATGTAAGCATTGAAGAAATAGAACAAATAGAACAAAAAATCTCAAGTGTATATTTGTGGAGAGAAATAACAGAAGAAGCATTACCAACATTTGATAATATTAATAATGCAAATGATAAATGGATATGGGAAGTTGTAAAAAATAATTTAGAAAACTATGAAGTAACATATGAAGAAATACAAGAAGAAGCAAAAATAATCTTTGGAGAAAATTTCAACAAAGAATTACCACATGAAGGAAACAGTAGTTTTGAGTATAATAAAGAGACCAATAGATATATAGCAACAGAAGTGGAATTTGATCAAGAAGAAGACAGTTTTTTATTAGACAATATAAATAAAACTGATGATGGATATATAGTAGAAATTGTAGAATACTTAGAAGATTATTCTACTGAAGACAATGTAATAGTAAAAACAACTAATAATGAAGAAATAGGAAGAGTTGCGATAAGTGAAAGTGAAACAAAAATACAAGAAATTGTAAAAAATAATAAAGATAGATTTACAAAAAAGAAAATAGAACTAAAAAAAGAAAATGAAAATTTAGTAATTGAGAAGGTAGAAAAGTAAAATAAAATGTTAAAAAAAATAGAAAAATGTAACATATGTCCTCATAGATGTATGGTAAACAGAAAAGAAGGAGAAATAGGAAGATGTAAATCAGGGGCTAAAACAAAAATAGCCCTATATTCAATACATAAATTTGAAGAGCCATGTATCAGTGGAGAAAATGGCTCAGGAACAGTATTTTTTTCAAACTGTAATTTAAATTGTGTATTTTGTCAAAACTATGAAATAAGTCAGAAAGGATTAGGAAAAGAAATCGAAATAGAAGACTTGGCAAATATATTTTTAAAACAGCAAGAAAAAGGAGTAGAAAATATAAACTTAGTAACACCCACAAGTTATGTGTTGCAGATTATAGAAGCAATAAAAATTGCAAAAAATAATGGATTAAACATTCCAATTATATATAATACAAATGGATATGAAAAAATAGAAACATTAAAAATGCTTGAAGGCTATATAGACATATATTTACCAGACTTAAAATATGCAGAAAACGAAAAAGCAAAAAAATATTCAAAAGTAGACAACTACTTTGAAATAGCAACAGAAGCAATAAAAGAAATGCAAAGACAAGTTGGAAAAAGTATTTTAAATGAAAAAGGCATGATGGAAAAAGGACTAATTATAAGACATTTAGTTTTACCTAATGCTATAGAAAATAGTAAAAAGGTATTAAAATGGATAAAAGAAAATATCTATGAAGAAAATTATGTAAGTATAATGGCACAATATTTCCCAACATACTTGGTAAAAGAAAACAACGAAAAGTACAATGAAATAAACAGAAAACTTAATGAAGAAGAATGGGAAAAAATAGAAAATTATATAGAAAAATTAGGCTTCAAAAATGGATATATACAAGAATTAGGGGAACATGAAGAAGAATATGTGCCAAAATGGTGGAAATAGAAAAGAAAAAATAAAAAACAAAAAATGAAAAAGAAAAGCAAAAAATAAAAGATAATAAAAAATAAAAAGATAATAAAATAAGGCAAAAAAGTAAATCTTTTTTGTCTTTAAAAAGTTTTATAAAAAACTTGAAATATAAAATGTACTTGTATATAATGTAAAAGAAAAAAATAAAGAAAGAAGAGGTGTTGATATGGCTAAAGTAAGTTTAAACCTAAAAAATAGTGGGATAGAAATGAAAAATATAATGGAATATAAGGAGCAAGTAGAAAACATACACAAAGACCTACATAGAAGAGCAAACAATGAAAATGATTTTGTAGGATGGCTTGAACTTCCAACAAACTATGATAAAGAAGAATTTAAAAGAATAAAAAAAGCAGCAAAAAAGATAAAAAAAGAATCAGATGTATTGTTAGTAATAGGAATAGGAGGATCTTACTTAGGAGCAAGAGCAGTAATAGAAGGATTGACAAGTTCATTTAATAATATACTTTCAGCAAAACAAAGAAAATATCCACAAGTATTATATGTAGGAAACAATTTAAGTTCAAATTATATGAACGAATTAATAGAATATGTAGCAAATAAAGACTTTTCAATAAATGTAATATCAAAATCAGGAACAACAACAGAACCAGCAATAGCATTTAGAATATTTAGAGAAATATTAGAAAATAAATATGGAATAGACGAAGCAAGAAGTAGAATATATGCAACAACAGATAAGAAAAAAGGAGCATTAAAAACATTAGCAGATAAAGAAGGATATGAAGAATTTGTAGTACCAGACAATGTAGGAGGAAGGTATTCAGTATTAACAGCAGTAGGGTTGCTACCAATAGCAGTAGCAGGAATAGATATAGATAAATTAATGGAAGGAGCAAGAATAGCACAGGAAAGATTTAATGACTCTAATTTAAAATATAATGAATGTTATCAATATGCAGTAGCAAGAAACATATTGTATAAACAAGGAAAATCATTAGAAATATTAGTAAACTATGAACCAAAATTACACTATTTCACAGAATGGTGGAAGCAATTATTTGGGGAAAGTGAAGGAAAAGATGGAAAAGGTTTATTTCCAACAGGTGTAGATAATACAACAGATTTACATTCAATGGGACAATATATTCAACAAGGGGAAAGACTTATGTTTGAAACAGTAGTTTCTGTAAAAGAACCAAAATCAGACATTACAATTAATCCAGATGATGATAATTTAGATGGATTAAACTATTTAGCAGGAAAAACATTAGATTTTGTAAATAAAAAAGCAATGGAAGCAACAGTACAGGCACATGTAACAGGTAAAGTACCTAATATCGAGATTAAAATGGATAAATTAGATGAAGAAAATTTAGGAGAAATAATATACTTTTTTGAAAAAGCGTGTAGCATGTCAGGTAGTATATTAGGAATAAATGCATTTGACCAACCAGGAGTAGAAGAATATAAGAAAAACATGTTTAAATTATTAAAAAAACCAGGTTATTAGGGACGTTTCCTTTTGTTCGAAAACGAGCATTTGGGACACATCTATAAGAAAAGAGGTAACAAAATGATTTTTATAGAAAACTTCAAAATGGGATTATCAGATATAGAAAAATATAATAAAATAAAAAATATTGCGATTTTAAGAATGTTAGAGAATATAGGTTCATATCATTCTGACATTGCAGGTTATGGTTCAAATGATATACCTATTAAAAAATTAAGTTGGATTCTATTAGACTGGAAACTTAAAGTGATAAATAGACCAACTTATGGGGAAACTTTAGAAATACATACATGGGCAAGAGTGGCAAATAAATTTTTTACATACAGAGATTTTGAAATTTATGATGCAAATAAAAATCTTTGTGCAATTGCAACATCTAAATGGACGTTGGTAGATATAGAAGAAGGCAAAATGAGTAAGATAACTAAAGAAGTTATTGATAGTTACAAACCTGAAGAAAAAGAGGTTTTTGAGGGAGAAAAATTAGAAAAATTGAAAGAACCTAAAGACTTTATTAGTAGTACTATATATACTGTTAAAAGAAAAGATATTGATATTAATAAACATATGCATAATTTATATTTCTTAGATTTAGCCTATGAGGCACTACCAGAAGACGTATATAATATAGAGGTTTTTGATAACGTCAGAATTATGTATAAGAAAGAAATAAAACTTGGTGATACTGTTGTATGTAAATATACTAAAAAAGATAATAAGCATATTGTCGTAATTAAAAGCCAAGATGAAAAGTTCTTACATGCAATAATTGAATTATATTAGAAAGGGGGAATAAGTATGTCAACATGTTGCTTATATGGTTTTAAGAAGAATGGTAAGGTAAAATTAGCATTTAATGGTAGTGATTCATATCCAACAGGTTTTGGGAAAGATGTAATATTGTTTATAAGGGAAAACACTTTAGAACAATTAAATGAAATTTGTGATAATATAAAATTAGTAAACCGAAAAGACTTACCTAAAGATGAGGACATAGCAGAAATGATTAATAAAAGGATTTTTTATAAAGATGGCGATAATATATTAACCTGGGATAGAATTTTTTTCGCAAATTACACAATTTTATATTATTATAAAAAAGACTTTTTTACTATGCCTAACTTTTCAGATTTCTTAGAAGATTTAATGGATTATTTATATATTATCAATTTAGATAAAAATAAATTTGATGTTTATAAAATGAAATTATCAGATGAGCGAAAAGATGAAGAAGATGAGGGAGATTTATTTAAAAAATACAAATTATTAAAAAGTTTTGATTTAAATAATATACCAAGAGATTGGGAGTTTAAACTTGATTAAAATATGGATGACTTGTATTTAAAATAATGATACAATGTCATCTTTTTTGAATAAAATATAAAAAAATGGAAAAACTACTAAAAAAATATAAAATAATAAAAAGTTGGAAAAAAAGGTAAAAAAGTATGAAAAAAATCTTGAAAAATGTCGAAAGTATGGTATAATAACATTTGGTGTAAAAAAGTATAGGGAGGAAGTAAGAAATGAAAGTAGTGTTTAGAAAAACAAAAATAATCGGAACAATAGGACCAGCAAGTGAAAATGGAGTAACATTAGAACATTTAATGAATACAGGACTAAATGTAACAAGAATCAATTTTTCTCATGGAGGATATGAAGAGAATAAAGAAAAAATAGAAACAATAAAACAAGTAAGAGAAAAATTCAATAGACCAGTAGCATTAATGCTTGATACAAAAGGACCTGAAATCAGAACAGGAGTATTAGAATCAGGAGACGAAAAAGTAACAGTATATGAAGGACAAAAATTCACATTTGTACATGATGATATAATAGGAAATAATGAGAAAACAACATTAACATATAAAGATATATATAAAGATGTAAAAATAGGTTCAAGAATATTAGTAGATGATGGAGCAATAGAATTTGAAGTAAAAGAAATAAAAGACAAAGACATAATCTGTGAGGCACTAAATACAGGAAGATTAGGAAGTAGAAAAACAGTAAATATACCAGGAGTAAAACTTGAATTACCATTTATATCAGAAAAAGATAGAAATGACTTACTAAACGGTATAAAAGCAGACTTTGATTATATAGCAGCATCTTTTGTAAGAAGAGCAGCTGATGTATTAGAAATGAGAAAACTATTAGATGAAAATGGTGGAGAAAGAATAAGAATAATCTCAAAAATAGAAAGTCAAGAAGGAATAGAAAATTTTGACGAAATCTTAGAAGTGTCTGACGGTATAATGGTAGCACGTGGAGACTTAGGAGTAGAAGTTCCTATGGAAAAAGTGCCAGTATATCAAAAAAGAATGATTAAAAAATGTAATAAAGTTGGTAAACCAGTAGTAACAGCAACACAAATGTTAGAGTCAATGACAAATAATCCAAGACCAACAAGAGCAGAAGTAAGTGATGTTGCAAATGCAGTATATGATGTAACAAGTGATATAATGTTATCAGGAGAATGTGCAATGGGTAAATACCCAATAGAATGTATAAAAACAATGTCAAAAATATCAAAATCAGTTGAATCATCAATAAAATATTGGAAAAGATTTTATAAAAGAAGTTTCGACCATACTAAAAAAACTGTAGAACATGCTTTAGCATATACAACATGTGTAACAGCAGAGCAAATACAAGCAGATGCAATAGTTGCATATACTCATACAGGAGACTCAATATTAAAACTTGCAGCATTAGCACCAGCATGCCCAATATTTGCAATAACAGATGACAAAAAGACATACAACCAATTATCATTAGTATTTGGAACATTACCAGTATTATGTGAAGGAGAAAAAACAATTGATGACACAATAAAAGCTGGAATAGAAAATTTGAAAGAAAGAGGACTAGTAGAAAAAGGAGACATGATAGTATTAGCAGGAGGAGCATCAGCATTACCAAAAGAAAATAAAGGAAAATCAATCGGTGGTTGCATAAAAATATAAAAAATTTTAATAATAACATTTTTAGAAAAGTAAGGTTTTGTATTTCAAAATTTTACTTTTTTCTTGTTATTTAAAATAAAATTTGATATACTATATGCATATAAAAATTAAGTCGTTTTTTTATCACATTCAAAAAAATGACCAAGAATAATAAATAGATGAGAAATAAATAGAAAGGAAAAGAAAATGTCAAAACCAATAGTAGCTATAATTGGAAAACCGAATGTAGGAAAATCAACATTTTTTAATTATTTAGCAGGGTCTAAAATATCAATAGTAGAAGATACTCCAGGAGTTACAAGAGATAGAATATATGCAGAAACAAATTGGAGAGGAATAGACTTTACTTTAATAGACACAGGAGGAATAGAACCTAATACAAATGATATAATATTATCACAAATGAGAGAACAGGCAAACATGGCAATAGAGATGGCAGATGTAATAATATTTCTAACGGACTTAAGGCAAGGAATTACAGCAGCAGATAGAGAAATAGCTATTATGCTTAAAAAATCTAAAAAACCTATTGTACTTGTATGTAATAAAGCAGATAATTTAGAAAAAGATAAAAATGAAATATATGAATTTTATAATTTAGGAATAGGAGAGCCGTATCCGCTGTCAGCAGCAAATGGAGTGGGTGTAGGTGATATATTAGATGCAATATATGAAAAGTTCCCTAAAAAAGAGATAAATAATAATGATGATGATAAAATAAAAGTGGCATTGATAGGTAAGCCAAATGTTGGAAAATCTTCATTAGTAAATAAAATACTTGGAGAAAATAGAAGTATCGTAAGTGATATAGCAGGAACAACAAGAGATGCAATTGATACTGAATTTGAAAATGAAAATGGAAAATATGTATTTATAGATACAGCAGGAGTAAGAAAGAAAAGTAAAGTAAAAGAAAATATAGAGAAATATAGTGTTATTAGGTCACTTTTAGCAATAGAAAGAGCAGATGTATGTTTAATGATGATAGATGCAGTAGATGGAGTAACAGATCAAGACACAAAAATTGCGGGAGAGGCACACGAAGCAGGAAAAGGTGTAATAATAGTAGTTAATAAATGGGATGCAATAGAAAAAGAAACGGGAACACTAGAAAAATATAAAAAAGAAGTATATCAAAAACTAAAATACTTATCATATGCACCAATAATATTCATATCAGCAAAAACTCGGGCAAAGAGTAAATAAATTATTCGACATGATAAATGAGGTGGCAGAAAAAAATGCATTTAGAATATCAACATCTGTATTAAATCAAGTAATAAACGAAGCAATAGCAATAGTACAGCCACCTTCAGATAAAGGTAGAAGACTAAAAATCTATTATGGAACACAGGTGAGTACGAAACCACCAACATTCATTATATTTGTAAATGACAAAAAATTATTCCATTTTTCTTATGAAAGATATTTAGTAAACCAGATAAGGAAGGAATTTAATTTAGTAGGTACACCAATAAAAATAATCGCAAGAGAAAAGAACGAAAAAGAAGCAAAGAAAGAAGGTTATTAAGAATGATAGTATATATAATTATGGCAATAATTGCATATGCAATAGGAAGTATAAATTTTTCAGTAATATTTAGCAAAAAATTTGCAGGGTTTGATGTAAGAGAAAAAGGAAGTGGAAATGCAGGTACAACAAATATGCTTCGTTCTGTGGGAAAAAAAGCAGCAGCAATTACACTTATATGTGATATATTAAAAGGAGTAATTGCAATTGGGATAGCAATAATTTTAGGATATATTCCAGATATGAATAAAGAATTATTAATACAGATTGCAGGAGTATGTGTGATACTTGGACATACTTTCCCAGTATTCTTTGGATTTAAAGGTGGAAAAGGTGTTGCGACATCACTTGGAGTGCTACTTTTAAGTAATTGGCAAATTGGTCTTATTTGTTTAGTGTTTGCATTAGTATTAATGATATTAACAAGAATGGTATCAGTAGGTTCTTGTGGAGCTGCAATTTTATTTCCAGTACTTACATTATTTATAAATGAGAATTATACAGTATTAACAGAAGGAAAATCTGGAAATACATATTTTATATATAGTGTAATATTAGCAATAATAGTTCTATTTAACCATAGATCTAATATAAAAAGATTATTAAATGGAACTGAAAATAAAATAAGTTTTAATAAATAAAGAAAAGGGGTAAACAAATGAAAAAATTAGTTTTTATATTTAGTATATTATTAATAATAATTTTAGGAGTATTAGCTAATTTTAGCTATGCGTATGAAAAAATGTATACATTGGAATTTGAAGCATCTGATGTAAGTAAAAGTTTTGATTTGTATTTATTATTACCAAAAGAATATATTGAATATGCAATAAGAAAAGATGATTTAGATATAGAATATAAAGGAGTAGAAACTTTAAAAGATAATGATATACCAAGTATAAACATAGAAAATAAAAATGATATAAGTGATGAATTATATAAAGAAAATGGTATAGAATATATACAAATATTATTAAATCAAAATGAAGATGGGAAATATGTATTTGATATATTAGAGGATTATCCAGATATGGATATGAAATATAGAATAAAAAATGTTGATAAAGATGATATAGTTCATATTAATAATTTTGAGATAAGTGATGATGTATGTAAAATAGAATATAATTATGATGAAAATACAATAAAACAACCTAATACAACTTTTGTACCATTTTTAATGAAATTATTAATAATATTATTAGCAGTAATAATAGTAATAGGAGCAGTTGCATATATTAAACAAAGGAGATAATATAGATGAAAAACATAGCGATAATAGGAAGCGGAAGTTGGGGAACAGCTCTTGCCACACATTTAGCAAGTAATGGAAACAATGTAAAAATATGGTCTTTTAATGAGCAAGAAAAAGATTTAATAAATAATGAAAGAAAATGTAAGTTTTTACCAGGTTTGGTTATCCATGATAATATAAAATGTTACACAGATATTAAAGAAGTGGTAGATGATGTTGATTTTATATTACATGTAACACCATCAAAATTCACAAGAGAAACTTTTGTAAAATATAAAGAGTATGTTGGAGATAAACCTGTTATAATATGTTCAAAAGGTTTTGAAAAAGAAAGTTTAAAAACTTTAGATGAAGTAATATTAGATGAATTGCCAAATGCTAGAATAGGAGTTCTAACAGGACCTAGCCATGCAGAAGAAGTTGCAATAGCGATACCAACAGTATTAGTAATAGCATCACATGATGAGGAAATACTAAACTTAATACAAGATACATTTATGTCTGAGAAAATGAGAGTTTATACTTCAAGTGATGTAAAAGGTGTGGAACTAGGTGGAGCTCTAAAAAATATAATTGCATTTTGTGCAGGTGTTGCAGCAGGAATTGGGCTTCGGTGATAATAGTTTTGCAGCTTTAGTAACAAGAGGTCTTGGAGAAATTTCAAGATTGGGTATAAAACTACGGTGGTAAAAAAGAGACTTTTTATGGATTAAGTGGTCTTGGAGATTTAATTGTAACTTGTCTTAGTGAGCATAGTAGAAATAGAAGAGCAGGAAAATTAATAGGTCAAGGAAAGTCGTTAGAAGAAGCCAGAAAAGAAGTTGGGATGGTAATAGAAAGTATAGATAATATAGATGTAGCATATGAACTTGGAAAAATTAATAATATTTATATGCCTATTACAGATACAGTTTATGACGTTATATATAATGGATTAAAACCAGAAGAAGCGGTAAATAGATTAATGACAAAACAAAAAAAGTGTGAATGGGAGTAAATAACATAATTTTGGATATACTATAATAAAATATAGGAAAGGAAGAAAAAATTATGGAGTTTTTTGATAAGTTAGGTAAAAAAGCAACAGAAGCATACAAAATTACAGCAGATAAAACTGGTAAACTTGCAAAGGAAACTAAATTAAGGCTGAAAATTAATGAACTTAGAAGAAATATTGAAGATGCTTATGAAGAGATAGGGAAAAAAGTTTATGAATCTCATTTAAGAGAAGAAGATTTTGCAAAAGAAGAAATTAAACAAGAAACAGAAGGTTTATGTGTAAAAATTGATGTTTTAAGTGATGAAATAGAAGATTTATTAGAGCAATGTTTGGATTTAAGAGACAAAAAACAATGCAAGAATTGCTTTGTTGAAATGGATAAAGAATATAAATATTGTCCAAATTGTGGAGTAAAACAAGATAAAGAAAAAGATTTTGAAATAGATGAAAATGAAGGAAATGAAGAAGATAAGGAAGAACAAGAAAATGAAACTTGGGAAAAAGATGAAGATAACAAAGAAAATTTAGAGAATTTAGAAAAAACAGTGATTGTTGAATCTAATGTAGATAATCAAGATAGAAAAATAGAAGAAGTAAATAATGATAAAATAGATAACGAAAATAGTGAAGATGATGATATACAAACATATTAATTAATAAAGGAAAGGTAAAATGAAAATTGTAGTTCAAAGAGTAAAAAGTGCAAATGTAGAAGTAGATGGAAATATAGTTGGAAAAATAGATAAAGGTTTTTTAGTATTACTTGGTGTAACACACAATGACACTAAAGAAAATGCAGATTATTTAGTTAAGAAATTGTGTAAATTACGTGTTTTTACTGATGAAAATGGTAAAATGAATTTGGATTTAAAGAAAGTAAATGGTAAATTACTTATAGTATCACAATTTACACTTTATGCAGATTGCAGTGATGGAAATAGGCCATCTTTTACAGAAGCGGCAAAACCAAAACAAGCTGAAGAATTATATGAGTATTTTTGTAATAAATGTAAAAAAGAATATGGTATAGAAGTGGAAAAAGGGATTTTTGGTGCTGATATGAAAGTAAGTTTGTTAAATGATGGACCTGTAACCATCATAATCGAAAAATAATTAATATGGATATCTTTCATATAAATATCTGATTATATCATCTGCATTGTCTTTAGAGATAGATATAAAAACATCTTTATCTAATGAAATCCACATAGATATATTATAATCATCAAAGTTATCAATAAAAGTACCAATTATTTCTGCTAACTCTAACGGGTTAGCGTATTTTTTTTCCCATTTTAAATTATTATAAATTTCTAAATTAGTATTATAAAAACGACTTAAAAAATTGTTTAATTCGCCTTTTTTATTACTATATAAATTAACAATAGCTTGCATAAATTACTCCTATACAAAAATTAAGTTTTCTTAATATTAGTATTAAATTAATATTAAAATTTATACTAAGAATAAAGTAATTTAAAAATGCAAATAATAGAAATAAAAATATAAATTGGAGGAATTTATTTTGAAAAAATATAAAAAATTTTTATTTTTATTTATAATAATTATTGCTGTTGTTTTAGGTGTGTTTCTTTATACTAGTGTTAGTAAAGAAAATACTGTGAGTTCTGAAGAAAAAAGTTTATCTGAAATAGAGTATTTAGAAAAAAAGTTAGTTACTTTATTGAATCAATTAAATAATATAGAAAGTAGAAATTATAATTTATCAGTAAGCAAGATAACAGAGCAGGAAGAGAGTTCACAGTCACAAAGTGAAGAGAGTAGTAAAAAAGAGGATAGTGGAACTGAAAGTGAAAGTAATAAAAATAATCAGCAAGGAGCTAGTAATAATGAACAAAGTAATGTAGAAGATAATGAAGAATATACATTAAAAGAAGATGGGATTTTAAATAATAATGGTCAAATAGATTGGGATGATATAAAAAAAGAGGTGGAAAATTTATATTCACAAATTCCAACAATAACGTTGGATTTATATAGTTTAGATGTTGCGAAAGAAGATGTTTTAGGTTTTAATCAAGAAATAGATAATTTAACAATTAGTGTACAAGAAGAAAATAAGGAAAATACTCTTTCTAATTTGTCTAAAATTTATGAATTTATTCCAAGATTTTTAGAGAAAATAACAGATAATATGACTTATAAAGCTGTTATTAATACAAAGAATGAATTATTTAAAGCATATTCTAAATTAGATAGTGGAAATTGGGATGAAATTTCCAATGACGTGACAAATACTATTAATATATATTCTAATAATTTAATTAATACAAATACAGATGAGAATAAACAGTATTCAATCAATAAAATATATATCATGCTAAATGAATTACAAAATGCAGTGAAATTACAAGATAGAGCTATATTTTTAATTAAATATGAAAATGTTTTAGAGGAAGTAAATAATTTATAAAGCAAGTTGGGCAAGTAATTCTTTTTACTTGCCCAACTTGGTTACAGTAGTTAAATCCTACAGAAACAGAGGGATTCTTGACAAGGCAAAGCCCATACACAGCACTGCGATGATGTAGCAAACAATGAAGACGTTTGAACCTTGCTTTTGGTTATCCCTGCCTAACAATATGAATGCGATTGAAACGAAAAGTGGAAGTCCTACTGTTACAAACATCTTTCCTCCTTATAATTATTCAGAGGATTATACCTCTGAATTTTACTAAAACCAAAGGTATAATAATGTTAATATATTTATTATACAGTAAAATGCCTGAAAAATCAAGGTTTTACATAAAACAAAAAACTTCAAAAAATGAATTAATATTTCATGACAAAAAAATTCATTTTTTTTCTCATAAGGTATTTACAAATACCTTATTTATATATAAAATAAATATATGCTAAGAGCATATAAAAAATACATGCTTATAGCATAATGTTCTTATTTTTTTATTTATTATGTGCAAAACATTATTTTTTTTCCGAAGACAAAAATGATATATAGCTTTTAGAATAGAAAGAATTTTATTGGAAATAATAAAACTAATGAGAAGGAGAATTGAAAATGGAATTAAATATTAAAAAAGAAAAAATAAACAATAATCGGAATTACTTTAATTGCACTTGTAATTACTATTGTACTAAACTGCTACCGCAGTGGTCGAAAGTTAGAGTATGCAATGTAAATAAATAGATAAATTTGAAA
>CALXZU010000034.1 GCA_944393325.1 uncultured Clostridia bacterium
GATGGTCTTGTATTGAATTTATTATCAAAGTCTTCCCATGTTTTTTGACCTTCTACATTTGTTGTTATTAATGTATTTTTTATGTTATTTCCTTCATAGCTTGCATTATAACCGTTTACAGTTTCTTCATTCACTGTATATGTAATAACATCTCCATTTACATCATACATTGGAATATTGTTAAATTCATAACCCCAATTATTATCCGCTGTTACTGTTCTGCTATCTACTTTTTCTCCATTTGCTAATAGATTTACAGTAATTTCAGATGGTCTTGTATTGAATTTATTATCAAAGTCTTCCCATGTTTTTTGACCTTCTACATTTGTTGTTATTAATGTATTTTTTATGTTATTTCCTTCATAGCTTGCATTATAACCGTTTACAGTTTCTTCATTCACTGTATATGTAATAACATCTCCATTTACATCATACATAGGAATGTTGTTAAATTCATAAGCCCAGTTATTTTCTGATGTTACTGTTTTACTATCTACTTTTTCTCCATTTGCAAGTAAATTTACAGTAATTTCAGTTGGTCTTGTATTAAACTTATTATCAAAATCTTCCCATGCCTTTTGACCTGATACATTTGTAGTTATTAATGTATTTTTAATGTTGTTTCCTTCATAACTTGCATTGTAACCATTTACTGTATTTTCTAATACACTATAAACAATTTCTATTCCATTTTCATCTAATTTTGGTAACCCTGCAAATTCATATGCCCAGTTATTATCCGCTGTTACTGTTCTGCTATCTACTTTTTCTCCATTTGCTAATAGATTTACAGTAATTTCAGTTGGTCTTGTATTGAATTTATTATCAAAGTCTTCCCATGTTTTTTGACCTGATACATTTGTTGTTATTAATGTATTTTTAATGTTATTTCCTTCATAACTTGCATTGTATCCATTTACAGCTTCTTCATTTACTGTATATATAATCAAATTTCCATTTTCATCATACATAGGAATATTATTAAACTCATAAGCCCAATTATTATCTGCTGTTACTGTTTTGCTGTCCACTTTATTACCATTTGCAAGTAAATTTACAGTAATTTCAGCTGGTCTTGTTTCGTATTTGTTGTCATTATCTTCCCATATTTTTTGTCCACTTATACTTGTTGCTTCTAATGTATTTATAATGTTTGTTCCGCTAACAAATGCTGTATAGCCATTTACATCATCTTCACTTACTGTATATGTAATAGCATCTCCATTTACATCATACATTGGAATATTATTAAATTCATACGCCCAATTATTCTTTGCCGTTACTGTTTTACTATCTACTTTATTACCATTTGCAAGTAAATTTACAGTGATTTCAGCTGGTCTTGTATTATTAATATTTCCATTATCATACCAGATTTTTATTCCTGATATTTTAGTTGTAATTAACTTATTTTTTATATCATTTCCTTCATAGCTTGCATTGTAACCATTTACATCTTCTTCATTTACTGTATATGTAATAGGATTTCCATTTTCATCATACATAGGAATATCATTAAATTCATACGCCCAATTATTTTCTGATGTTACTGTTTTGCTGTCCACTTTATTACCATCTGCAAGTAAATTTACAGTAATTTCAGCTGGTCTTGTTTCATATTTGTTGTTACTATCTTCCCACGTTTTCTGTCCTAATATGTTTGTTGTTATTAATGTATTTTTTATGTTGTTTTCTTCATAACTTACATTATATCCATCAACTTTTTCTTCTTCTACTGTATATGTAATAGCATCTCCATTTTCATCATACATTGGAATATTGTTAAATTCATAAGCCCAATTATTTTCTGATGTTACTGTTTTGCTGTCCACTTTATTACCATCTGCAAGTAAATTTACAGTAATCTCAGCTGGTCTTGTTTCATATTTGTTGTTACTATCTTCCCATGTTTTCTGTCCTGATATGTTTGTTGTTATTAATGTATTTTTAATATTCGCTCCTTCATAACTTACATTATATCCATCAACTTTTTCTTCTTCTACTGTATATGTAATAACATCTCCATTTGCATCATACATTGGAATATTGTTAAATTCATAAGCCCAATTATTCTCTGATGTTACTGTTTTGCTGTCCACTTTATTACCATCTGCAAGTAAATTTACAGTAATTTCAGTTGGTCTTGTATTGAATTTATTATCAAAATCCTCCCATGTTTTTTGTCCTGATACATTTGTTGTTATTAATGTATTCTTTATGTCATTTCCTTCATATCTTGCATTATAACCGTTTACAGCTTCTTCATTCACTGTATATGTAATAACATCTCCATTTGCATCATACTTTGGAATATTATTAAATTCATAAGCCCAATTATTATCCGCTGTTACTGTTTTACTATCCACTTTTTCTCCATTTGCTAATAGATTTACAGTAATTTCAGATGGTCTTGTATTAAATTTGTTATCAAAGTCTTCCCATGTTTTTTGTCCTGATACATTTGTTGTTATCAGTGTATTTTCTATATTTATTCCTGTAGTACTTGTTCCACCTGTTCTTAAAGTAGTAGTATAATTTTTAAGTTCTACTTCTTGAATCGTATAGGAAATTTCTCTTCCACCTTCATCATATTTTTCTAAATCTGTAAAACTATATTTCCACTCTCCATTTATATCAGCTGTTATAGTTTTGCTTTCTACTACCTTTCCATCTGCCAATAAATTTATAGTAATTTGCTCTGGTCTTGTTTCAAATTTATTATCAAAGTCATTCCATATTTTTGTTCCAGATATTTGTATTAATTCTTGTGCTTTATTTATTATTTCTACATATTTTTGATTACTTCCATCTGTTAAAACCTGAACAATTCCATTTTCTTTATAGCTTGCTGTTAAATTATTATCCTCATCAATTGTTAATGTAATATCTCCATTTAATTTCATATAATCTGGTTCAATTGTTATTAATTCTCTTAGATAATATGTTCCTTCTTCCATATTATCCAACTCAATTTTGCCGTTTGCATCTGTAGAAACCGTTGCTATTATCTCTTTTTGATTATTTTCTATTTTATAAATTTCAAATTGTACTCCATTTAAAGGTGTTTTAATATTATCTTTTTCTCCATATTTTATAATATAAAAATCAAGTCCTGTTTCTGAACCACCTGAAACAGCAGAACTATTTTGGACTTCAAAAGAATATTCAGTCCTACTAGATGTCCCAACCACACCTTCTATTTTAGCTAAATTTGAAACATCTACAACACCTGTTCCTGTCATCAGACAATTATATCTTATTTCTAATCTTTCTCCATCTGGTACATTTATTCTAACAATAGTTTCTTTTGTATTTACATCTTTTTCTATTGTAAAAGTATAATTATCAATTTTTATATCATATGCACCTGTTGCATCGTTATATTTATATATTTCCAAAGTATTTTCTAAAAACTCTAATGAAGGTGACATTGTATCAATTATTGTTAATGTGTCACTGCCTTCTAACAAATCTTGTTTTTCTTTATTTAACTCAATATTAAATTTAGCAATATTAGTGTTATCTATAAAAGCATATTCTTTCTTTATAGTTTCTGGTATCACTACATCTACTTGGTCTTTTCCTACAGAAACCACTTCATCTATTGCGTCATTTTTTGTTAATACCTCAACTATATTAGTTATTTTCTCTCCCGCATATTCCTTTAATGTACCATTGTCTCCAAGCGGATTATTTCTATCTCTTACAGTCGTATTTATTGGTATTTTATATTTTATATTTAAAATACTATTTTCATTAATATTCCATTTGCTAGTAAACTCATCGTATCCGTTAAATATTATACGTACTTGACCATAATTACTCATTCCACCATATGATATATAATATGTATATTGTGAATTATTCGGGTTATTATTAACATTTACAAACGTTATTGTTTGTCCACTTTCTGTTGTTGCTGTTATTTCTAAATTTTGTTCAAAAACATCTTTAATTTCTTCATAATTTATATGATAAACTTTTTCTTGGAAACTTTCCCCATTCCATACATTACTAATATGTAATTCTGTTAAATCATAAAAAGCTAATACTTCGCCATAATATGCTTGTGATATAGGCATCTCAATTGTATAATTTATAAATTCATCTTCTTCTTTTATTGGATCTACTTCTTTATTTACAGCTGTTAATTCTCCAGCAACCCAAGTCTCTGCTCCTGTTGATACGTCTCCTATTGGGCCTTTTCCATTAACAGTGTTTCTAAAAGTCTCATATCCTGTATCCACAGTTTTTTCAAAATAAGTACAATAATAAATATCTGCCCTATAAACTTCTACATCTCCATATCCATTTATCCAACTAGGGACTGTCCAAGTAAGTGTATTTCCATTTATTGATATACCATACATTTGTGCAAAAGAACTTAAAGTTCCATCTGTACTTGGTAAATACAATTCATTTCCATCTTTATCATATAACACAATTCTACAAGGTTCGTCTAATGCAAAACTTAATCCTTCTCCTAAAGTGTCTGTAATTGTTGTTGTGCTTACTTTACTACTTCCATCTCCAACTTGAACATACCAGACAATTACATCTTCTTTATTACCAACATTTATGTCTCCAGCTTCTACAAATTGTCCTTGTTTATAAAGTTTTACAATAGAAATTGGTACCTCTTCAGTGTCTGTGCTATTTACTTGGTTTCCTGAACTATTTAAAACACCTTTAGCTGTAACAGTATTTTTCGCATTATAATTTATTGTACCATTATTATTTTCTTCTATAATTCCAGCTTTTATTTTAGTTGTATAGTTTGTAATTATTTCTGTTTGACTTGGAATAATTCCTCCCTCTGGTAAATAATTTAATATAAATCCGTTATTATTTATAGATATATATTTATTTACATCTAAACCATATACAGCGTTTCCATTTACCAAAATAGAATTAGGATAATTATTTATATCTATTGTAACTATCTGTTTTCTTCCATCTTTATAGTTTAATGTAACTGTAATAGGTTTAGTTATATCTATCTCAAAATATGGATCTATATTATCTTCTATTTGTAAAGATTTCATATCACCATATACCATAAGTTGTACATTATAATTTATTGTGTTATTTTCATAATTATATTTTTGTCCATCATCATTTATATTTGCTTGTTTATTTACTACTAAACTATACTTATCATCAAAAGAAACATTTATCTTTACATTATTTCCAAAATCAATAACTATATCTTCACTAATATGGTCTATTGATAAATTTGAATCAAAAGTTAAAAGCAAAAAGGCATCATCATAATAGTCAATATAAGATTCATCTATTATATTACCTTCTCTGTCTACATCATCCCATGTTACTGTAACTAATCCATCCATAGAAATAGAATATTTACCTAGTTTTACACCCTCACTACTTACAATATCTTGCTCACTAATTGCACTTATCATTTTAATAAATTCAGGTAATTGATAAGTCATTGTTCCTGCATTATTTACAGTAAATTGTTTATCCTCTGTTTCATCAAATCTTAATTGTATCCTATATGTTTCATCAGGATTAACTTCTGTAACTTGGTCTCCATTTTGATTAAAAATTTTTGCTTCAGAAACAAAATTTACTAAATCACTATAACTTGCTCTTGCACTATTGTTTTCCTTATTAGTTTCTAAAACTTTTTTTGATTGTTTTTCGTTTTTATTTTGCACTTCAGTTTTATTTATAGGTTTAATTTCCGGATTAACAATATTTTCTTGTGAGCTCTCATTTTTCTCACTTACCTTATCTTGTATTTCCGTAGTTTCATCGTCATTTTTTTCAATTTCTTTATTTTGTATTTCGTTTAAAGTTATATTTTCATTTTTTTGTATATTTTGTTGAGAATTTTCTTTGATTTCATTTGTATATGCATATATTTCTCCTATTGGTAAATATGCTACCATTAAAATTATTATAATACTCCATATTATAAACTTTTTACACATATCTTTCATTTTAATAAAATCCCCCTTTGTTTTAAGCATATTTTTATTATTGCCTACGGAAATAACTACTTCCACAATTTACTTTTTTATATCATATTTTAAAAAACATGTCAAATTTTCTAATCCTAGGAATATATTGTTTAGTACTACACTTTTTCGGGGGAATAATTTTAAAACTTTCACATTTTTTATACAAAAAAATAACAGAAAAAATAATTCTGTTATCTTTTTACTCAAATATTTGCATATTTTCTATTTTATTTCCTCTTAAAAAATCAGAAATAGGCATTTTTTTAGCATTTTCTCCTTGTATTTCTAAAACTTTAATTATACCTTCATTTGCTTTAATAAATAACCCTTCTTTTGGGTCTGATTTTAAAACTGTACCATTTTTTAGTTTTTTTGTTTCATCATCTTTATTATCTACAATATCAACTTTCCAAAATTTTATTTTCTTTCCATCTAAAAATGTATATGCCCCCATTATAGGATTTAAGCCTCTAACTAAATTTTTAATTTCTTTTGCTGTTTTATTTTCCCAGTCTATCTTTGCCATATTTTTATCAAGCATAGGAGCTAGCGAAAAATCATTTCCTTGTTTTTCTCTTTTTGCCGTTCCATTTTCTACTTGTTTCAATGCCTCTACTAAAAGTTTTCCACCTATTTTAGATAATCTATCCCATAACTCTCCAGTTGTCTCATCTTCTCCTATTTCTACTTTTTCTTTTAAAATCATATCACCAGTATCCATACCTTCGTCCATATACATTATAGTAATACCAGTTTCTTTATCACCATTTAAAACAGACCACTGTATTGGTGCAGCACCCCTATATTTAGGTAAAAGAGAGCCATGTACATTAATACAACCATATTTTGGAATATCCAATATCTCTTTTGGAAGTATTTTTCCATAAGCTACAACACATATAACATCTGGATTTAAACTTTTAACTTCTTTAATAAATTCTTCATTTTTTCTTACCTTTTCAGGTTGTAAAATTTTTAATCCTTTTTCTTCTGCAAATTCTTTAACTGGAGAACTTTTAAATTTCATTCCTCTTCCTTGCTTTTTATCAGGATTTGTCACAACTGTTAAAATTTCAAAACCAGCATTATAAATCGCTTCCAAACTCTCTTTTGCAAAATCTGGCGTACCCATAAAAACTATTCTCATATTTTTTTCCTTCTTTCTAATTTTCTGGTTCTACATATTCTAAAGTTCCAGGTAATATTTTTTCTATAAATAACTCTCCATTTAAATGATCTATCTCATGACATATTGCTTGTGCTAATAATTCCTTTGCTTTTACTCTTATTCTCTTTCCATCTCTATCCCAATACTCAGCAACAACTTCAGCAGGCCTTATAACTTTTGCAAATTGGTTCGGAAAACTTAAACAACCTTCTTCTACCTCTTGTTCTCCTTTTGTTTTAATTATTTCAGGATTTATAAGAACTATTGGGCCATTATCATCATATAAATCTATAACAATTAATCTTTTTAAAACTCCAACTTGTACAGCTGCTAAACCAACTCCATTATATTTATGCATTGTTTCTACCATGTCATCTATCAATGTTTGTATTTTTTCTGTTTTAATATCATCAACTGGAATTTCCCTTGATTTTTTCTTTAAAATCTCGTCTCCTTCATATCTTAAATTTCTTATTGCCATTTTTACTCCCTTCCTTTTTTATATTTATAATAGATGTGTCCCAAATGCTCGTTTTCGAGCAAAAGGAAACGTCCCTATATCATCTTATTTGGATTTACATCTATAGATATTCTTATATTTTTTAAATCTTTTTCATAAACCTTTTTTAAATAATTATTTAATATATTATTTATCTCTTCATTAATTTCTGTCTTTATTATAATTCTATAGCGATGCCTGTTTTGTATTTTGTCTATTGGTGCAGGCATTGGTTTAAATATCTTTATTTCTTTTTCTTTATTTTCCTGAAATGTTTTTTTAAATTCTTCTTTTAAATAATTATAAGTTTTATTACTTATTTCTATTATCTTATTTTCATTTAAACCACTAAATCCAATTACTATTATATCGCAAAAAGGCGGAAATTTCAACTGTTTACGCAATAATATTTCTGTTTCATAAAATTTTTCAAAATCTTGTTTTTTAGCACATATTATACTAAAATTGTCTGGATTATATGTTTGTACAATTACTTTTCCCTCAGTTTCTTTTTCTCTTCCTGCTCTTCCTGCAACTTGTGTTAATATTCCGAATGTTCTCTCATTTGCTCTAAAGTCGTCTATATTTAATAAACTATCTGCTGTTATTACTCCGTACTAATGTTACATTTGGGAAATGATGTCCTTTTACTACCATTTGTGTTCCTATTAATATATCTATATTTTCCTTCTTAAATTTATTTAGTATCTCTTCATGTGAATTTTTTTTGCTTACTGTGTCTATATCCATTCTAATTGTTGAAGCCTCAGGAAATTGTTTTTGTATTTCTTCTTCTAATTTTTGTGTTCCTGTTCCAAAATAACGTATTTTATTGCTTCCACATTCTGGGCATATTGATAATAATTTTTCTTCATATCCGCAATAATGACATTTCATTTTTTTCTCATAACTATGATATGTAAGGCTTATATTACAGTTTTTACATTTAACTACATACCCACAATTTCTACACATTACAAATGTTGAATATCCTCTTCTGTTTAAAAATAGTATTGTTTGTTTTTTGTTTTTTAAGTTTTCTTCTATATTTTTATATAGTTCTCTACTTAATACTGATCTATTTCCACTTGCTAGCTCTTGTTTTAAATCTATTATTGTGACTTTTGGCAAAGTCGCATCATTTGCTCTTTTTCTTAATTCTAATAATTTTATCTCTTTTTTTTCTTTTGCTTTATAGTAATCACCTAAATCAGGTGTTGCACTTCCTAAAACCAAAGGACATTTATTTTGTTTTGCTATATATTTTGCTACTTCTTTTGCATCATATTTTGGGTTTGTTTCTGATTTATAAGAACTATCGTGTTCTTCATCTATTATTATTATTCCCAAATTTTCTATTGGTGCAAATATTGCTGACCTTGCTCCTATTACTATTTTGGCTTTTTTTGTCTTTATTTTATTCCATTCATCATATTTTTCTCCTAATGATAATTTGCTGTGTATTACTGCTATTGTTTCTTTCCCAAATCTTGATATAAATCTATCTATCATTTGTGGTGTTAATGATATTTCTGGAACTAATACTATTGCTGTTCTATTTTTATTTATTACTTCTTTTATTAATTGTAAATATACTTCTGTCTTTCCGTGAACCTGTTATTCCGAATAATAAGAATTCTCCAAATTTATTTTCATCAATTTTTCCTTTTACTGTTTTAAATGCTTCTTCTTGTTCTTCTGTTAGTTTTAAAAAGCTTGTTTTTTCTATGTTTTTATTTTTTAATGGATCTCTTTCTATTTTTTTTTCTAATATTTGTAAATATCCGTTTTTTTCTAATGTTTTTACAACTCCTCTTGTACATTCTGCTAATAATTCTATTTCTGGTATTGTTATTCCTTCATTTCTTTTTACTATATTTATTACCTTTTTTTGTTTTTCAGATTTTATTTTTCCTGTTTCTAAGTAATTTTCTATTTCTTCTATATCTTTTTTTAGATATATTGCTTGTACTTTTTTTTCTTGTATTTTTTTCCCTTTTGTTTTTGTTCCTGGTGTTTGCATTAGTTTTATACATTCTGATACATTACAAAAATATTTTTTCCCCATCCATCTTGCAAGTTCTATTTGACTATTTTTTAAGTTTCCTTCTAGTTTTTTTATTTCTTTTGTTTCATATGTTGTATTTTCTTTTATTTTTATTACAAATCCTTCTTCTAGCTTTTCTGTTTTTCCAAAAGGCACTAATACTTTGCTTCCAACTGTTATATATTCTTCTAATTGTTTTGGTATTTTATAGTCAAATCCTTTGTCTAATTTTTTAGCTGCTCTATTTATTATAATTTCTGCTATCATACTTTCTCCTTTAAGAAAAAGTGAGCTTTTTATTTAAAATCTCACTTTATTTATTTTTAATATTTTTATTCTTCTAACCATTTTTTGTATTCTGCTTCTATTTTATCTGCTACTTCTTCTGGAGTAAGTTTACTTGTGTCTAATACAAAATCATAATTGTTTTCGTCTTCTTTTTTTACTCCATACAATTCAAAATATCTTTCATTTTCTAGTTTATATCTTTTTATTATATCATTTTTTTGTTCTTCTAATGTATCAAATTTTCTTTCACTATCTCTTCTTGCTTCATCTTCATATACTCTTTTTGTTGCAATATCAATGTCTACTTTTAGATACACTTTAAAAGACTGTGGCACTGCATACCATCCGAAGTCTTGCATCTATTATAAAATTATCATGTTCTTTTGCATATTCTGAAGCACTATTTTCTATCTTCCTATCTATTTCTGGATGATCTTTTACATATTCATTAAATTTTGTTACATCCATACCACTTTCTTTTGCAAGTTTTCTAAAATAGTCTCCATTTCTATATACTGTATAATTTAATCTTTTCATTAGGATTTTTGATACTGTTCCTTTGCCACTTGCTAGTTCTCCTCCTAATGATATTATATGTTTCTTTTCCATTTTTTTCTCCATTTCTTATTATTCTACTTTTATGTCTTTTTCTATGTCATTTTCTTCTTCTTTTTTAGATTCTTCATCTTCTATTATTGATACTTTTCCTTCTGCTATTTCATTTGCTGCTAAAGTTACTGGTGATGTTTCATTTACTCCTGTTTTTGGTTCATCACCTGCTGCTATTTGTCTTGCTCTTCTTGCTGTTGCAATAACTAATTCATATCTGTTATTTGCCCTTTTTAATAATTCTGCTACTGTTGGTTTTACCATCATTTTTAATCAACTCCTTTTAAATTTTCTATTTTCATACTTTCTGCTAATTGCTTTCCAAGTTCTTCTGGTGAAACTGTTTTATCGATTCTTCCCCCAACCGTCTCTGGTTGTACTGCTGATAATATTACATGTCCTGAATCCATAATTAATGCTGCTCTTGTTCTTCTTCCATATGTTGCATCTATTGCTGTCTTGTTATCTTTTGCTTCTTGTATTAGCCTTTTTATTGGTGCCGATTCTGGACTGACTATTGCTACAATCCTTTGTGCTGATACAATGTTTCCAAATCCTATGTTTACTAGTTGCATAATATCATTCCTTTCTATTCTATATTTTGTACTTGTTCTCTCATGTCTTCTATTTCTGTTTTTAAGTCTATTACATTGTTTGTTATACCTAAATTATTTGATTTTGAACCTATTGTATTTGTTTCTCTATTCATCTCTTGTATTATAAAGTCTATCTTCTTACCTACTGATTTATCTGAATTTAATAACTCTTTTACTTGTAATATGTGGCTATTTAGTCTTGTTATTTCTTCTTCTATTGAGCATTTGTCTGCATATATTACAACTTCCTCAGCTAACCTTGTTTCATCTATTTCTTCTTCTTTTAATAATTTTTTTATTCGCTCTTTTAATTTTACTACATATTCTTCAATAAGTCCAGTAGATAAATTTGATGTTTCATTTACTTTTTCTTGTATTTTTTCTAATCTTTTGCTTAAGTCTTTTGCTATTTTTTCTCCTTCTGATTTTTTCATTTTCATTAAACTTTCTGTTGCATTTGCAACAACTTCTACTAGTTCTTCTTTTATTTTTTCATCTTCCCCATTCTCTTGTATTTTTAATACATCTGGATATTTTGCTATATCATTTACTTGAATATCTGCAAGTATATTTTCTTCTTTTGCTAAATTTTTCAATTCTTTTATATATTCTTTTGCAAGGTCAGTATTTATTTTTATTTCTCTTCCTTCTAATGAATTGTTTTCAAATGTTATAAATACATCTACTTTTCCTCTTTTTACAGATTTTGATATCTCTCTTTTTACTTCTTCTTCTAAAAAGCTAATTGCTCTTGGTATTTTTACTGATATATCTAAATATCTATGATTTACACTTTTTATTTCTACTTGATATTTTCTTGAATTTTTTTCTATTATTGCTTTTCCAAAACCTGTCATACTTCTAATCATCTTTTACTACCTCTTTTTTCTTTTTCCTTGTTTTAGTCTTTACTTCTTCTCCTTTTACCTTTTTTTCATTTTCTTCAATTTTTTCTGTTTTCTTTTCTTTTTTAGTCTGTCTTGGCTTTTTTTCTTGTTTTTTGTTTTCCTTTCTTACTTCATCTACTTTTTCTTTTTTGTCCTTATTTTTTGTTTTTTTACTTTTTTCTTCGTCTTTTTTTACTGTTGCTACTTGTTTTAGTTTTTCTTTTACATACTGTTTATCTATTTTTTTGTTTTCTTCTGATTTTGTTTCTTTTGTCTTTCTTCTCTTTTTAGCTTCTTTTTTTATCGGCTCTTCTTTTACTATTTCTGATATATCACTTAAGTTTTTTAAGTATTTTCTTTTTTCTTTAGTATAAATTATTATTGATTTTAATACATAATATATTGCAAATACATATGAAGATGTTAATAAATAAAATCTAAAATCATACTGATAAAATGTAATTACATGTTTTATTGATAATGAATGCATTGATAATACTAAAAGTTCTATCCCACTTATTGCTGTTTTTCCACTGTCCTTTTTATATGCAACTTCTAACATTATTAACCCGAATACTAAAAATGCTCCTGCAAATATTTCTATATCATTCATTAATCTATCTGCATTCATTCTTACATATGCAATATTTAGTATAACAAAATATGCCATTATTCCTATTGCTTTTAATAAATTTCTGAATACTGTTTTCATCTGTTCCTCCTAATTTTCTAATTCATATGTTATTACACTTAATATATTTAATGCTACTGTTTCTGTTCTAAGTATTCTTTTTCCAAGTGTTACAGTAATTACATTATCGATTGTGTTTAACATTTCTACTTCTTTTTCTGATATTCCTCCTTCTGGTCCAATTATTACTGCTATTTTTATTTCTTTTTCCTTATATTTTTCTTTTATATTTTTTAGTACTTGTTTTAGTTTTGTTTTTTCTTCTTTTTCATAAGCAAGTATTACTATATCATATTTTTCTAAATTTTTACAAGCATTTTTTAATTTTATTATTTTATTTACCTTAGGTATAAAGTTTATTCCACATTGTTTTGCTGCTACTTCTGCAATTTTTTGCCATCTTTCTTGCTTTTTTTCTTTATCTTTTTCATTATATTTTACTATGCATCTTTCCATTTCTATTGGACTAATTTCAAAGCAACCTAATTCTACTGATTTTTGTATTATTAAGTCCATTTTGTCTTTTTTAGGCATTCCTTGCATTATTGTAATTTCAACATTTGATTTATATTTTTCTAATTCTTTTTCTATTTTACATTCGATTTCGTTTTTGTCTATTTTATTTATTTTGCATAAATATTCTTTTTGATTTTCTGAATTACAAATTATTATTTCTTCTTCTACTTTTTTCCTTAGTACATTTTTTATGTGGTTTACATCTGTACCTTCTATTCTAATTAGATTTCCTTCTATTTGTTCATTCTTTACAAAAAACTTTGACACTAATCTTCTCTCCCCTTATACTTTGGTATTATAACATATATTTTTAAATTTTTCCAGAAAAAAAAGAAATTATAATCAATTTCTTGAAATATAATCTCTTTTTCTTTTATTTTCTCTTAATTTTAATAGTTTTCTGCTTTTATTTCGAAATATGCTTTTGGATGACTACATACTGGGCAAATTTCTGGAGCATATTTTCCAATTACGATATGTCCACAATTTCTACACTTCCATATTCTTTCATCATCACGGCTGAATACTAATCCACCTTCTACATTTTCGATTAATTTTTTATATCTTTCTTCATGTTCTTTTTCTATTTTTGCAACTTCTGAGAATAGATATGCGATATGGTCAAATCCTTCTTCTTTTGCTTCTTTTGCCATTCTATCATACATATCTGTCCATTCATAGTTTTCTCCTTCTGCTGCTGCTTGTAAGTTTTCTAATGTTGATTTTATTTCTCCACCTTGTAGTAATTTAAACCACATTTTAGCATGTTCTTTTTCATTATCTGCTGTTTCTTGGAATATAGCTGCTATTTGCTCATATCCTTCTTTTTTTGCTTTACTTGCAAAATATGTATATTTATTTCTTGCTTGTGATTCTCCTGCAAATGCTTCCATTAAGTTTTTTTCTGTTTTTGTTCCTTTTAAATCCATTTTTATTCCTCCTTGTTTCTTTTATTTTTATCACTGCTATTCTATATCATAAAACTTAAAAAGTCAAGCAAAAAATTTGCTCTTGAAACATGCAATAATTTATGATAAAATATTTTAGTGTATTTTTCACTAGTTGAAAGGAGTTGTAAATGAGTTTCTTGGGAGACTTCTTGAGAGATCACAAGCAACAAAAAGGAGTTGATGATAAAAAAACAGATTCAAATACCGGACAGCCTTATGAGTATCATGAATGCTATAGTAATATTACTATATACATATACTCCTCAAAGGCATTGTCTAAAGAACAGAGAAAAGAAATTTTCTCTACCGTAAAAGATGGTATTAGGCATAATGATATAGCTGAGAAAATCAGCGTTGAAATTATGCGTAGAACTCAAATCATGAAAATTCCATCTGTTAAAAAAACACCTGAATTTGTTTCTGTTACCATCTAAGCTCCAACACAAGAAGGCATCTGAAAAAGGTGCCTTTCTATTTTTCTTTATATTAAATGTTGTATACATTTTGCTAATTTCTTTACATATTTTTTGCTAATTTTACATATAATATTTTAAACATTTGTTGACAAATGTAATAAAAAACTGTATAATTAAATTACAGATCACAAAATAGAACGGTGTAGCACCCCATCATAGGTGTGTTGGATTGACGACCAATCCCATCGTTCCCTTTTTTATTTTTATGTATATAATTTTATCCCTGCACCTAAAATTTTCTTTCTATATTTTCTTATTGATGGTTTTAAAATATCAAAAAATGTACTATCTTCATTTTCATATTTTCTATATATTGCTCCTGCACAAAAATCTGCAACTTGTATTCCTGCACTATAGTCAGAATCTGCAAATATTAAAGTATCACAAAAATTGGGAAATTTAACAAAATGTGTCCCCATATTTTTAGCTCTTAAATAAGAATTTTGTAATTCTGCATCTAATTTATTATTATTGTTGTTCTTTCTACTATCCGCAAACATCATCGCTGGTATATTTGTACTTCTTCCTTTTTCATCTGTTATTTGCATACAACACCTCTCCATTAATAAATGGAGTGCAATTGCATATAAATCATTATGATTCTGTATGAATTTTTTATTTTTATAGCAATATTCTTTATCCATAACAATTCCTACAACTGAATTTTTATAGTTATTTACTATCCTTATAATTTCTTTTTTCATATTCATTATTCCTTCAAAATCTATACCTATCTCTTTATATTTCGTATTCCATTTAATCTCATGATATGGATTTAATCCATATTTAAGTTTTATATCTTTCATTCTACCTTCTATTTTTAATATGTCATCTGCATTAATCATAAACCCAGCCAAAACAAAATATTTACTTGTATTCTTTACTAATTTATTATTTTCTTTATCAAATCCTCCTGGTTGCCCACTTTCATCTAAAAATATTATATACATTTTTTTTCACTCCCTTTTTCATATGTCTTTATATTATAATAAATTTAAACAAAAAAGTAAAGCAATTTTATTTATTATAGTACAAAAAATTTATTGTTATATTATTAATCTTACAATGAAAGAATAAATAGCTTAATACTTGATGACAAGTGTTAAGCTATTCTTTAATTATATCTTATTCCTTATTTTACAAATTCATAATTATCTGTTGGTAATTTTGCTCCGCTTCTCTTCAATAATTCAAATTCATCATATTCAGTCATTCCATAAGTTTCTAAAATTTCTTTAATTTCTGGTCTTGTTGGTTCCGGTAACCTAGCCGCAAAGTTAGCAAATAATTTTGGATTATCATATAAAGCATTAATTTGAGGAAATGCAACTAATAATCTAAAACCATGTTTTTGTGCTTCTTTTACATTCTCTAAAATATATTTAAAATAATATTTATCATTTTCCTTATATAATTCTGCTACTTTATATTTATTCCCTGTGTTTACATCTGTCCATACTAAATATACTAAATCTTTTTCCATTTTTACACCCCATCTTCTAAATCTAAATTATATATTTTTAACATTCTTTTTCTTCTTTCTAACAAATATATTTTTAATAATTTTTTTCATATCATTATTTATTATCTTGCTATCAAAATTTTCTAAAATATCATTAATATTTTTTTCGTTTATATTTTCTTCTATTATTTTTATATATTCTATAGTATCATTATAATAATTTTCTCTTATTTTTTCTAATAATTCAAATTGTCTAATCGGTCTTTCATTATCCCAACCTATAGCTGATTTTGATTTTGTATTTACCAATGCTTCAAATTTCATCTTATCTTTAAAGAATATACTTAAATCATTGTTATTCTCATATGCACATAATGATGAACCATTATCATATAATGGGCAAATACCAACATTTATGGCATTACCATTTATTTCATACTTAATTCCCCAATTGCTATGATGTCTATCACTATTTCCTATTAATACATCAAAAATTACTACCTTTAAAAAATCTTTAAAGTCAATTAAATGTGCTATACTTTTTTGAATCATTTGTATAGAATATTGAGTATTTGTAAATTGATCTTGTAATTTATCTTTATCATAATATGGATATTCTGCTAAAATAAATTCTACTCCTTCTACAAATGCAACAATTCCATCTGATATTATATTATAACTCATTGACCCTATTCTTCCATTATAAGTACCAATATCTACTTTAGCACATTCTACATTTATTAATTTTCCTATTTCTGCTGCTAATTTTTCAGCCCAATATTCTCCTGTAATTATTCCTTTTTCTTTGTCTTTTACTTTTGGAAATTTGAAAAGTCCTTTTTCATTCGTTTATGGATTAATAAGCCATAATTTTTCACTAGCACCACTACCGAATTTTCCTGACTCTTTATCTTCAATCCAATTATCAAAATTTTTTACATCAAACATAATTCCTCCTAGTAATATATTTTAGGAAAATTATCCTCATATCTAAATAAATCAATATTATAAAAACAATGCATATGAATACATTGCTCTATTTACTTGGTACCTAAGCTATTCTTATTTACGAAAAACACTTATAACTATTGGCACAAAACCTCATTAATCAACTTTTATAATATTCTAACATAAATTGTCCCAACTATCAATAAAAAAAGGAAAAACAAAATAGGTAGCCAATTTACAACAAATTTCACTACCTATTTATAAAAAAATGAAAGAAAATCATTTTAAAAACTGTTTTATTTATCAGTCACGTGCTATCTTTTACTTTATTGCAAGACAGATTCGAAATCCGTAACTACCATAATTACCACCATCACTACAACTATAATAAAAAATACCTGCACCTGAATTAATTGCACCATAATGTCCTCCACGATATAAGAATGGTCCATCTAAAAGGAAAGAGTTTGAGTAGTCACCATGCCATCCTTTTGTTTCATAAGTTGCATCTCCTTGTTTATATGCTGAATTTAAATCCATTTCTATATATGCTGTTGAATATTTACTACTTTCACCATTTTTCTTTGTAAATGTACTTCCATTAGAAAATAGTTCGCCTTCACTATAATATACTGCTACATATTCAGCTGCTCCCCCAGATAAATCATATATCCCCGTTGTATTTCCTGTACTACTTTGGTTTGTATTTGCTTCAATATTTCCATTTGCTGTTGTATAATTCTCATTTGTATTTTGTCCTATTTCTGTTCCATTTCTTCCATACTTACTCTCAGTTAAATATGCTACTGCTCCCCACTCACTATTTTTTAACATATGTGAATTTAAATTTGTTGCATATGCTCTTGCACTTGTATACATATTTCCTATTGTACACCATCTCCAAGAACTCATATTAGGTTGTATTGCTATTGCTTTATCTGTGTTATTATTGTTATCTACTATTATATTCCCTGATGTGTCACCTGTTTCTGTTGTTACTATATTTTCTTTAGTTTCTTTATTTACTAGACTACTTTCATATTTTCCTACCCATATTCCTGATAGTTCCCTATCCCATCCTCCATTTTCATAATTATTGCTACTGTCATTAGTAAATACTGGGTGTATTATATATCCTTCATCTGCTTCAGTTTGTGTTGTTGGTATGAATTTTACTTCTATTGTTCCTCCATCTGATGGTGTTCCAAGTGTTGTATAATTTATTTTATATTCATATCTTGGTATCCATACAAAATAACTTTCTACTCCTTCTATTGTTACCCTTGCATTTGCCCATTGGTTTGTTGTTCCATCATAATTATAACTTGAATTTGTATCATCTGTTACAAAACTTTTACTTGTATCATCCCATTTTACAAGCTCCATATTTTCTTTTAATGCCGGTGTGTTTACTCCTTTAGTTTCATTCCATTCTCCTCCAGTTATAGTTTCTGTCGCATTATTTATATAATATTCATAATCACCTAAAATATTTGCTTCATTTGCTGCTGCATTTTCCGTTTCGTTTTTTGCTCTTTGTGCTTGTGTTAATATTCCATTGTCTCCTGTTAGCATTGCAATTGAAACTCCAGCTAAAATTAAAAGGACAATTATAGTTATGACAAGTGCAATTAAAGTAATTCCGTTTATTATCATTTAGTGTCTTTTTATTTGTTTTAGTTATTTTA
>CALXZU010000035.1 GCA_944393325.1 uncultured Clostridia bacterium
ATCTATTTTTATTAATTATTTTTTGTTAATATTTATATATTAATATTATTTTTAAAAAATGGGTGAACTACTTCTTACACAAAAATATTCATTTTTTTATATTACATTTTTTGTTTAAATTTCTTCTACATATATTTTATCTACCACTGCTACAACTGTGTATTTTTTTAACTTTTCTATTTGTCTCATTTCTTCAGTATTACTATATCTTATTATCTGTTCTTTTGCTTCTTCTTGTGCTTTTTGTATATTTCTTCTACTTCCTTTTTTTAGGTACTTAAGCTCTATCATTATTGAATAATATCCTTTATCCAAATCTTTTGGTAATAGTAATATATCACAATATCCTCTTCCTAACTCAAGTTCTGATTTTACTATGAATTTTTTTGTACTTCTTGCCATACAATAAAACATTAATTTTATATATTTTTCACTAAAGTTTTGGTAATCTCTATTTGATAAATTTTCTAAATACTCTTTTAATAAATTTAATATCTTATCTACTTTTCCTTCTTTTAGTACTTCTTTTGCTATTTCATTGTAATCATTATATACTTCAAAATTTCCTTCTTCTCTTAATATTTTTAAGAAGTATTCTGCATATATATCTTTTAACACTTGGTTAGGTACTTTTAATATTGGATCTCCTATATCTTCTCCTACTATTGTTAAATATCCTAAATAATATAATAGTGATATCATTTCCCTTTCTCTAAAATCCATTTCCGGATTAAATTGCCTTACTAAATTTACTCCTATTCCTTCTCCTGTTACTGTTTTTTCTATTATTTCTAATCTATTTTCATTCTTACAAAGTTTAAGCATATTTCCTATTTTATTATAATCACTTACTATGTTTACATCTACTAATTCTTCTGGTATTTTTCCAAAACTTATATATGAGTTTAAAAAATATAAGCACATATTTGAATTATATAAATTATTATTTTTCTTTACTTCTATTGAAAATCTATATCCATCATAATTTTCTTTCATTATTGGAATTAGCTCTTCTTGTTTTTCTTTACTTATTTCTTGGTCTTCCATTATCTTTATTAATTCTTCTTCTGTAAATCCCATCATTTCATTAAATCTTGGATCTCTTGTTAAGTCCGAAATTATATTAAATCCTGATGTCATGCTATCTAATGTTATTGGTGCTACTCCTGTTATAAATATTCTATCTACTACACTTTCTGTTCCCTCTTTTAATATTTCATAAAACTTTCTTACTCTTCCATTTTTTGATACTAAATTTTTAAAACTTTCTGTCTGAAATCCTAATAGTTCATTTGCAAAATGATCATATTCATCTATTATTACATACATTTTTTCATTCTGCTTTTGATTTTCAAATGCTACTATTAAACTATTTAGCAAGCCTTCTGTACTTAGTTCTGGATTTATATAAAAATCCAATTCATATCTATTTACAAATTTTTGTATTGAATCTGTTACTTTTCCTTTAAATCCTTCCATTGTTGTTTCTTCATCTTTTGTGTTTATTCCTGAGAAATTAAATCTTAATATATAATAACTGTTTTTCATTTCAGTTGGATTTTTTCCTATATATGTTTCCTTAAACAATTCTTCAAATTTGTCTTTTTTATTTACATCATAATAATTTTCTAAAACACTTGTAAATAATGTTTTTCCGAATTTTCTTGGACGTAGAAACATTATTCTTTTTTCTGCTAAACTTTCTAATTTTTCTATATACTTAGTTTTATCTACATAATAATAGTTTCCTTCTACTAGTTCATCATAATTACTTATTCCATATGGTAATTTTTTCATTCTCATTACCTCTCTTTCTTGACTTATAATAATATTTTACTATATAATCAAACACAAATCAAGAAATAGTAAGAAATAGTAAGAAATACAATAACAATTTAAAATTATTATTGCATTTTCTCTTTCTTATCCTATTTTATATCTATTTTTAAGTTTATCTTTCAAAACCATTTTCTTCTCTAAACTCTCTTGAAACTCTTGCATCTTTTATATATTTTCTAATCTTTATTCCACCTTTTGAAAGTTTAGAACTACCAAAAAATAAACCATCTTCTTGAAGGCTTTCTAATGTTTGTAAGTCACATTTAAGCATTCTACCATGTTTTTTAGAATATAAATATGGTATTAAAGTTCTATAATTACCACTATCTTGAAAAATACAAAATGTATTATACCTTGGATTTTTCTTTCCGTCTAAAATATAACAAGGAAATCTATATACATCTTTTTCTCTATCATTTCCTAATATATAATCTATAACATCTTTATAATATATATATGCTTCTGGAACTTCCATGTTTTGTATACCATTAAAAATTTCACTACTTCCCACAATAGCAGCTATTGCTTCTTTTACAGGCAAATTTTTCACTCTATTTTTTACTCTTTCAATTTTTTCATTTCTATAATCTCTTTCATCAAAAATATATCCTATTTGCATTAAATAATATGCTAATACTCTTTCTGGTAAAAAATTCTCTGTTCCTAATGTTTTAAAATATTCCAATTTTCTTTTAGACTGTATATTTGATAAATCTTGCTGTAAATCTACTAGCAGTCCTCTTCCACTGTTTAATCTAATAACATTTTTAACGTGAAAACTATGTTCATCTAAATTCACAATACTACATTCTATTCCTAAACGATTTAATATCTCTTTATATAAATAAGAGATAGAAATACAAGTAAGTTTCTTTTTCCTTGCTAATATATCTAAATCTTTACAATCCTCTTTAGTCTGATTTATAACCTCTTTTGCTGATTTTTCATTTTCCCAATAAATCCTTTCATCTGTACACTTCATTTTTCCTAAGGTTATATATACATAAAGAGTTTTTTTAATTTCAACTTTTTCTCTATCTCCTAATAATATATATTTAGGCATCTTTCTTATAATCTCGTCTAATAATTCTTCAAATGTCATTTTATCTTGGTTCATCTCCAATTTTCTTTTTTTCGAATTTTCTCATATTTGATTTTAAAATCTTAACAGAGCTTTGTACGTCGTTTTTTCCTATTTTTAATCCTTGTTCTTGTAATTTAATCAAATTTTCTAAATCACATCTTAATAATCGTCCTCTACTTTTAGCATATAAATATACTTCTAAATCTTCTACATTTTCAACATTTGCATAAATTCCAAAAGAAAAGTCTGAATCTTTTCCCTCTATTTGTTTACTACATTGAAATAAGAAAACATCCCTTCCAAAATCATCTGGTAATAACATCTTTAATACTGAAAAATAATATTTATGTGCTTCAACTACACCCTGATTTTCATTTCCACCATAAATTTCTGGTGAATTTAGAATAATTGAAACTTCCTCATTACAATTTAATCCTTTTATTTTCTCCTTTACCTCTTCTATCTTTCCATCTCTAAAATCATCTTTACTTTTTATATATCCTACATCTATCAACATTTGTATTAATTGTTCGTGATTTATAACATTTGTATTATACTCACTTTCTGAGCCAAAATTTTTTAGACACATTCCTGTTTGTACTCTAAACATATCCAGTTGTGGATCTGCTGATATACTTTTCCCATTCTCTAAATCTATTATGTTTGACATATGCTCTATTTGACCATTTTCAAATAATTTTGTTACCACTCTACTTTGTATTCCAAAATCTTCAAGTATAGATTTATATAAATGTGCCATTGTGACACAAATTATTTTCCTTTTCTTTGAGATTTTATCAGGGTTTTCACTATTTCTTACTGCTTCGTTCATAACTCTTCTTATATCTTTGCTATTTCCAAAATAATAGCTTTCATCAAATTCTTTCATTTTTCCAAGTTCTATATATATGTATAAAGCCGTTCTTATTTCTCTTTCTTCATCAGTTCCAGAAAATACTGGCATTTTTCTTTTTAATTCTTCCACTAATTCTTTTTTATTCACATTATCACCTTTTTTTATTATATCAAAATAGTAGGAGCTCCAATGGAGCTCCAAAATAGCACTTTAGCCAGTATACAAGAAACTATACTCTACCTTTTTCTTAGGTTTAATTATAGTTTCATAGACCACAACAGCCAAAATTCCGGCTCTGACATTTACCTTCTCTGTGTGAAGAATCTGGTTATAATACCTAAAGAACTTGACTTGCCTTATTTCTCCATTTTTAACATAGTAGCGATAAAAATGTATTCCACTACTATCAACAGAAAAATCAGTATCATCAAGCCAATATGTTCCTTCTGGTATTTTACCAGGTTCCACCTTGTTAAGGTCGTCAATAGTTGCTGCTCTAACACATACAATACTATTTTGACCAATAAGAGTTTTAGCAATTAGCCTCAGCTCATCTTTTGCCTCCCAGCCAGCCTTTTCAGCCATTGCAAATGGTTTACTAGTTATTGGAACAAGATATGCAGGATGGGAACACATACTTCCCAAGTCCTCTTCTTCACCAATACTTATTCCCTGAAATACATCAGGACAATTGTTACTTGAAAATATCTGCCCCGTTACTCCATTCATAGCTTTAGAACTTACATATGTTCTCTTTTTTTCTCCTTCCCTCACTCCTAGATTAGGAATGTCTACCTCAGAAGGTATACTATCTTTTTGCATGAACATACGAAAAGTACCCATTTTTTGTCCTCTCTCTAAAGTACTTTTTCCTACATAGCCTTTTGGCTACATAACCTATTATACTACATTATATATTTGTTATCAATAGTATTTTAATATTTATGTAAATTTTTATCATTTTTATATCAGGTATTCCTATTACATCTATTAATTTTTTTAAATATTCTCTTTTAATAAGATTCAATTCTATCACATTCTTTATTATAATTAAATTATACCAATTTTTCCTCAAAATTAAATTTTTTATATTTTTGAGGAATAATAAATAAAATTTATTACTCAAACTCTATATTTTTACAATTTCGAGGAATAGAAAAGAAACAATAGAAAACTCTATTGTTCCCATTTTTTGTAATTTGAGAAAAAATTCCCCGTTCCCTTTTGTCTCACAATATAACCTCAATATAATATATTTTGTGTGTTCCATCTAATTTTATTTTGTTTTCTACTTCATTTCCATCTAAAATAACTTTTGTAACACCATTATTTTTATTATTAGGATTTTTAACTTTTATATTATAAATGCTGTCTTTCCATTTATACTGTATTTGATATTCCTTCCATTCTTTTGGAATACAAGGCTCAATTGATAAATATCCATTATTTATTTTTAAACCTAAAATATACTCAATACCCGCTTTATAATACCAACTACTAGAACCTGTATACCATGTCCAACCACCTCTTCCTATTAAGTTTCCTTGTCCATATACATCTGCTGCTATTACATATGGTTCTACTTTATATTTATTTACAGCATCTTTTGTCCTTGAATGTTCTATTGGATTAATCATTCTATAAAATTCTAATGCTTTATCTCCAAAACCTAAAATACTTTCAGCAATTATAACCCATATTGCACCATGAGTGTATTGCCCTCCATTTTCTCTAACTCCTGGCATATATGATTTTATATAACCTGGTTCTAATTTTCCTTTTTCAAATGGTGGGTCTAATAATTTTATAATACCATTTTCTTTATCAACTAAATGATTTTCTAAACTTTCCATAGAAATATATTTTTTATCATTATCACCTGCATTTGAAATAATACTCCAACTTTGTGCTATACTATCTATTCTACATTCCTCGTTTTCCATTGTTCCCAAAATATTTCCATCATCCATAAATGCCCTTTTATACCATCTTCCATCCCAGCCTCTTGTATTTAATGCTCTTTTTAATTCTTGTTTTATCTTTTCATATTTTTCTACTAAAGTAATATTATTATTTTCTATTTTTTCTTCTTTCTCTTTTACTATTGGTATAAACTTATCTAAAATATAGTATAAGAAAAATCCAAGCCATACACTTTCGCCTTTTCCTTTATTTCCAACTGTACTAAATCCATCATTCCAGTCTCCTGAACCTATTTTAGGTAATCCATTCTCACCAAAATTCAATGATCTTTCTATTGCCCTTATACAATGTTCATATATACTCGCTTTTTCATCACTTTCGTCATATTTATCATATTTTTCGTCTACTCCTTCTTGTAATATTTCTCCTTTTAAAAACGGTGTTTCTATATCTAAAATACTTTCATCTCCTGTAAAATTTATATATTCAATAACAAGAAATACAAGCCAAAGTAAATCATCTGAAAATCTTGTTCTAATTCCTCTTCCTGTTTCATCATGCCACCAATGTTCCACATCTCCTTCTACAAATTGATGTTTACTATGTTTTATTATTTGTTTTTTCATAAAATTACTATCTAAATATTTTAGTCCCAACGTGTCTTGTAATTGATCTCTAAATCCATAAGCTCCTCCTGATTGGTAATAACCGCTTCTTCCCAATAACCTACTTGAAATTGTTTGATATGCTACCCAACCATTTAATAATATATTCGTAGATTCTAATGGTGTATATACTTGGAGCCTTCCTAAAATTTCCTTCCAATAATTTTTTATATTTAATAATTCTTGTCGACAATTATTTAATTTACTATATTTATAAGCAGTATTTTTACAATCAATTAGATTTTCATCAGCACCTAAGATAAATGAAATTTCTTTGTATGCATAACTTTCAAGTTCAATATCTACACAAAATACCATACAAGATTTCTTGCCTAATCCACTTTCATTATTTAATCTTACTTTTCTTATTCCTTGTGGTTTTTTTAGTCCTCCTTCTCCTAAAAATGAATTTTTATCACCTGTAAAACTTTCTATTTTTTCACTTGAAGATATATAAATATAATAATCTTCATCTTCTCTTTTATATAAATTTTTACTATATACAATATTATTATTTACATCTAATTTAGTTTCTAAATATCCATCTGTTTTAATTTCGTCTTCACCTGCTACTTGTTTTATATAATAATATAACTTTAATTTTTTTCTGTTCGGTGTTGTATTCTTCAAGCTTAAAACATTAACTTTGCATGAATCTTCTTTTGGTACAAATACCTCTAATTCTTGTTCTATCCCTGAACTTTTATGGATATATTTTGAATATCCGAAACCATATATAATATTATAATTTCTATTATCAGGCATAGGATTTAAACCAAGTGACCATGTTTTTTCATTTTCTTCTTTTAGATAGATAATTTCACTAGGTACATCTAAAACTGGATTGTTGTTCCAGGTACTTACTCTATTTAATCTACTATTTTTATACCATGTATATCCACCCATGTTTTCAGTAACCACTGTTCCGAATTTCTCATTTGCCATTATATTTGCCCAAATTGTAGGAAGCCTATTTTCTTTATTTATTCTTATTAAATATTCTTTGCCATCTTCAGAAAAACCACCATATTCATTATAATATTTTAATTTGTCATTATTTCTTAAAATATCTATATCTTCATCTTCATCATCTTGTATAATATTTATAGGTCCATTTTCCGTTATCAATTTATATTTGTCTAAATATTCTTCTTCTAAATCTCTTATATTATTCTCTAAACCACCTTTACTACTATCAATACTTATACAAGATATTAATTCTAACAAATTTATATCATTTTTATCTACTTCTCCTTTTACTAAAGTAAATATTCCTCCTCTCATATTTTTTAAATATGACATATGTCTATTTAATATTTCATTTTCTATCTCTTCTCTTACATAATTTTCATAACTATGTTTCTCCTCATCTAATATTACAATTTCTGTTTCCACATTTTTACTTCTAAAAAATTCATATGCTTTTAATATTTCTTTTATAATATATCCATCATTTATATCTTTTATTTTAACGAAAATAATTGGTAAGTCTCCTGATATTCCATATTTCCAAAGACTATTTTGCTCATATTGTCCACTTATATTTAATCTTTTTAGATTTATTGTTTTAGCTTGGTTTTCAAATATTATATAAGAAAGTATTTTTTGATATATTGCTATTTCTTTTCCCTTTACTCCTAAATATCTATTTTCTGCTTCTACTCTTGCTTTTGCTAATTCAAATTCATTTTTTACATTTTCATGGTTTTCATATTTTTCTAAATTATTTCTTACCTTTTCCTCTTCTTCTCCAACACTTAATATAAAGTCCACAAATATAGCTTCTTTTGGTTTTATTTTTAATGTTCTTTTCATAGCAATAATTGGTTCTGTAACTAATCCTATTTTTTTAGATAATGGTATAGAATTTTCTATCATCCTTGGAATCCCTAAATTTCCTCTTCCTATAAACTTAAGTTCACTAATTTCATATTCTAAATCCCCAATTGTCTCACAATTTGTGGATAACTTGCATGCCAAATACATTTCTTTCGAACTTTCATTTCTTTTTCTTCTTTTTACAATTATATTATTTTTTTCTTCATCAAATTTTGCTATTAAAAATAAATTGTTAAATACAGGGTGTGCATAATCATCTTCTTTTTTAGATAATGCTGGTTCAAAATATGATGTTATTTCTATTACTTCTTCTTCATTTCCTTGATTTTCTAAATATACTCTTCTTAATTCTACTGGTTCTTCTAAACTAATTGTGGTTTTTATCTTTGTCTTTATATTGCCCTCTACTATTTCTTGTTCAATTTTATCAGGCATGAAACTTATTTGATAATTTTCTTTTTTATCATTAAACCAATAATTAGAACTCCACATTCTTTTTGTTTTTATATTTTTCATTACAAATATTATCCCTTGAGAATAATCATCTGTTTTTTTATATCTATTTATATAAATATCTTTATATTTACTTATTCCAAGTCCTTTTTGATTTATTGCTACCATATAATCTCTACTTGATATTACATTTCCTTCGATCAATCTTTCGTCTATTTTACTATAATTTAATTTTATATAATTTTCATAATCTTTATATTTTAATTTTTCTACTTTTTCCTTCTTTTCTTTTGTTATAATCGCAGTCTCTGGCATTGTTTCTTGTAACAATATACTTACTGCTTCTAATTCTGGATTTTTCATAAATCTTTTTTGTAATATTTTATTATTAAATAAATTATTTATTGAAAGAAGTATCAATCCTTGGTGATGTGCCATATATGTTTTTACAACACTTGATGTTTTTCCCTTTTCTTGTCTTTCTGGTGTATAATCTATTGATTCATAAAATCCAAATTTATTATACATTCCTTCTTTTTCTAATCTTTTTAAATTTTCCACTTCACTTTTTGGACAATCCCCTATTGCCAAAACACTTCCATAACTTGATACAACAAGTTCATCTCCAAGTCCTCTTTTCAGTCCAAGCCAAGGTATTCCAAAGGCTTTATATTGATAATTTGATTTCAAATCTTTTACATTAAATGCTGCTTCTGATATCCCCCAAGGTATATTTAATTTCTTACAATACTCTTTTTGACTCATTATCATAAATTTACAAGACTCATCAAGCAGACTCCCTTCATATCTTGGTATATTTATATCAGGCATTAAATATTCAAATGATGTACCTGACCAAGATATCAACCCTTTATATTTTCCAAGTGTTGTTAATGTTCTACTTAAATGATTCCAATGTTTTTCAGATATATCTTTTTTGGCAATTGCTACTAAACTTGCTTGTCTTGCTTCTGATGCCAATAAATCATAATATGAGTCAGTCAATTTATTTTCTTCTATATTAAATCCTATTGAGAACATTTGAAGCTCATTATTATATAATACTTTAAAATCTGTATTTTTTATTAGATTTTCTATTATTAATATTAAATTTTCTATTTCTTCTTTATTGCTGTTTTTTTCCTCCGTCCCAGAAAACAGTTCTTTTAAGAAACTTTTTACTACATAAAGATATCCTACAAAATTGCCACTATCTACTGTTGATATATATCTCGGAATCAATGGTTCTTTTGTTTTTATTTGATACCAATTATATAAATGTCCATTCCACTTAGGCAGACTTTCTATTGTAAATATCATTTCTTTTAATAATTCTAAAGCCTTATTTTTATCTATATAATCTAAATCATATGCTGAAACTACTGCTAAAAGTGATAATCCTATATTTGTTGATGATGTTCTTGGAACCGTTTTTTCTTTTCTATCTTCCTGGTAATTATCTGTAATTAGAAAATTGTTTTCTTTAGTTAAATATTTTTCAAAAAAGTTCCATGTTTTTCTTCCGATTTCTTTTACATATTCTTGTTCTTGTTTATTTAAATTTTCTATTGGTTTTATTTCTTTTTTTCTTTTACTCATAAACCACATGATTACTGGTGTTATTATCCATAGCATTGCTAAAGCTATTATAAATATATTTTTTGTAAATAAAGATATTATTCCGAAATATTATATTTATACTCATTTGTTTTATATATGAGAATAAATCTTCTTTTGCCTGTTTTTCCGCTTCTTCTGACGTTGTCCATTCGAGTAAGTGTTTATGTGATATACACATTCTATAAATACTAATTATTATTGATTTTAATGATATATATGCTTTATACGGAATGCAACCTAATACTAGTATTGCTCTTATTATGCTTCCTTTTACTCCTGTTATTTTTGGCGTAAATGTTTTTTGTTTTTGTTCTCCATCTTTTTTAAATATAAAATAATTTATTATTTCTAATACAAATGGAAAAATTGATATTGCAAGTAAAGCTAATATTATTCCCAAAGTATTTTTATTGTAGATAATTCCAATTATATATGAAAATATTACAGAAAATATTATAGATATTTCTATTAAACTTCTTCTTAAATTATCTAATATTTTATATCTTGAAAGTAGGTTTAATTGTTTTTTAGAAGATATCCATGATAAAATTTGTACATCTCCTCTAATCCACCTAGCTAGTCTACTCATAAAACTGTTGTATTTTGTAGGATACCCATCCATAAGAATTATGTCAGATGCCAAACCACATCTTAAATAACATCCTTCTAATAAATCATGACTTAAAACTGTATTTTCTGGTATTGCGTTTTTTAATATTTTTGAATATATTTTTAAATCGTATATTCCTTTCCCTGTAAAAATTCCTTCGCAAAAATTATCTTGGTATAAATCTGATATTGCATTTGTGTATGGCTCTATTCCTCCCGCTCCTGCAAATATTTTTGTAAATAAATTATAATTACTTATATCTAAATTTACACCTATTCTTGGTTGCATTATTCCATATCCTGATACTACCATGTTTTTTTCTTCATCTATTTTTGGTTTATTTAAAATATGTGCCATTGCTCCTATTAGTTCAAAGGCTGAACCCAAAATCAAGTCTGTGTCTGCATCTAATGTTATTATATATTTTATTTTTTTTAGCTCTTTTTCTAAGTTTTTTTCTTTTATTTTTAATTCTTCTATTGTATTTTCTCTAAATGGATTTTCTATATTTCCTAATAAATATTCATTAAACTCTAAAAGCATTCCTCTTTTTCTTTCCCAACCTAAATATGCTCCTTCTTTTTCATTCCATTTACGTTCTCTATATATGAAATTAAATATTGGTATTTCGCTATTAGTTTTATATTTTTTATTTAATTTTTCTACTTGTTTTTTTCCTTCTTCTATTACTTCTAAATCAAATTCTTCTTCTTTTTTATCACTTTCGGTACAATCCCCAAGTAATGTAAAATATATATTTTCTGATTTGTTTGCTAAATAGTATATTTCTAATTTTTTCATTAATGTTTTTACTTTTTCTTTAGAATTTATAATTGTTGGTATAACTACCATTGTACTGTTTTCTATATCTATTCCTTTTGAAAAGTCCATTTTGGGTATTAATTTTGGTTTTACTATTTTACTTAATATATATGAAATTATTTGATTTACTATTTCTGTTGCCGGTATAAAAAATAATATCCATGAAAGTATTAAAATGAAATTATTTTCTATATTTCTATTTAGTATTTTTGCTAAAGCAAATGATATAATTATACTTATAGAAATCATTGTCATTATATATATTTTTGTTTTTTCTTTTATCTCTATTTTATTTTTTCTTTTTATTTTTAATTTTTTATATAATTCATCTATTCCATTGTCTATTAAATAATATCCTATATGTTTTTTCTTTTCTTCTTCATTTATATTTGCTAATTCTAATATTTTTCTTGTTATATATATTTCTGATATTTTTGTTTTCTTAGATATTTCTTTTATTTTATTTCTATAATATTCTTTTGTTTTATCATCCATTTTACTATATATCCCACTTGGATCTTTCTTTAATAACTCTTCTACTCCATTTATCTTTTCAAATATCTCTAAGAAATTTATTCTTTGTATCTTTTTTATACTTGTTATACTATTTCCAATTGATACTTTTCTTACTGCTATATCAAAATGTTCTTTATTTATGACTTCTGATACTGTATTTCCTGTAAGTTCTACTACTTCTTCTAATGCTTTTAAATAGCCATATCCTTTTTTGCCATATCTTTTTAATATATATGACATATATTCTATAAATGGATAACCCATATCATTTAATACATTTTTTTCTACTTTTTTAAATACATTTGTTTTAAATTTTTGTTCTTGCTTTGTTTTGTTTTCTATTAGTCTTTCTGCTATATTTTCCGCTTTATATTTTTCTATTTGTGCTATATAGATTCTTTCACATACTTCTCTTATATTTTCTATAATTGCTATTTCTAAAAATATTCCTATATTCCATATTTCTTCCATGCTTAATGTCTTTTTTGTTTGATAACTTCTTAAGTATTGTTCTAAGTCATTTTTCTCTATTCTATTGTCTGTATATGCTATGATTTCTGATGCTAATACATATATTCTTGCAAAACCTTTATATTCACTATTTTGTATTCCTAAAAAACTTGTATATTTTTTTAGTGTTAGTTCTTTTTCTATTTGTTTTACACTTTCTTCTATTATATATAAATTATCTAATAACCATTCTCCTGCTGGGTGTATTCCTATTCCTAATTTCAAATGTTCGTTTAACAAATTATACACTTCTCTAATTACTTTAAAACTTTCTATTAGATGTGGTACTGGATACGTATTTTTACTTGATTTATTTATTAAACTATGTGTAGATGCTATTTTTTCTAAGTGACTACATAATTGGTTTTTATCTAAAGGTGTCCCATTTATTTTTAATATTTTATTTTCTTTCAAAAAAATTCCACTCCTTGTTTTAATATGTTTTATACATATTGTTTACAAAGAGTGGTAATTTTATGCATTTTTAAATTTATCTTTCTTCTTCATCTTTTTCTTGTATTAATTTATCCATTTCTGCTAAAGATATATTACCATTTTCATCTATTGTTATTTGTTTTTGTGCAATTATGCTCGCATCTTCTACACCTGTTCTAAATTGTTCTATTACACCGTTTCTATCGTATTCCCCTTCTCCGATTTTTGCATTTACTGTTTGTGTATTTCCTATTTTTAAAATACTATCTTCTATTTCACCAGAAATGCTTGTGTCTCTATTTAAAAAGTCTTGTGTATCATAAATTGTTTCTTCTCCATCTTTATTTACTTTTACTGTGGCTGTTGAAGGATAGTCAGGGTTTGCTGAATAGTTTGGTACTAATGTTATATCTTCTTTATTTACATTTAATGTTTGTGCAAGTTTAGTTTTTAATACATCCATTTGTACATCTTCTATTCTTTGTCCAACTCCAAGCAATTCTTCTGAACTATAATTTTCTAATTCTCCACTATTTACTATTTTCTGTAATTCCACTAGTTCCTCTGCTGTCTTTCTATCTATTCCTAATTGCTCTAATTCGTTAGCATTTTGAGTTATTTCTGTTGGAGTATTATAAGACATGTTATTTTCAACAGCTTTTACTCCTGCAAATATACTAAGTGCAACTGCACCAGTAGCAAATAAAGCTATAGCTTTTGACATTTTCTTTTTACTTCCTAAATATCTTTTATGTTCTCTTTTAACATCTAATATTCTTCCTTTTCCATATCTTTGATACATTCTACTTTGTGCTTTTTGCAATCTTCTTTTTTTGATGTAATCTTTTTCTTCTTCTGGTAAACTATAATACATTTCTGCTGCCATTTTTAATCTTCTATAATTTGTTCTTGCTTTTGGATTGTTTACTCTTATTCTATCCCCTATATAGCTTACTCTATCATCTCTTGTGTTATACCTATTTACGTCTACTTTTAATCCTTCTTTAAATTCATTTGCTTTTTTTCTACTATTAAAATCTATTACTTCTCCCATAACAACTTCCTCCTTTGCATTTTCCTACACTTCTATTATACCACTTTTAGCACAAAAATGCAAAATTTAGCTGTTTATAACAATTTTAACTAGCTATATTTTATGCCTTCAGGTTATGAGTAAAGCTCGCAAGGCATTGGTAAATCTGGTTTTGGATTGTATTTATTGGTATATTTGCTGTGCCCAATTTTTTGACTTTGTAAATTTGTGTGATTTTAGTTCATTTTTGGTCAGTTATGTGCCTATTTTGAGCCCAATTTGCTTAGACTGTTAAAACTTGTTTTCTACAGTCTAGGTATACAAAATTTTTGAAGAAAATTTTGTAATCATTTAGATTTATGGAGGTTTTGATTATGAATAGAAAATGTTTTTGTTGTTTTAATAGTATGAATTCAAATGATAAGGATGATGAATTATTAAAGGAGTGGATCGAGTTCAGATTTGAGAAATTAGAAAGTAATTTAACTGATGAAGATAAAAAACATGCTCTTAATTATGATACTTTTTGTGAAAAGATTTTTGATATTATTCCAGATAAAGATTCTGATTATGTTTCTGATATTCTTGATGATTTTAGAGAAGAGTTATTAAATCATTGTGTTTATTGGAATGAGAAGTATTATATGACTGGAGTTAATGATGTTATTAAATTTATCACTAATGATTTAAATTCATAGCATATAAAAAAGTGGGCAATTTGAATTTTATGATTTTTCATTTTGCTCACTTCATTTATACACTCTGCTGTGTTCTCTGTAGAGAATATATATATTTTAGTTATATTGATTTATTTTATGACTTTATTTATCTCATCAAATAAAGCTATTCTTTTAGAATATTCTGAATTTCTAAGTTCATTAATTAACTCATTTGTGAATCTTTTTCCATCATTAAGCCTAGAAATTGCTTCAACATAGGTAGCAGCCTTTTTATAATTACTTCTACTCTTTTCAATTGCTACTACTTCATAAAAACGATTTTTTAAATATTTTAATAATTTATCATTATACTTATCTTTTAGATTTTCAATATTTGCCATAAGTCTATATTCATTTTCTTGTTTAAATAATAATTTAAATAATTTTTCTTTATCATCCAAGAATAAATAAATTTTTTCTAATGTTATTACATCTTTTACATTCTGAAGCATTTTATTTATATAATAATCAAATTCAGATGTACTTTTTAGGGTTATTAAGTTACTAATATCTTTACTATATAAGAAATCGTAATAAAGATGTTTGTTATATATTGCATCATCCAATAATTCTAAATAAAAATTATAATATATTTTTGCTATATATTCTTTATTTATATATTTTTCATTTTCTATCACTTTATCAAGTTCTTTATACAATTTATTAACATCTTTTGTATTTTCTATAATATAATTAACATATTCTGTATATTTACAATTTTTGACAAGTAACTTTGCTATTTCTTCTATATTTAAATCACTTAATAAATAAATTGTAATTAACACATTAGATTTAGGAACTGTATTTCTTATACTATAATGTTTTAAAGTATCAAAAAATGAGTCTAATTTTTTAATATATGCTTCAATATCCTTTTTAGAATTATGATTTTTATAAAATGTTGCAAACCATTTATAATCGTCATATGTTGCAATTTCAGGATTTAGAAAAATCTTATCTATTTTTGCTTTCATATCATTATCATTAATATATGCATTTGATATTTTTTCTTTTTCATCTTTTGTTAGAAGATTTATTGAATAATCTTTATAATTATAGTCGTAATCATGTGATAATTTATAAAAATTTCTATTAAGTTTATCCAAAATAGCAAGAATATTATTTTTATCAGAAGAATATTTTTTGAATTCTTTCTTTAAATAATTATTAAACGTATATTCTTCATTTTTCTTTAGTTCTTCTATTAAAATATCTTTTAATTTTTCTTCTGAAAGATTATTTACAAAATTTGATAAAATTTCATCAAAGAAAATTGGCTTTATAAAATCACTTTTATATCTATTGTAATTACCATATCTATCATATTCATCATAGTAATCCTCATAATAATCCTCTTCATCTTCTTCATACTCATCTTCATAGTCATTTTCTGACCAATCTTCATAATCTTTTAAATCTTCTGGCGAAACAGCAAAAAACAAAGCTACCATATGTTTACATATGGTATTTCCATTAGCAAATGGACAATCACAAGATGAACTTTTAGGATGTTTTGTATTTATCATTACATGATATGGTTCTTTATTCGTTCCTTGAACATCTCCTTCATACTCAAAATCAGATAATTGTATATAAGAGATTACATTTCCATTTTTATAATAATCATATCCCCTATAAACAGATCTACTACTTGCACTATTTAAAATACTCATTTTCTTCTCCTTTTATTTGTATACATAGATATTATAACATACTTATTAATTTTTAAAAAGCAAAATAATCCTGTAATTTTAAAAATTACTTTCATACTTTGCTTTTCATCTGTATCTAAAACTACATAATACTTATCATCATCTTCTCTTCCAATTTCATTATCTATAAATTTTATTAAATCATTAACAATTCCAACTGGATCTGTGCTATTTCCAGTAGAAAATTTTATAATACATTTTCTACTATTAAAGTTTTTAAAGTAAATTTCCTCTGTTTTATTATTTCCTTCACAACCTATTACAATAATAGGTCTTCTCTTTCTATTTTGCCTGTTTCTTCCTCTTTGTTTAAAACTTTCTAATCTTCCCATAAGCTATCACCTGTAGCCACAAAAGGAATCGCTCCATATCTTCCATTTAAATACCCCTTTTGGATATTCTCATTTTTTCTAACTGAAAAGTCATCAAGAGGATATAAGTCAGTAGCCCCTTTCTTTGGATCTTTTTCTGCAAACCATATCTGGTCTCTTCTAAATATATCTAAAGATAATAAGTTTGTATCATGAGTATTGAATATTAACTGTGCATTACCTTTATTTATCTTTGGATTATGGAAAAATTTAATAATCATTTCTACTAAACTAGGATGCAAACTTCTTTCTATTTCATCTATTGCTAATATTTTTCCATTTTCAAAAACATCTTTTAGTATTGGAGCAAATGAAAATAGAATTTGTGTTCCTGAAGATTCATTGTTTAAATTTAATTCATAGTTTTTCATATTTCCTTCATCATTAGTAACTTCATGTGTCATTCTTATTTTTACATTCCTTTGCTTTTGTGGTAACATTGGTGAAGGAATATTAAAATTCTTTAATAACATTAGCATATTACTATCTACATCACGTTCTTCAATTTCTACACTAAAGTCTTTTATTACAATGTCTGCTTCGTTTAATAATTTTAATGTAAATTTTTTTAATTCTTTTCCTTCATCTTTGCTATATGACTCTACTACAAAATCATTTAATAACATTCCTCCAGAGTATGTGTCTATATTTTTTGCAAACCACAAATATGGTTCTTTTGTTTTATCATAATTCCATGTTGTTGCTGTTGCTAAAAATAATTTATTGTCTATATTTTGTGTTTTTATAGCATTTAATTTTCCTTCATCTGCCTGTAGGAATTTATACTCATTTACATTAGTTCTTTCAAATATTCTTGTTGGTTTTGCTGTAAAGTATTGATATAAATATTCTTCATATACTTTTTCTTTATCTGCTATAAATCCATATATATATTTCATTTCTTTTGTATAAAAAACAAACTCAAATTCACAAGGTTCTACTTTAGCTTTTTCATCAAAGGCAAATGGTTCCATTTCCATTAATTTTTCTCCCACTTGTCTATTATTTGATTTTTTTACCATTAATATCGCAGCTGTAAATGCTTTTATTAAATTTGTTTTTCCTGATGCATTAGCTCCGTATATTGCTGTACTTTTTAAAATTCTTTCATTTATATTTGGTATACTTATTATATTTTCTTCATTTTCTGTTCCTGTTGCCGCTTCCATACTAAAGGTTACTTTATCTTTAAATGACATGAAATTTTTTACACTAAATTCAACTAGCATTTCGCTCACCTCTCTTATATATTATATGCTATTTTTAT
>CALXZU010000036.1 GCA_944393325.1 uncultured Clostridia bacterium
TATTGTAATCACAAGTGCTATAAGCGTAATCCCGATTATTATTATTGTTTAATCTTTTTACATTCATTTTCATCTTTTTTCTCCTTTTTTCATTAGTTTTATTATTACCATATTTTTCTTTTTTATACTTTCTATAAACTTCTATATTGTATTGTTTAGTTGTTTTAATAGCATATTGGTAATGATATATCTTGTATACATGATATATTGTGTATGCAAGATAAAACAATAAATACACATTTTAGTGTATTTGTATTTCATGTAATTATTTTACATTAAGGTATGGTATTTGTAAATACCTTATCAAAAAAATGTAATTAATAATTTCAAAATAATCGATTCTATAAGAACATGTCTTTAACAAAAACTTACCACTTATAAACACATCTTTGATTAAATTGGTCTATATTAATTAATAGCCACAAAGAAAGGTTCCTAAAATAAGAACCTTAAGTTATTTTTCTTTTTGTACTAAATATCTTTCTAAATTTAAATCCCTATGCTTATTATTTTTGTTTAATTTCTAATTAAATCAACTTTTTTATATTTACTAATAATTTGCTCTGCAATTGAAAATGTAATTTCGCTTTCCTTTATTTCTCTATATTTTTTAAATAATTATTATATTTCAAACTCTGCATAAATATAATTTCCACCAGCTTTTTTTACTAACCTATATTTTCCAGTCTTCAGACTTCCATATAACTCTTCCCAATTAACATCCATTTCTAAAATTCCATCTTCTCTTGGAAGAAAAACCGGTTCTGTAAAAGAAAAGTCGTCATTTATCGGCTCTAATTCTTTCCACTCTCCATTTTCATTTTCATCAATTCTAAACCATTCTTCATATCCGAAGGGCTCTTCATTTTTATCTTCAATAACAATTTGTGCTGATGTATTACTTAAACTACCTGCTTTTATACTTATTTTAACATTATCTATACTTGGTTCTAATATATTAGAATTTATTTCATTATCATTGTTAGTGGTTTGAATTGTATTTTTTGAACTTGTACTATCTTTATTTTCCCCTTGTAAAAATTCTATTCCTAAAAATACAAAAACTAAAACAATTGTTAAAATTATTACTAAATATACCTTTTTCATGATAATCACCTCTTACATAATAATTATTTATACTTTACTATTACATCAAATATTTTTTAGCAATTTCATAAAAAATTTGTGTTCCGATTAAAATAGGATTTTCTCCAACTGTAAAGTTTTCACTATGCTGTGGATAAAATTTATTTTTTGTACACCCTACAAAAATCATACAACCTGGTACTTTTTGTAAATAGTATGAGAAATCTTCTGATGTTGTTGTTTGATAATCTGTAATAACTCTACTTACAACTCTTCTTGATATTTCTTGAACTTCTCTTGATTCTTCTTTAGAATTTACTGTTACAGGATATTCCACTAAAAATTTAACTTCAGCTCCTCCTCCCATACTTTTTGAAATTGTTTCTACTGTTTCTACTATTTTTTTCTTGGTTTCTTTTCTTATTTCATTATTATTAGTTCTACAAATTCCTTTCATATGAACAGTATCTGGAATTACATTATTAGTTTTTCCTCCTGATATTGCAGTGATTCCTGTAATTACTTTTTCGTCAATATCTACATCTAATTTTGCCATTTCTTTTAGAGCAATTCCAATTTTATTTGCTATATATATTGTATCAATGCATTTTTCTGGCATTGCTGCATGGCCCCCTTTGCCATATACAGTAATATCATATGGGTCTGAAGAAGCCATTACAGTTCCTTCTTTAACAGCAATTTCATCTTCTTTAAATTCACTCCATACATGTATAGCAAATGCTTTATCAACTTTTGGATTTTCTAAAACTCCTTTTTCTAGCATAAATTTAGCACCAGCATCACCTTCTTCGTCTGGTTGAAATACAAGTTTTACTGTTCCTTTTATTTTATCTTTATTATCAATTAAAATTTGAGCAAGTGAAAGTAAAATAGTCATGTGGCTATCATGTCCACATGTGTGTTTAGTCCTTCCTGTTTCATCCATTACAACAGCATCCATATCACTTCTAAATAATATACAAGGTCCTTTTTCTTTTCCTTTTAATGTAACAACAATTCCTGTTTCATATATATTTGTATTTATATCCTTATATCCAATTTCTTGCAGTCTCTTTTTTATATAACCAGCTGTTTTAAATTCGCATCTTCCTTTTTCTGGATTATTCCAAAAAAACTCTTTATCAATTTTCATTTGCTCTTTTAGATTAAAAACACAATTTTCAATATTCATAATATTTTTTCCTTTCAAATTAGACTTTTATATTTATTATTATCGTTTAAAAATATTACTAATTCTATTAATGGCTTCTTTTGTCTCTTCTTTACTAGAAAAAGCTGTTAATCTAAAAAATCCTTCACCAGCATCTCCAAAACCTATCCCTGGTGTTCCTACTACTCCTGCTTCATTTAATAATTTATCAAAAAACTCCCAAGAACTCATATTCTTTGGAATTTTAAGCCAAATATATGGTGAATTTTCTCCTCCATATACTGTAAAGCCTAATTTTTCTAACTCTTTTTTTATGTATTTAGCATTTTCTTTATAATATTTTACATTTTCTCTAATTTCTTTTTGTCCTTCATCTGAATAAACCGCTTCTGCTGCTCTTTGTGTAATATATGGTGCTGCTCCAAATTTTACACTTTGTCTTCTTCTAAATAAACTATTTAAATCCACTTTTTCTCCAAATTCCGTATATAATTTTAGCTCTTTAGGAACTACAACAAAAGAACATCTAACACCTGTAAACCCAGCAAGTTTTGAGAAAGATCTAAACTCAACAGCAACTTCCTTTGCTCCTTCTATCTCATAAATACTATGAGGTATATTCTCATTTTCAATAAATATCTCATAAACAGAATCAAAAAATATAACTGCATTATTTTCTTTTGCATATTTAACCCACAGTTCTAACTGTTTCCTTGTAAAAACTGTTCCTGTTGGGTTATTAGGAGAACATAGATAAATGATATCTACATGTTTACTTGGAATTTCTGGAACAAATCCATTTTCTTCCGTTCCATTTAAATAAACAATATCATCTCTTCCAAGCATAACATTTACATCTCTATAAGCTGGATATACTGGATTCATTAGTGCTACTCTATTATCCTTAGAAAAAATCTCTGCAATTCCTGCTAAATCTCCCTTACTTCCACTTGCAATGAAAATTTCATCTTTTTCAAGAAACACTCCTCTTTTTTGATATTCTACCTCTAATATTTTATCTATTAAAAACTCATAACCTTGAACCACACCATATCCTCTAAAAGTCTCTTTTTTAGCCATTTCATCGGTTGCTTTATGCATTGCATCTATTACCACTTTAGTAAGAGGTAATGAAACATCACCTATACCTAAACTTATAACTTTTTTATCAGGATTATTTTTCTCAAATTCATTTTTTCTTTCAGTTATAGCAGAAAACAAATAATCATTTTTCAAATTCAAAAAATCCTCATTTACACTCGCCATCGCTTTCTCCTTTCAGGGACGTTTCCTATAACAACATTTATGCACGCAAAGGAAACGTACCTATGGTCTCAATAAATCTTCTAATTCTACTTTACTTCCATATTTTATTATAATTGGAACTCTTTTTGATAATATAACTCCTTCTATGTTTGATTTTACATCTCTTGTTCCCGGTATTACAACTGCATTTTCCGGTATCACTATTTGTCCATTTTCGTTAGGTAGAATTATATTTCCATTTACATTATCATAAACTGGCGTACTTCCTGTTATTGTTACTCCTGCTCCTATTACAGCTCCTTTTTTTACTATTGTCCCTTCTGTTATTTGTGAACCAGCTCCTACAAATACATTGTCTTCTACTATTACTGGATATGCCCCTACTGGTTCTAATACTCCACCTATTATTACACCTGCTCCTAAATGTACATTTTTTCCTATTTGCGCACAAGATCCAACTAATGCTAAAGAATCTACCATTGAGCCTTCATCAATATATGCTCCTATATTTGTATAACATGGTGGCATAAATGTAACACCTTTTCCTATAAATACTCCATCTCTTACTGATACAGTAGGCGATACTTTTCTTATATTCTCTTCTAATTTAATCTCTCTTTCTCCCATGGTGTCTTTATCTATTGTTCCATCCTGAAATTCTATTATTTTCCCATACTTAAATCCTAATAGTATGAATTGTTTTACCCATTTATTTACAATCCAATTTTCATTTACTTTTTCAGCAACCCTTATTTTTCCTGAATTCAAGTCTTTTTTAAACTCTTCCCATACAGGCATGAATTCTTCTCTTGTTAAATCTTCTTTTTCTAATATATCTAAATACTTGTGCATAATCAAACCTCCTATATCTAAATTTACTTGAATTATAACATTTATAATACTTGACGTCAATTGCACATTTTTTTGTTATTGCTCATTATTTCATTATTTTTTAGTGAAACTTTTTATATTAATAAATTTTTACCAAAAAATTTGTATTTATTTTTGTTAGTGATATAATTAAGAAAAAAATTCCAAGGAGGATACTTAAATGATAGAATTACTTGCTCCAGCAGGAGATTTTGAATGTTTAAAAGCTGCTGTTCAAAATGGTGCAGATAGTGTTTATTTAGGTTCTGACCTTTTTAGTGCAAGAGCTTTTGCACATAATTTTAGTGATGAAAAATTAAAAAAAGCAATTGAATATGCTAAAATTCGTGGTGTTAAAACAAATTTAACACTAAATACATTAATTAAAGATGAGGAATTTAAAGAAGCTCTTCTACTTGCTTCTAAAGCATATGAATATGGTATTGATGCGATTATTGTTCAAGATTTAGGTTTAGCAAAAAAATTAATAGAACTCTTTCCCGATTTGCCTATTCATGGTAGCACTCAAATGACTGTTCATAATTTAAATGGTGCTTTAGAATTACAAAATTTAGGTTTTAAAAGAGTGGTTTTAGCACGTGAGCTTTCTTTAGATGAAATTAAATATATTTGTAAAAATACAAAACTTGAAATTGAGTGTTTTGTACATGGAGCATTATGTATTTCATATTCAGGTCAATGTTTATTTTCAAGTATGCTTGGTCGGACGTTCAGGAAATAGAGGAAAATGTGCAGGACCTTGTAGACTTCCATATGAATTACTTGAAAATGATAAAACTATCGATAGTGGTTATTTATTAAGTACAAGAGATTTATGTGGTTTAGATTATTTACCTGATTTTGTAGATACTGGTGTAAAGTGCCTAAAAATAGAAGGCAGGATGAAATCTCCTGAATATGTTGCAACTGTTACTAAAATTTATAGGAAATACTTAGACTTAGCTAATTCTAAAGATGAATATAAAGTAGCACCTAAGGATAAAAAAACATTGATGCAAGTATTTAATCGTGGAATGACTTCATCAGGACATTTAGATAATAGTGTAAATAAGAAATTAGTTTATAAAGAAAAACCAAATAATATGGGATTATATATAGGCTCTGTTAAAAAATATAACAAAAATAAAGGATATATAACTCTTGAATTAGAAGATAACATAGAAATTGGAGATACAATAGCTATTGAAAATCGTACAGGTAGTTATAGAATTTCAGAAATCATGGAAAATGGAAAAAATATAAAAGAAACTTCTATTGGTCAACTAGTCACAATAGGTAGAATTAACACAGATGTTCAAAACGGATATAAAATATACAAATTAACCTCACAAAAATTGGCTAAAAAAGCCAAAGAAAGTTACCAAGGTGAAAATAAGAAAGTCGCCTTAAACGCTTTAGTTACTATAAAGAAGAACCAACCACTTTCAATTTATATAACTTCTTGTAGTAATCTAAACCTATATAAAAATTTATCTGTTACATCTAATTTAGACTTCTCACCAACAGAAGCTAGAACCAAACCTTTACAAAAGGACACAGTAATAAATCAAATTTCTAAAACTAATAATTCTCCATATTATTTTAAAAATATTAAAATAGATATGGATAACAATGTATTTTTACCAAAATTAAGTTTATTAAATGAATTAAGAAGAATCGCATTATCTAATGTTGGAAGTATAGCTCAATCACGAATTATTAGAAATATACCTAAAACTACAATAAATAAAATAAATAAAGAAGAAAATACTATCTTAAAAAATATGAGAGCTGTTGTAAATAAAACAAAGAGCAATAATAATAATCCCAAAATCGCTTTACTTTTAAATATTATTAACAAGGATTTTGATTATAATAAATTAGATTATGTTGATGATGTATATATACCTTTAAAATATTTTACAAATAAACAATATGAAACATGTTTAAAGACTATAAGCAAAAAATTTGATACATATATTTATATGCCTACAATTGTTAGAGGAAATTACAAAAATTTATTTTTAGCAAATGCTGAAATAGCAGTTAATAAATATAATATCCAAGGTTTTGTAATTTCAAATATATGTACTGTAAAATTGTTAAACAGCCTTTTCAAAGATTTGAATAAATATTTTAAAATAATAGCTAATTATACTTTTAATGTATTTAATTCACATACAGTATTAGAATTAAAAAAATTAGGTATTAGTAAATTTACATTATCACCAGAACTTGATAAAAAAACTCTTCAAAATCTTTGTAATTATAGCTATTTACAAAAAGAATTAATCGTTTATGGCAAAATCCCTTTAATACATATGAATTATTGTGTTTTAGGAGAAGCCAATAAATGTTATCCAACTTGTAAAACAAGATGTCAAAATGATAAAACATATTATTTAAAAGATAGATTAAATATGAAATTTGAGGTTATGCCTGACAATATTCAAACAGTTACCACTTTATATAATAGTAAAACAACATCAATTTCTCCAGAAGAATTTCAAATCGATTTTGCAAGGATAGATATTTTACATGAAACTATCCCAAAAATAAACCAAATAATTCAAACTGTAAAACAAAAGAAAAAATTCTATGGAAATGAATTTACTACTGGTAACTTAAATAGAGAAATTTAATAAGTAGCTGTTTTTTGGGACGGAGGCAAAAAACAGCTTTATTTATTATCTCTTATAACTTTAGTTAATGTCTCCATTGTTCCTCTTGTTATCCCTAATTTTTCTCTTATTTGTACATATTTTATTTTTTTTATATTTTTTAAAAATTTTATTAAATTTATTAAAACCTCTCTGTTGAAAAAAATTTCAAATAACTTTACTTGTTCTTTTTCAGTAAATTCTAAAATTCCTTGTTTTATTTTGTTTTCTGAATTTTCTTCCATATCCTCAAAAACATAATTTGTATAAATATTTTCAATTATATCTTTATAATCACTTTTAGAAAAAATCTCATTTTCAATTAATTCATTATTTAGAAATTTCTTATTATAAAAATTATATGATGAAAATTTATATTCTCTACAATATTTTACAATTTCTGCTTTTACTGGGTTCATATGTATATATTTAATACAATTTATTAAATATTTTTTACTGTCAATCGGTTCACTTACATATCTATCCCTAAATACATAACCCTTTCTCCCATTATTCATATAGTTATAATATTTCGCATATATACAATTTACCTTTTGCATTGTTCTAGATATTTCTTCTATTTCATTAATGTTTAATAAAAAATGTGCATGATTATCCATTATACAATATGCTATAATTTTTATATTATATTTCTCACATTCTTCTTTTAGTAATTTTAAATATTGATTTTTATATCTCTCCTCTTTGAATATATTTTCTTTATTTATTCCTTGCACTATTACATGCAAAAAAGGAGCCTTATTTATTTTTCTTGCTTCTCTTGAAATATTAATCATCCTTCCTTTAATAAATTTAACCCCTATAAAATATCTTATTCCCATATTTGTACTTTTACTGTTTTTTATCTCCGTCCCCAAAAACAGTTACTTAATTTTATTATTAAGTCCATATTGTCATCTTTAGCTGCTTTGTTTTTTCTAATTGATCCACATTTTTTACATTTAAATATTATTACATTTCCTTTTTTACTATCTATTTCTAATCCAATTGGCTCTAAATCTCCACAGCATGTTTCTGCCCTATCTCCAGGTTTTATATCTACATGTTTTGAATGCAAACAATATGGACAATGATTTCTTGAAGAATATCCTAACTTTGGAACTCTTTTTCCACAGTTATCACAAATAAATTCCTCATCGTTTTTTACAAAATTTCTATTTTCCATTTCACCACTAATTTCTCCTTTTTGAAAATCATTTGACTTTTACTTTAAAGCTGTTTTTTACCTCCGTCCCGAAAAACAGTTTAATATTTGAAATCTCCTCCTCCAACAAATTCTTTTAATAGTGAGTTTGTTGGTACTTCACTTGTTGGTATTGATCTTATATATTTTAATATTCCAAGTAACCTTTGTGCCTCAGCATATTCTTTTTCTTCTTTTGTTATCTCTTTTAGCATTGGAGTTGCTAAGCCCTTTAACACGCCTAATTCATATATAAGTGATGTATTAAAAATTACATCCGCTTCTTCTTGGAACGGAAATATATATTCTACTTCTCCTCTTGTTACACTTGGCCAACCACTTATTGTATGTTTTGCCGTATAACCTCTAAATTGGTAATCTCTTACTATTCTTCTGATTAGTCTTACATCTGAAGATGATACTTTTGTATATCTATCCATATTTAGAACTGTTAATGCACTAATATATATTTTAAATTTTTGTTCTTTTGGTATACTACTTGTCAATCTATCATTTAAACAATGTATTCCTTCTATTACCAATACTTCATCTTCTTTTAATTTTAGTTTATTTCCTTTATATTTTTTTGTTCCTTCTATAAAGTCAAATTGTGGTATTTCTACTTCTTCTCCTGCAAGTAATTTGCTCAAATGGTCATTAAATAGTTTTAAATCTATTGCTTCGATTGTTTCAAAATTATAATTTCCATTTTCATCTCTTGGCGTGTCTTGTCTTTCTACAAAATAGTTATCTACTGATATTGTTACTGGCTTTATTTTGTTAATTCTTAATTGTATTCCAAGTCTTTGTGCAAATGTTGTTTTTCCTGATGATGATGGTCCTGCTATTAATATCATTTTTATATTTCTATCTTTTACTATTTCATCTGCTATATTGGCTATTTTCTTTTCATGAAGAGCTTCGTCTATCATTATTACATCTTTTATATTTTTTTGTTTTACTGCTTCATTTAACATATATACCGCATTCATTCCAAGTATTTTATGTATTTCATTATATTCATTAAATGCCCATTTTAATTTTTTATTTTGCATTATACCTGGTAATTTATTTGGTTCTTCCACACTAGGATATCTAATTATTAATCCTTTATCATATTTTACTATATTAAATGTTTTTATTATCCCTGTTCTATTTGACATTATTCCGTAACAATAATTGAAATAGTCTTCACAGAAATTCATATATATCTTTTTATTTGATTTTAATTCTATCTGTAATATTCCTCTTTTGGTGTTTTTTTCTTTGAAGAATTTTTCTGCTTCTTCTCTATTCATTGTTACCATTCTTATTGGCAAGTCTTTTTCTACTATTTCTCTCATTTTTAGATTTATTTCATTTACTATTTCTTCTGTTACTTCTATATCTCCTATATCACAATATATAGCATTTGCCATTTGATAGTTTACTGTTGCTCTATTGTCTGGAAATATTTTTCTCAATGCTTTTGCAAATATAAATATTAATGTTCTTCTATATGCTCTTAATCCTTCTTTAGTTGAAATATCTAATAATTCTATAGTTCCTTCTTCATCTATTTTTTTGTCTAAACAAAAATATTCATTATTATATATTGCTCCTATTATTGGATATTTACTTTCTTCAATTTCTTTTGAAAAAACCTCTGCTATTGTTTTTCCTTTTTCTACTTCTATTTTTTTATCTTTATATTGTATCTTCATAACTTTCCTCCTTGTAATATACCTTTTTATTTTATAGTATATTTTTGTTTTAGTCAAATATTTTTTAGTTTTTTGGTATTTTTTCCCATGTTTATCTTATTTATTTTCTTTTTTAGAATATTTTTCTTTTTTTTGGATATAATTAAGTTAATACATATATTATTTTATTTCTGGAGGTTGGTTTTATGAATATTGATAGAATTAATGATATTTTGTCTCACGACGAAAAATGCGATGTTTTTTATAATGAAAGAGTAGTATGGATTCAAGGTGTAAATAGCAATTTTGCAAAAATCGGCTTTGTAGATAATTTTGAAGAGAAAAATGTTCCTATTTCTGATTTATATGAAAAAAAATAATTTAAGAAGGCTTTAACCTTCTTTATATTTTTCTAACCCTTCTCTTATTGCTATATTCACTAATTTTGATATTGAAATTCCATATTTTTCTCTCATGTCTTCTAGTTTCTTATACATTGATTCTCTTATGATTATTGATCTTGCTACATTTATTTCATCTTTTTCTTTTTTATATATTACAACTTTTTCTCCTATTTTTAAATCATCTATGCAAGCATCAATTATTTTATTTATTGATGCATCTAATTCTTTGTTAGATATTTCTTTTAGTCTATCATATAATTTTCCTTCTATTTCTACCGATTTTTTTACCCATTTTTCTTTTTTATGAAATTTTTCATACCACTCCATATAATCTTCACTCCTACTTTTAATATCTTTTTTTATTTTCTTTATATTCATTATATAACAACCTTTTGCGGGTTTTAATTACCTTTTATTTCCATTTTATAAACCTTGTGGGGTTGATTTTTGTATTTTTTTGTTTTATAATGTCCTAAAATATGGAAATATTTTTTTCTTAGGAAAGGATTTTTATTATGAGCAAGATGTACAAAAGATATTTAGAGTTGAAACAAAAGAATAGTTCTAATATATATTTATTTAAAAGTGGTATTTTTTATGTCTTTTTGCAGGATGACGCAAAGTTAATGTGTAATATATTAAATTTGCGCCTTACAAACCTAAATGAAAACGTTCTAAAATGTGGCTTTCCAGTAAATAACTTAAATAAGTATTTAGATTTAATTAGAAATTTAGGTTATGAAATTTATATTGTAGATAGTTTAGTCGATGAAGCAATTCCTACTAAAAATTATCTTTTAAATTCTTCTATTAAAAATTTGATTAATAAAATGTCCTCTATAGATGTTGATAGTCTCTCTATAAAAGAGGCATATTCATTAATTGAGTCTTTAAGATTAGAAGCAATAGAAATTAAACAGGAGGTTGAAAATGAATAATCAAGAAAAAGTAATTGATAATACTAAAAAACCTAGCAATACTACTTTAAAAATTTATCAAAAATATTTGGAACTTATTTATTATTCTAATGATATTGTTAGAAAATATCCTAAGTCTGAAAATTTTGCTTTAGTTAAAGAGATTAAAAATTCGTTATATATCGGACTTAGAAATTTAATGTATGCTATAAAATCTTTTAATAAAAAAGATAAACTAACTTATTTAAACGAATTTGACGTTAGCCTTAATTTACTAAAAGTCCAAGTTAGATTATCTTATAAATACAAATATATTACTATTAAAAATTATGAGAGTTGGTCTTCTTTAATTACTGATGTTTGCAATATGTTAGGAGGTTGGATTATTTCATGCCAAAAAAGATAAAGAATAAATTTTATGATGTTCTTACTTTTGAAAAATTATTACAGGCTCATAAACGTGCAAGAAAGCATAAGGCTTATAAAAATGAGGTTGTAAAGTTTGATATGAATTTAGAAAATAATTTAATTAATTTACTTAATGAATTAAGAAATGGTACATATCATATAGGAAAATATTTTACTTTTAAAGTTTACGAACCTAAAGAAAGAAATATTAAGGCATTACCTTATAGAGATAGGATTGTACACCAATGGTATGTAGAAGAATTCATCAAGCCTTATATTGTTCCAAGGTTCATTAATACTACATTTGCATGTTTAGAAAATCGAGGAACTCATCATGCTGTTGAAGAAGTCCAAAAGCAGATGAGAATTTTTAAAAGAAATCATGGTGATTTTTGGGTTCTAAAATGTGATATTAAAAAATTTTTTTATAATATTAATCCTAGAATTCTACTAAATATTATTAAAAAATATATTAGTGATCCTGCATTGCTTAATTTAACTAATATTTTAATTTTTTCTAAAGAAAATGAGTATCCAAATGTTGGCATTCCTATTGGTAATTATACAAGCCAATTCTTTGCTAATATATATTTAAATGAACTTGATCAATTTGTTAAACGTGTTCTAAAAATAAAATATTATACAAGATATATGGATGATTTTGTTTTACTTTTAAAGACTAAAAAAGAGTGCATTGAAACCAAAAAGACTATTGAAGATTTTTTAAATAGTAATTTAGAACTTGAACTTAATAGTAAATCAAGATATTATCCTTATAAAATGGGCGTTAATTTTTGTGGATATAGAATTTTTACTACTCACAGACTTCTTCGTCTATCTAGTAAAAAGAAAATTAAAAAAAATATTAAAAAGTGGAATTTGAAATATGATAATGGTACTTTAGATTTAAAACTTGCTATGCAAAGTTTTAATTCCTGGCTTGGGCATTCAAGTCATTGTAATTCTTATAAATTACAACAAAAAATGATTAATAAATGTCATTTTCTTTATACTAATTCTACTGATTTAGAAATAGAAAAAAATTTATTACATGATATGGAGTGATACTTTATTAGTACCACTCTTCATTTATACGTTTGGATTTTCACTTGCTAGCTACTAAAACAATCACGTACTGTTTATGTGTTTATGATATAAAATTTTATTTATACCAATGGAATTAAACTTCTTTGATACATATCTTGCTGTTTTTTTCATTTTCTTTTCTACAAACTTTTTTCATTTTTACAGTTATAGAACAAGAATTAGCCTTCCTCTCGGTAATATCCTTAAATATCACCCATCTGAGATTGATTTCTTTTAAAATCTTGTGTATCGAAGTTGCAACGAGCACCGGACGGAAGCCGTTGTTGTAATTGCTATTACCATCACTGCGATTGAAAGCGAACAAACCGGCATTGGAAGTATTCCAATAATTACCGCCACGATTGAAGAACGGATTGTTCAACCCAGGGAAGTAAGAGTAATACAGTTTAATCCCTATCAATAAAAATTATATCACATTAAATTAATATTTTAAATATTATTTTGTATTATTGTTTCTTCTTTTTGTAATTTCTATTTGAATTGTTCTCTTTTTAATCCTGTTACTTTTTCTATTATATTTATATCTATTTTTTCTTTAAGCATATTTTTAGCATCCTCTATTCTTCCAGATAATCTTCCCTCTGCTCTTCCTTCTGCCCTTATTCTTCTGTTTTCATCTATTACCATTTGCTCTGCTGCTAGCATATAATCACTTCCTTCCTTTACTATTTTTTCCATTAGGATGTCTGTTCCTTTTTCTCCTAATTTTATTATTAGTATTATTTTCATTGCATCATGTACTATAGTTTTCTCATTATCTGTTTTTTTTGCAATTTTTTTATTTATTTCAAATACTGTCTTTATTAAACTTTCTGTATTTGTCTCTTTTTCTAATAACAGTATTTTACTTAGTATTCCATCATCTTCTAAAAGTTCTTCTTTATTAAAGTCTTTTATATCTACTAACTCATAATATCCTAATGTCCCTAATTCTGGTCTTTTTTCTATTCTTCCTTTTCCTAAAAATTCTTCCTGTATTTCTCTTATATATCTTTTTGCTGTCCACTTTTCTTTTCCTGTATATAATACTATTGGGATTACTAAACATTCTTTATCTTCTTTTTTAGGATTTTCTATTTCATTTGCTCTCATTATTTCTACTTGATAGTTTAATATCCTATATGACATTCTATAATCTACTCTTGTTTGATGTTCTATTAGTATTACTACATTCATTCCTTTTATTTTATATACTATATCTGCTTCTCTATATTTTAATTCTGTTGTTACAAAACTATTTTTAGCTGATATTAACTCTTCTCCTTCTATTTCTATACCTATTACTTTACTTATAAATCTCGCTGCCTCTTTTTTGTTCTCGAATACCCTTTTTACTATTTTGTCATGTTCTTTATCTATTTTTGATTTATTTTTATTAAATCTTTCACTTTCTTCTGAGTATTTTTTTACCATTTGCATAAATACTGGGTCTTTTAAATACTTTTCAAAGTCTTTCATTATTTTTTCTTGTGTAACTGTTTTTATTAAATTATTTTCTATTTTTCTTTCCTCCTTTATTTTAGCACATCTTTATTGTGTGTTCAATTTTTACCTTTTGGTATATCTAATAATTTTTATACCTTTTTCTTGGTTTTTCTTTTATTTTCTTTGTTTTTCTAACTTTTTGGAATAATTAGAATAAAATTTTTGATATAATTTACTTTATTTATTTTTATAAAATCCTTTAATTCACTTTTCTTATGTATAGACCGGTCTATTTTTTATTTTATTGGGATTTTTTCGAAAAAAAACTAAAAATAAATTAAAGTAAATATATGTTATAATCTTTTACAGAATTTGTCAAGTAATTTTCATAAAAACTTTCAAATAATTTTTTAGATAATAAAAAAGTACGCTTGGATTTTCGTTTTTCACTACTAAAACAATCACGTACTATTTATGTGTTTATGATATAAAATTTAATCTATATCAAAGGAATTAAACTTCTTTGATACATATCTTGCTGTTTTTTTCATTTTCTTTTCTACAAACTTTTTTCACTTTTATAGTTATAGAACAAGAATTAGCCTTCCTCTCGGTAACATCCTTAAATATTACCCATCTGAGATTGATTTCTTTTAAAATCTTGTGTATCGAAGTTGCAACGAGCACCGGACGGAAGCCATCTCTGTAATTGCTATTACCATCACTGCGATTGAATGTGAACAAACCGGCATTGGAATTATTGTCAAACCTACCTCCACGAATGAAGAACGGATTGTTCAACCCAGGGAAGTAAGAGTAATATAGTTTAATCCCTAGTAACATGGATTATATCTCATCTCAAATATCTCAAATATCTAATAATATATGTATTTACTATATTTTCGTATGCTTGGATTTTCGCTTTTTACTACTAAAACAATCACATACTGTTTATGTGTTTATGATATAAAATTTAATCTATATCAAAGGAATTAAACTTCTTTGATACATATCTAGCTGTATTTTTTCATTTTCTTTTCTACAACTTTTCTCATTTTATAGTTATAGAACAAGACTTAGCCTTCCTCTCGGTAATATCCTTAAATATCACCCATCTGAGATTGATTTCTTTCAAAATCTTGTGTATCAGAGTTGCAACGAGCACCGGACGGAAGCCTATATGATAATTGCTATTGCCATTGTTGCGGTTGAAAGCGAACAAACCGGCAACGGAAACTATCATTGTAGTAACTGCCACGAACGAAGAACGGATTGTTCAACCCAGGGAAGTAAGAGTAATACAGCTTAATCCCTATATCAAATAATATTTTTCACACGCTTGGATTTTCACTTTTGCTACTAAAACAATTACGTGTTATTTATGTGTTTATGATATAAAATTTAATTTATACCAAAGGAATTAAGTTTCTTTGATACATATCTAGTTGTTATTATTCTTTTTCTTTCCCATAACTTTTTTCATTAACAGTTATAGAACAAGAATTAGCCTTCCTCTCGGTAATATCCTTAAATATCACCCATCTGAGATTGATTTCTTTTAAAATCTTGTGTATCAGAGTTGCAACGAGCACCGGACGGAAGCCGTGGTTGAAATTGCTATTCCCATTGTCGCGATTGAAAGCGAACAAACCGGCATGAGACTCATTCGCAAACCTTCCGCCACGATAGAAGAACGGATTGTTCAACCCAGGGAAGTAAGAGTAATACAACTTAATCCCTAATTTTATAATACTTTTGTGCCCTTACGGGCACTATTTTTTTCTTACTTTTTCTTATTCCTGCCCGTATTTCTCCTTATCCGTATTTCAAAATTTGTGCCGAGATAAAGGGAAACCAGGTTCGAGGAATTTTAAAGTGCAACGAGCACCGGACGGAAGCCGCTGCCGTAACCGCTACCACCACCACTGCGAGAGAAAGCGAACAAACCGGCACCGGAAGTATACCAAAAATACCCGCCACGACCGAAGAACGGATTGTTCAACCCAGGGAAGTAAGAGTAATCGCTGTTCCAGCTACTTGTGCCGGTACCGCTCGTAGATGTTTCTCTAACAGCATCTCCAAATATATATTTATTTAGGGGATAATTAGCATTACTTGCTTTATTTAAATTCTCTTCTATACTTGAAATCTCTGTATTGTCGCTATCTACATCATGAGGATATACTGTTGCATATTTTGTACTTGTTCCTCCATTTACTACTACACTTTCTCCAAATGCTGTTAAATTTCCATTTCCATTATTTACATATGCTGCTGTTCTTTCCCATGTTCCTCCACTTAAATCATATACTCCGTACATATTTAGTGTTGAACTTGATTTTTGTCCTGTTGCATGATTCCACGCATATATATTATTACTTTTTCCTGTAGAATCTATTTCTGTTAAATTATCTGCTGTTATTTTTGTTCCTCCAGCATTCGTTGACCCTGTTGTTAATCCTGTTATTGCATATACACTTGTTAAGCCTGTTTTTCCCTTTTCATTTGTTCCGTCTCCTCTTTTTGTATTTCCACTTTCTGCTGTTATATTGTTTATATATGGTTCTTCCATTTGTTTAGTTTCTCTATTTACAGCTCCATATTGGCTCCATCCCAAATATGTTACTGCTCCCCATTCACTATTTTTCATTAAATGGCTATCTGTTGACGAACTACTAAATCCATATATATTATTTGCTCCTGTTAATACTCTTGATATATTATTTGCATCATTTACATTTATATAATTCATTGAATATGTTACTGGCTGGAATGTTGGATATTTTATCGGTGTATTTGTTCCATATACTCCATCTAACCAGTTTCTTGCAACATCTGTTTCTCCTCCATCACTATTTGTATCTGTTTTTGTAGTTTCTACAGTTGGAACCCATGCTGTTGTTTGTGTATAATTCACACTACTTGCTACCACTTCTGTATCATTATTTCCACTTGCATATCCTGCTTCAAATTTTGCTACCCATATTCCTGTTAGCTCACTATCCCATCCTCCATTTGCATAATTTATATCACTTTCATCTGTAAATGCTGGATGTACATAATAGTCACTTGTTGTATCTACTTCTTCCGTTGCTGATTTCGCTCTTTTTGCTGTTTGTAAATTTCCTTCATCATCATAATATTGATCTGTTGTTCCTACTAAGAATTTTACATCTAT
>CALXZU010000037.1 GCA_944393325.1 uncultured Clostridia bacterium
TCTATTAAATGGTTTTTGTCTCTTTCATGTATATCCTTTTTCTCGTCATGTGTAAATTTATTCTCTCTGTCTTTCATAAGTTCTAAAGATTTTTCAACTGGCATATTTAAGAAAAACACTTCTTCTGGTATTGGCAATCCATATAAATTAAACTCAAAATCCCAAAGCCAATTTAAAAACTTTTCTCTTTCTTCCTCATTATCTATCTTTCCTGCTTGGTGTACCATATTTGCTGTTGTATATCTATCTGCTAAAATAATTCCACCATTATCATAATATTCTTTATATCCTGTAATATATGTTGCATATCTATCTCCTGCATAAAATGTAGAAGCAATATAAGGGCTTACATCTTTTGCATTTTCGCCGAATTCTCCAGATAAATACATCTTTACTAAACCTGAACTTGGACTATCATAATTAGGAAAACTAACTACTCTAAAATCTATCCCATCTTCTTTTAACCTTTCTTGTAATTTATTAAATTGTGTTTGTTTTCCACTTCCATCTGTTCCATCTATTACAAATAATTTTCCCATTTTTATACCTCTTATCTTTTTTATTCCATTTTAACTTTTCTACCATTTGTTTTTACTTACTAATTTTCATTATTTTCTTGGTTTTCTTTATCTTCTTCTGTATTTTTTCTATTTTTCTCTAACATTTTATTAATAGAATTTAATATATCATCTGAATTTTCATCAAAATCATCTTTTACTAAATTAAACATTTTAAACATTCCTCTCTTTTTTTATTTTTCTTTTTCCATTCTATTTTTGTCTTCACTTTTACCAAATCTATTATACTATTTATATTTTTTTAGTCAATCTTTTATAGACTTTTTTTATTATTTGTTATAAACTATTTATGTTAAAATTGATATCTATTAGATATTTACAATATCTTTTATAACAATATAGAAAAGAAAGAAGGGATATATTTATGAAAGATTCTTTTAAAGAATATGCTATTAATAAAAATAATCCTAAATGGAATAATGCTATTAGTAGGCTTGCTCCTTTAGAAATTAGAGACACTGATTTACGTTCTCCTTTTGATAGAGATTATACAAGAATTATACATTCTAATGCTTATAGAAGATTAAAACATAAAACCCAAGTGTTTTTCTCTCCTGAAAATGACCATATTTGTACAAGAATTGAACATGTGACACATGTTGATTCTATTAGTTATACAATAGCAAGTTATTTAGGTTTAAACACAGAACTTACAAAAGCCATTGCAACTGCTCATGATTTAGGTCACAGTCCTTTTGCTCATTCTGGCGAGAAAATTTTATCTAAGATTTCAGAAAGGGATTTAGGTATTAAATTTTGGCATGAAAAGAATGGTTTGGATTTTGTTGACAATATTGAACTTTTGGAAGGTCATGATGGCTATAAGAAAAATTTGAATCTTACTTATGCCGTTCGTGATGGTATTATTTCTCATTGTGGCGAAATTAATGAGAATTCTATTAAACCTAGAGAAGATTTTATTGATTTAAATGACTATTTAACTCCTAATCAATATGCACCATATACTTGGGAAGCCTGCGTTGTTAAAATCGCTGATAAAATCTCATATATTGGTCGCGATATTGAAGATGCAATTACACTTGGTATTCTTGATGACCATTTACAAGAATTATATGATTTATTAAATTATAATTCTTCAGAAAAATTAAATAATAGTACTATTATAAACCATCTTGTATGTGATTTATGTGAAAACTCTTCTCCTGAAAAAGGTTTATGTTTTTCTGAAAATGCTCTTAACTTAATGAATAAGATAAAAGATTTTAATTATAAACATATTTATTTTAGTAGAAGAACTCTTACATCTATAAAATATTTTGAACTTGTTATTAATGAGATTTATGATATTTTAAAACAATGTTTTGATGGAAAAAATACTTTAGATAATATTCTTAGTTTAAAGAAATTCTATCCAAAACTTTCTAATGGTTTTTATTCCTTTTTGGAAAATTATTGTAATTTTTCAAATAGAGAAGAGTTGAAACTTAAAAATAAGATTATATTTGATGTTTTAAACGAAAAGGATTTTTCTAAAGCTATCATTTCATACATATCTGGAATGACTGATAATTTTGCTATAGAAATATATAATGAAATTATTAGATTTTAAAATTGCTTAAGTTTTTCTTAGGCAATTTTTTTATTCAAAAAAATTTTTTATATATCTTATTTTATATATACTATTATTTAATAATAATTCTACTTTATCAAACCTTACTGGTATATCATATAATCCATATTCATAATTATAGTTTTTAGCTGCTGCTTTCAAAAATTCTTGTCTCTCGATATCTACTTCTTTACTGATATTAGTTACATTATATATTTTTATTTCTACAAATACTAATTCTTTTGTTTTTTCATCGTATACTATTAAATCTATTTTTTGCCTTCTAAATTTAAATTTTTTTTCTATTACTATATATGATCTTTCTTCTAAATATTTACATACTAAATCTTTTGCAAGTTCTTTTGTTCCTTTGTTTATTATTCTTATTGTTTTTTGCAATCTTTTCTCCCTTCAATATATTTAGATATCTGAGGCCATTATAATTTCTGTGTTTCTTTACTAAAAATTAACTATTAGGGAATAATAATCTATATCAATATAGGGGATCAAAATTTATAGGGCTATAATGACCTCAGATATCTAAATATATTTTATTTTTCTTTGAATTTTTTCGAATAATTATTTAAAAATACTATGATTTAATTATTTGATTTTAAACTGACATAATTATACTTTAATTTACAGATTCTGTCAATTGCTTTTTTGTGAACTTTTCATGAATTTATCAAGGTTTTAATGTGAATTTATCCTCTTTTATGCTTAAATATCCTTATACAAAGTATTATATTTTTCAAGTACTTTATTAAATTCTTTATACTTTTATAACTCAATATATAAACATTTTACATACTAATCTTAACAGACTATTGAATGATTAAAAAGAAAACATTGGCGATATCTACTTCCACTACATACTTTCCCGATTACTCAAATGACATACCTGTCACACTAAAAAAGAAGGAGGAACTCTGAAATCTCAAAGTTCCCTCCCTCTATCTGTGCTTGGATACAATTAAAGAATTTTACAGTGGTCAGTGCTACTTAATATAAAGCGTGGCACGAAAACCAGTGCTGCGATAGTTGACACCAGGAATGCTGCAATTGCGACAGGCGACAGGATAATTGTCCCCATCATCGTCGTAATAGCCACCGCGAATAACACGACAAAAAATTTCGTTCTGTTCTTGTGTCCATTCACCCACATTTCCTGCAAAGTCGTAGATATTATTAACACACCATTTTTTTCTGCTTCCTGTTTCAACTACTTTCCTTGGAGAATTCTCTGTATTCCAATGATTGCCCCATTCAGTAGAGTCCTCTGCAATTTCAGCAGGAGTTTTAACTTCCGTTTTGATAAACCATTCCAATACCGAATCATATTCTGCACCATAAGTCAGATGACTTTTAACTGCTTCGTTGTCTTCGATAGTAGATGCAATCTTCTTGGCATCATAAAAATTGATGTCTCTACACGGCATAACTCCTTTTACCGACTGCGGTTTTCCTGCTGAACTCTTGGAAATGTTATAACGAGAAATATAAAATCCCCCGTATTTGTTGACACTTTCAAATTGTTCAAGCAGTTCACCATTTAAAGCTTCACTGAATCCATCATCCGAAAATTCATCGTTCATGTAATTTCGTCTGCCGAATTTCTCCGGAAAATGTTCTCCGTCAAGTGTTCCATTAGAGTCGAGACTTTCAACAGGAATCCATACAAACTGGCTTCCATCAGAACATCTTTCAATTACAAATCCATTGTTCCATTCTCCACAGACATGCTTATATCCTTCTGGAATTGGAGGATTTGCATAGTTTGTAGAGTAGACATTGGCTGTAGCAATGTTCAGAGCTCTGATAATTAACTCTCCTCTTGTTCCCTCTGAGATTTCAAAGGTTATACCCTTTTCTGCCTCAAGCACAAATTTTTCATACCGTTTCATAGTTTAACCTCCTTAGGTGATAATTTTATAACGGTTTCAACATGGCTATTGCCATTATGTTAATAATACCATATTCTCTTGCATTTTGCAAATTTTGTAACTTTGAATTCATTAATTTTTAAGATAACAATATTTCCTTAATTATTCATAAATAAAAAGTAGGTTTCCCTACTTTATCTAATATTACCTATTCCATATACTCCTGTGGTTACATCTCTAAATAAATTGACCTCAGGTGGTAGATATGTAAATATTACAAAACACATAAATAAAAATATAAGAATTATTACTGACAAACTCTCAGTTAGAACAGTACTTTCATCATCTCTTTTCATTAGTTTATATGCTACATATTCTCCTAAAATTATACTTAGTATAAACAATATAATATCTATAAAAATGATACTTGTTCCTATTATTCCCGAATAAGTAAAAAATCCAACTACTATAAAACTTATCGCTACAAATATTCCTATTGTTTTTGCTTCTATATAATTATTAATATCTTTTTTTATAAAAAAGTATTCTATTATTGTGGCTATTACCATCGGAAAAAATACTAATTTTAAATGTTCCCATACACTTTCATTAACAGCACTAAAACTTCCTATAAACAAATTCTCTTCAGACCATTCATATGTAAAATGTAACAATGTTCCAAATATTAAACTAAATAAAATCACAATAAGTTGTGCTTTCAATACTTTTTCTTTTTTTACTTTGTTAATAAAAACTTTTAAAAATTCCATATTAGCATAAACCCTCCTTTTTAAATAGTTATGCTAACATGGAATTTTTATTACTATATATTTAATTTTTCTATAACAAAATTGTCTTCTTTGTTTTCTCTTCTTATTTTTTCCCATCTATATGAATAAATCTTAAATTCATTCTTTTCATTAAATATAAATTTTAGAGCTTTAGTAAAATTATTTTTAACTGGTTTTCCATATTCTTCAATTACAAAACTTGCCTTGTGTTTTCTCAAAGTATCAAATGTATTCATAAATCCCATACCTGTACCACCATTATCTTTATGTGTTGTAGCTGGTATTTTACCTAATTTATATAAAGTTTTTACTTCAAATTCTATACCAGAATCATAGATATACAAACCATAATAGCCATCTAATTTGCCAAGTCTTACCAAAATACTTTTATTTAAATTATCTGTATAGCTAATTGCTATAATCGCATTTTTTATATGGTCTGCTAATAATATTTCCAATTCTTCTTTATCGATGTAATGATTTATCATTGTATAGATATTCCCACTTAATTGTAGTTGAAAGTCTATTTTATTTTTAATACATTCTGCTTGCATGTATTTTAACATATCATCTATTTCTTCTATTCCTGTTTTATCTATTACACTAATCGTCTCTTTTGTTAGTGCTTTTCCTAATTTGTCTACTCTATCTTTCAAATTTATTTCAGATGATATCTCACTATTCATACTTAATTCATTTAGTTTAAATTCTAATGATTTCTGTTTATGTGCTATTGAATGACTTACTTTACTAAAGTTCAAATTTTCTTTTTCTAACTCTTCTACTTCTTTCCTTTTATTTTCCAACTCTGCCTTTGTCTCTTCTAAATCTTTAATTAACATTTTCTGTTTATAGTATAGTTGTAAAGATTTTTGGATAGTAACAATCATTATTATTGCAAATAATATAAATCCTATACCTGCCCTACTAGTTGAATTTGCTTTATAATTATCTATAACTATACTTAAAAAAATTATTATCCAACTTATATTAAGTATAATCATATCAAAATACTGATTTTCTTTGTTTTTCTTTAAAATTGCTATTCCATTTTTTGTTCTTCTAATTTTCGTTATTAGGAATATTACTATTACATATATTAAAATTATTATTATTAAATTTATATATTTATTTTCTGTTTCTAATATCGTATGTGGAATAAATGTAAGTATCGTTGCTATAAATAGAATAATTAAATTAATGCTTGTAGAAATTACATTTACTAATATTGAATATCCTAATCCGTTTTTAGTTACTATTGAATAAAATATAGCTGTAAAAATTACTATAAATAATATAACATTCATACTAGATAAACTTTCAATTAACTTACAAATTATAGCAATAATTAATGAACATACCAAAAATATTACTTTATATTTAAAATTCCAATATTCTTTATTATCTGATATTTTTATACTTACAAAAAAATTAAATATTGTAAAAAATAATATCTTAAGAAATAATATTACATCTACGGTATTCAATATAATTTCACTCCTTTCTTTTCAATTATATAAAAAAAGAAGGAGATGTTCAACATCTCCACTATATTATAAAAAATTAAAATCCCATCCATTCGCTAACCCATTTCCAGAATTCTTCCCACATATTTCTCACCACCTTTTCTTTTTTGGTATTTTTTTGTTTCTTTTTGTCAATAAAAAAATACCATTCAATGGTTTAAAATGAACGGTATTAACAAATAGAAAAAGATGGTAAAAAATAAAAAAACCTAGTATTTTTTAGATACTAGATTAATTTCTTTACTTTATCAACATAATAATATATAAACTCCATTGGAGTTGGTATACCTGTTTCATAATTAATTTTGGCAGTATAATATTCCTCTAAATCTTCAACAGATGAAACTCTCCATGCATGAATAATAGCATTTTGTATACCATTAGTTATTGTATTTCCAGACTTCTTATGAATTTTAGTTAAATATTGAATAACATTTATATCGCTGTCTTCATTTTGTATCAAATATAAAATTGCATCAAAAATATATTTTCTACCTTTTAACTTTGCACTTACTCCTATCAAATCCAACTCGTGATTAATTAAATCAGTAATACGTTTTTCGTTATCTTCTAATTCATCAACAATTGTTGTAGCATCTTCTTTTACTGAAGCATTTCTAAACTTTATAAAAGTATTCAAAACATTCTCAGCAGAATACTTTGGTTGACCTTTATGCATAATCAAATCAATATTTTCTCTATGCAAAATTTCATATGTTCTTTTAGAAAGTATATGTGTTGTAACAATTATAATAGGTTTATAATTCAAATTTAGTTTTCTTAAGTTAGATAAGAACTCTAAAGAATTAGTATTGCCTGTTTTACTATTATTTAATTCTATATCTAACACAATTCCTTCTGGATGTTTTAATTTCACGTATTTTAAAGCATCAATATCTGAATCTGTAACAGCAACTAGCTCAATATCATCTCTTTTCTTAATGCAATTAATAAAATTATTACAATCATCAATGTCATCTTCTATTATTAAAATCTTCATAGGTTTAGGCATTAAAAACTCCTCCTTTTCATTCTTATATTAGCTAATATACCATAAAATTCCATTAATTACCATATTTTCTCATTATTTTCTACCATATACTTTTCTAATCAAACCACTATAATGAACAAAGAGTATAAGGAGTTTATAATATGAAAAGAAACAATAGCAGAGCTGACGATTTAGAAAAAGTCGAACAAGAAAAAAGGGGTCTTAGAATAAAAAATATACGTGAGAATGAGTTATATATGAATAAAACTGATTTTGCTAAAGAACTAGGAATATCAAGTCAGTTTTTAGGCTTAGTAGAAAATGGTAAAGGAAACTTGGTATATAAAAGTATAAAAAAATTAAGAGACCTAAGTGGTCATTCTGCTGATTACATATTATATGGTCTTGATGATAATAATATAGACAAAACAAAAAAACTCCTTCAAGATTATTCTGAACAGGAAATAATCGAAACAATAAATTTTATTAAACATTTTATTTTGCTTATTAGAAATATCTAATAATATATATTTACAATTCATGTAAATAGAAGAAGGTTCTAATCCATGTACTAAATCCAGAACCTTCTTTTTTTTATATAATAATTATTTTAACACTTCTTCCCACTCTTTTTCTTTAAAGCCTACTAATATTTCTTTTCCTAAAATTAATAAAGGTCTTTTTATAAGCATTCCATCAGAAGATAATAGTTTTATTTTTTCCTCCTCTGACATTATAGGTAACTTTTCTTTTAATTTTAGCTCTTTGTACTTTAAACCACTTGTATTAAAAAACTTTTTTATATCTTTTTTACTTTCAGTAATCCATTTTCTTAATTCTTCTTCAGTAGGTGTATTTTCTATAATATTTCTATCCTCAAAATCTATATTATTATCTAAAAGCCATTTTTTAGCTTTTTTACAAGTAGAACATTTTGGGTATTCAATAAATAAAACCATATCTATACCCCCACACTCATAGTTTCTGGCAGTGTAGAACCTCCATCTATTACAAAACTTTGTCCTGTTATATAAGAAGCCTCTTTACTAGCTAAAAATGCAGCAAGTTCTCCTAATTCTTCTATTGTGCCAAGTCTTCCCATAGGAATACCATCTGCTATTCCTTTTACAACTGAATCTGGATTATTACTATCAGAATCTTTTGCAATACCTTCAACCATTGGAGTCATTATATATCCTGGAAGAATAGCATTTACTCTTATTTTTCTGTTTACAACTTCTGCTGCTAATCCCTTTGTAAAACCAAGCAATGCTGCTTTTGTTGTAGCATAAGCAACTTCACCCGTGTCTGCTACCATTGTACCTGTTACTGAAGAAAGATTTACAATTGAACCTTCTTCTTTCATATATGGCAAAACTTCTTGAGACATATTCCAACTTCCTTTAATATTAATGTCAAAGTGGAAATCTCTAATTTCATCTGTTGTTTCTAAAAATGGTGTAAGTTTTGCAACTCCCGCATTATTTACTAAAATATCTATTTTCCCATATTTTTCTACTACCTTTTTTACACACTCTTTAATTCTTTTTTTATCTCTAATATCTACTAAATAACCTTCTACATCTTTTCCTTCTTCTTTTAAACTATTTACTGTATCCTCTAATTTTTCCGAATAATCAAAAATTATAACTTTAGCTCCATATTTCAAGAAAACTTTTACAATTCCTAAGCCATTTCCCATAGCTCCACCTGTTACTATAGCAACTTTGTTTTCTAATTTCATTTAAAACACTTCCCTTCTTTTTTTATTATTTTATCATTTAAAATTATTTATAACAATATTTTTTCTATTCTTCTGATATTTCTTCTGGCATATGCTCATACAATGGTATTATAAAATTAAGGCTACTATCTACTGTATTAGAAATTTCATAGATAGATTTCATATTATTTGCTTCAGATGTTGGTGCAAGTAAATTTTGCATATATTGGTGATTATATAAACCTCCTGTTTTTACTACATCAAATTTTTGTAAATATAATGTATTTTGCAAGACATTAATATATCCTTCTTTCATATAATCTATTCCACCTATAATTGCTTTTTCTAAGCTGTCCCAACCTTTTTCATAAGCATATTTTCCCGCATTTTCTAATATTTCACTACTTGAATTTCCAATAGCATTTATATTAAACGGATTATATACAATAGCTCCATTGTATTCATATCCTTTAGACATAGTAGTACCATCGCTACCTTGCTCTTGTATTAATCTTGATGCTATAAAATATGGGTCTAAATTAGAGTTTTTGCCAGCTTCTATAATAGAATTACAAATACTATCACCCTCTAAAAATGTTCCATCTGTTATTTCTCTTAGTCCTTCTAAAGTTCCTGCTCCTTCTACATAATTTAATTCTTTAAATTGGAAAATATTTTCTTCATTTAATATATTTCTTGGATCCATTTTATATTCTATCGCTTTATCAGAAGCACACATCCATGTTCCATTATCAAATCTTTTATCTTTATCTATTTCACATTTCCAATCTTCTGGATAGTCCGATGTTTCTGGAATTAAATTTAAAGGGTATATTCTTCCGTCCACATGTCCTTCGTTTTCAATTACTTCGTTCCAGTCCAATTTTGTATAGAACAATGTAAATGTCCAATTAGGGTGTTCTTCTAATAGTTTATCTATTAACTCCTTATATCCTGGGTATTTTGCCTCATTTAAATTTTCACCGTCATATATTACATATTTTTGCTTTTTACTTTCTTCCACAAGCATTGATACTCCTATAGATATTATTATTAAAATTACTATTGCTATTAATAAATTCCTTACTTTTTTAGGGTTTTCTTTGCAGTAATCTATTATTTTTCTTATTAAATTATTTTTATTATTCATATTTTTATAATTATAACCTCTCATAGAATTTATTATAACATAGATTTTCAAATTTGATGCTTTTTTATATTTTTTTCATAAAAAATTTACAAATTAAAAGCCTGTATATAGACCTTCTACATACAGACTATATTATTTTATTCAATTGGTATATATTTCTTTTCTTCTATTTCTTTTTTATCTTCTTTTTTAGGAATTTCAAGTCTTAAAGTTCCATTTGTAAATTTAGCTTTAATATCTTCTTCTTTAACATTATCTCCTACATAGAAACTTCTTGAACATTCTCCAGTATATCTTTCTTTACGTACATATTTTCCTTTTTCACTATCATCTTCTGATTTATCCACTTTTGCATGTACTGTTAAATATCCATCTTGTATTTCTACTTTGATTCCTTCCTTTTCATATCCTGGTAAGTCTATATCTATTAAGTACTTATCTTTTTTCTCCTTTATGTCTGTTTTCATTAATTTGCTTTCACTTTCTGTAAAAAATGGATCTCTAAACATTTCATCCCATAAATCAAAATCATGTCTTCTTGGTATCATCATCATAATAATCAACTCCCTTTCTTATTTTATGTGTTGACACCATTTCTGGTAGCACATATTTGATTTTATTAAAAGTACTTTTAACTTTTTACAGTTATATTATATATCTATTTTTAGCAAAGTCAATAGTAGAGTGCTAAAATTCACAAAACTTTCACATTTCTTTTCTTTCATACTAATATTGTAATTTCCAAAATATTTAAATATAACTATTTGTTACAGTTCAACTTGTCAAGTTTTTACAAAATTTTACATTTTTTATAATTCTGTAAATATGACATCAAAAATATATTCAATAAAAATACACAAATGACTAATTTTTTAATCTATTTGTGTATTTTTAAATTAATTATTATTTTCAAATAATTCTTTAATATATAAGTCTTTATTTTCTAATCTATTATTTTTCCCTTGCAACAAATTTTCAAAAAACATTATTAAATAATCGAATGTGGGATAAATTCCTTTTGGAATATTTCCATAATTACTTCTTACTAATGCATTTCTAAAATACAGACTTTTATTCTTAAACATATCATTATTTACATTAAACCCCATACTATTAAGATATTTTTCAATAAACACTGCTGTTGTTCTAGTATTTCCTTCTCCGAATGCATGTACTTGCCAAATACTTGAAGTGAACTTAACAATATGTTCTATTAATTCATCATTATTTTTTAATTTAGAATAATCAAATTCTTTTTCTTCTTTAAAATCATACTCATAATAGCTTTCTATTTCTTGGTAATTTACGTATTTAACAGTATCACCATTTAATATGTCTTCTTTTTTAGTAATATTATAATTTCTATATTTTCCTGCAAAATCATATATATCTTTAAATAAATACTTATGTATATTTTTTAATGTAATTGGACTAAAACCAAAACTTTTATCTTCTAAAATATTAGCTATTCTTAAAGACACCAAGTCACATTCTTTTTCATTTCTAGTTTTTTCGTCACTTATATTTTTAGTTTCATAATAAGTTTTTAATAAATCTTCTATTTCGTAATATTTTAATTCTCCATTTATATTTTTTTTTGATAAATCTAATAAATACTTAGACGGTTCTAAATTATCAACTTTATTTAATCCTATACCAGTCTCCCAGTATTCTCGTTTTTTGTTACTATCTGTTGTTTCATTTTCTATTATATAATTCTCTTCTATATACATCTTAAACTTCCTTCCCTGATATTTGTTTTTCTAAATTATATAATTATTTATTATTTTTTACAAGGATTTTAACTATTTATCATCTCATAAAAATAATACCCACCTGTAATATTATAAACATCAAAACCATTTTGAGTTAAGATCCTACACGCAATGTAACTTCTAAGCCCTGTTTTACAATATACTAAATATTTTTTATCTTTGCTTAATTTATCTATATTATTTCGTAATTCATCTATTGGTATGTGAATTGAATTTTTATAATTTCCTTTTTCATATTCTCCATTAGTTCTAACATCTAAAACTTCATAACCTTTTTTTACTAACTTTTCTACATCTTTCCAAGTAACAGTTTTCACTAATCCATCCAATTCATTTGCTATGCTGTTTCCAAGTATGTTTACTGGGCTTTTAGCTGAAGAAAATGGTGGTGCATAACATAGTTCTAATTTTTCTAAATCATATGCTGTTAAATTCATTTTTATTGCAGTAGCTAAAATATCACAAATTTTATCTACACCTTCTTTCCCCCATACTTGTGAACCTAAAATTTTCCCATCTTTATTATATAACGCTTTTATTGTAAGCATTTCTGCTCCTGGATAATATCCAGCATGTGAGTTTGGTGATACAATTATTGATTTATACTCTATATTATTTTCAGCACAAATTTTCTCATTTAGCCCTGTCATCGCTAAACTATAATCAAATATTTTCAAAATACTACTACCAATAACGCCTTCATAAACAGTTTCTTTTCCCACTATATTATTTGCAACAATTCTTGCTTGTCTATTTGCTGGACCCGCCAATGCTAAATACATATCATTGTTTGTTATAGAATTTTTAACAATAACAGCATCTCCTAAGGCATATATATCTTTATTACTTGTCCTCATGTATTCATCTACTAAAATTCCTTTTCCATTAAGTTCTAATCCTGCATTTTCAGCAAGTGATATTTCTGGCTTTACACCTATACATAAAACAACAAAATCAGCCTTTATTTTTCCATTACTTAAAATAATTTCTAATTTTTCTTTGTCTTCAATTTTTTCTACGCCATTATTTAATATGAGATTTATTCCTCTACTTTTTAGTTCAGTGTGAACAAAGCTCGCTATATCTTCGTCTAATGGATTTATTAGATGTGTTCCTTTTTGTATAATTGTCACATTTAAATTAGAATAATTACTTAAATTTTCTGCCATTTCTACACCAATATATCCTCCACCAATTATTGCCACATCTTCTATATCATTATCATTAATATATTTTTTTATTTCTATTGTATCCTCCACTGTTCTTAATGTTTTTATTCTGTTACTATTTAAACTTTCAAACGGATTAATTGGCTCTGCTCCTGGTGACAATACTAATTTATCATAAGTTTCTTCATATTCTTCATTCGTGGCTAATTTTCTTATTTTTATCTTTTTTTCTCTACTATTTATTGAAATAACTTCTTGTCTTACACGTACATCTACATTAAATCTCTCGTTAAAACTTTCTGGTGTTTGTAATAATAATTCTTTTTTATTTTTTATAACATCACCTATATAATAGGGAAGACCGCAATTTGCAAACGAAATATGATTTCCTCTATCTATCATTATTATTTCCATTTTTTCATTTAATCTTCTCAATCTTGCTGCTGTTGTTGCTCCTCCTGCAACTCCTCCTACAATTATAACCTTCATTTTTCCTCCTTAAAGTAAATTAGCTTAGAAAAATATTTTTCTAAACTAATTTTAAATATTTATTTTATCATATTTATAATTTCCTCTTTATCAATAACTCCTATAGAACGATTAACTTCGTTTCCATTTTTGATGACTACTAATGTTGGTATTGACATTACTTGATATTTTATTGCTGTATTTTGTGATTCATCTACATTTACTTTTACAACTTTAATATCATCATTTTCCGCTGCTACTTCATCTACTATTGGTGATAACATTTTACAAGGGCCACACCAGTCTGCATAAAAATCTATTAGTACTGGTATATTACTTTTTAATACCTCTTGTTCAAATGTATCATCTGTAACTTTTAAAACGTTCATACTATTTTCCTCCTCATTTTCATTTATTATATTTTCACTATTGCTTCCTTGTATATATTCTGCACCCTTTTTATTAATAAATATACTAGCTACAATAATGACTAATACAAGTAAAGCAAATATTATAAACCATATTATTTTCTTATTCATAGTTTCTCCTTAGAAAAATATCATATATATTCCCATTATTATTAAGATTACACCCGAAATCTTTTTTATTATATCATAATGTTTCTTTATAAAATCAAATACTTCTTTAAGTTTTTCTAACAATACTGCTGATATTATAAAAGGTATACCAAGTCCAATTGAATATACTAACATTAATAAGATTCCTTTTACCATATCTTGATTTTTTGCAATTAAAAGTAATGCTGATGCTAAAAATGTTCCAATACATGGTGTCCAACTTATTGAAAATAACATTCCAAATATCATTGATTTAAAAAAGTTTAAATCCTTTACTTTGTTGTTTATTCCTTTTGTTTTATTCAAGAATTTTATTTTTAATATTTCCATATAGTTTAGGCCAAGTAAAATTATAATTATACCAAATAGTATTTTTACATATTTAATATTATTACTAATTATTCCACCAAATCTGCTTGCAAGTATTGATAAAACTATAAAAACAATTGTAAATCCTAATACAAATCCTATAGAATTTATCACCGTTTTTGATACTTTTTTATTGTCTTCTCCTATAAAATAAGATATATAAATAGGAAGCATTGGTAGTACACATGGTGATATAAAACTTGCTATTCCTTCTATAAAAGTAAATAAATAATCCATATCAACTTTCCTTTACATATTTTCTAATATTAAAGATATTTTCATTACTATTTCTACTGTATTGGTTGTTGTGAATAATACTTCCATTATTTTTCTTAAATAAGCCTACTAAATATTATTTAATAGGCTTATTTTTTATTATTCTTCTACTTCTTTTTTCCATAATCCATGTTTATTACAATATGCATAAAGTGTTGCTCCTTTTATATATGGAAATCTTACTTCTGCTTCTTGCTCTGGATATAATTTTACTGTTATCTCTTTATTTTCCTTTACTAAACTAATCCATTCTATAAAGTGTTCTTTTTCCATTACATGATTTACTCTTACTAGTAGTTCATCTTCTACTTTTTCATATGTTGGAACATGTTTTTCTACTGCTGCATCTACTGAATTAGGAACTAATTTTTCCATTGGGTTTCCACAACATGTAATTCCACATTCATTACAATTACAGTCATCTATAACTTTAACTGTTGCTCCACATGATTTACATCTTTTTATTATTAACTCATTTTTCATAACAATTTCTCCTTTCAATTGAAATTATATCATGTATATTACCCTAAAGCAATATCTAATATCATCATTAATACAAATCCTAATGCTATACCCACTGTTGCTATATTTGAGTGTTTTCCTTCCATTGATTCTGGTACTAATTCTTCAACTACAACATATACCATAGCTCCTGCTGCAAATGCTAGTAAATATGGTAATATTGGTGTTACTAATCCTACTGCAAATATAGTTACTATTGCTGCAATTGGCTCTACTATTCCTGTTAATACTCCATCTAAAAAAGCCTTCCATTTTGTTTCTCCCTCTGTTTTTAAAGGCATAGATATTATTGCACCTTCTGGAAAGTTTTGGATTGCTATTCCTATTGCTAATGTAATTGCTCCTGCAAGTGTAAGTCCAACTCCGCCTGTCATCGCTCCTGCAAGTATAACTCCAACTGCCATTCCTTCTGGTATATTATGCAATGTTACTGCAAATAATAACATTGTTTCTTTTTTTAGTTTTGTTTTTATTCCTTCTGGTCTCTTTGCATTTGCATGTAAATGAGGTATTATTGTATCCAAAAGTAATAAAAATCCCATTCCTAACAAAAATCCTATTCCTGCTGGTATCCATTCTATTACACCTTGTTCTTTTGACATATCCATTGATGGTAAAAGAAGTGACCATACTGATGCTGCTAACATTACTCCTGCTGCAAATCCTAAAAGTATTTTTTTTATTTTTGTATTCATTTTCTTTTTCATAAAGAATACCATACTTGAACCTAAAGTTGTTCCTAAAAATGGTAATGCCAAACATATTATCATTGGTATTGTTTGTTCCATAACATTTTCTCCCTTACTATTTTACTCTTTTTTTATTATTTTATTATCTTTTAGTAATATTTATTTTATTTTTTCATATAATAATATTAGAATGAATTTTTAAGATTAAAACTGATTTTTTAAGCAATTTCTATTGACATTAGCTCTTTTTAGTAGTAAAATTAATAATGTACTAATTATAGAAAGATAATATCATAATCTTTTGTAAAAGTCAATTATATATCGCGGGGTGGAGCAGTTGGCAGCTCGCAGGGCTCATAACCCTGAGGTCGGTAGTTCGAGTCTATCCCCCGCAACCAATTATGAGGCATTTAGCCTCTTTTTTTTATTTTAAAATATTTTATATTATTTTAAGAAATGCTTATATATCAAGCGTTTTATTTAAAAATAATTTAAATTAATTTATTTTATTTTTTGTTATTTTTTATGATTTTTTCCCAAGATTGCCCCCCAAAAATCATATTTTTAAATTTTGGGGAGCAAGTGTTGCCCCCACTAGTAATTTCAAATAATACATGGATTACATTATTTAAAATTGATTATCTTTCAAGTGAATCTGTATTTTTTTTATCTTCATTTTCGATTATAATAACAGGTTCATCTAAAGTCAATATATTTGCATTTGAATTATCAATTAAATTTTGTTCTATTTAAAGTTTGCGAATAATTAGTAGGTATATTATGATTTTTCTTCATTCCTAATACTGCGTCTAATTCTGCTAT
>CALXZU010000038.1 GCA_944393325.1 uncultured Clostridia bacterium
TCTTGCTGCATCTGCTTTTCCTTTCTTTGCTTGTATGTTGTGCCATTTACTGTGTCCTGACATTTTAATTCCTCCTTTTAATCTTGTTTTTATTTATATTATTTTTAGCAAATTTATTAATTTGTTAATTCTAAAATATTTTATCATACTTTTTTTAGTTTGTGTAGTGTTTTTTGTTATTTATTCATTTCATCAGTATTTTTAAATGGTCTATTACAATATTTAATTATATTTGCATGATTAAAATGTGTATCAGCTATAAAATATATCATTATTATTCTTCTATTTTTTCCAATATATTTTTATCTCTTATATCTATTTTTGCGACAAACATACGACAAAGGTGCGACAAACATACGACAAAGGTGCGACAAAATGTAAAATTAATCATTTTTGATTCTATAAACTTTTTTAGGATCTTTAATAGATGTTCCAAACCATTCTATCAGATTGTTCTCAACTAAGCTCTTTAATACTCTTTGAACAGTTCTTTTGTCTCTATTTATAATTTCACATATTTGAGAAGGTTTAACATCTCCTTTATCAAATATAATTTGTAATACTTTTTGTTCCATTGCATTTAAATTATTCCATACGGAATTAATTTTTGTATTTTTTAACAATAATTCATTTTTTCTTTTACTTCTCATTACTATATTGTTTTTTAATATTAACTTTAATGAAACACCTTTTTCTTCTATGTATATTGGATCTTCCAGAAAAAATCCGCTCATTTCCCTATAATGTAGTGTTACAATTGATGTGAAACAAAAATAGTTGACAAAGTATGTTTTTGATTACTTTATCAACTATTTTAAAAATGTTAAAATTCCATTGTTTTGCCTTATTTCAAATACTTCTACTAATCAAACCAGGAAACCTTTTTGTTATAGTTTTCTATTATTGCTATATTTCCAATATTTTTTTATCGTATCAATACTTCTTCTTTCTTATTTTTCATATTCTGGTTGCATTTTAGCAAATCCATCAAACATTTCTTGTGTAAATACACAATATCTTTTTTCTGTATCAAGTGTTTCTATTTTTTTCATTTCTTCCTCTGTAAGAGTAAAATCATTTATATCAAAATTTTCTCTTATATGTTCTACATTTTTAGAACCTGGTATTACAGTATATCCCATTTGGTTATGCCATTTCAAAATTATTTGTGCATTTGACTTTCCATATTTTTTTGCAAGCTCTGTAAATATCGGTTCATTTATTAAACTTTTATCTCCATGTCCTAATGGATACCAACTCATAACTTTAATCTCATTTTCTTTTAATTTTTCTTGCATTTCTTTTCCTGTAAAATATGGATGTCTTTCAGCTTGTAACACTTGTGGTTTTATCTCTGTATTTTTCATTAGATTATCAAAATATTTCCCTTCTAAATTTGATACTCCAATAGCTTTTATTTTTCCTGCTTTGTATGCTTTTTCTAATTGTTTGTATCCTGCTAAATAATTTCCTGCTGGTTGATGTATAAATAATAGATCTATATAATCAATACCTAATCTTTCAAGTGTTTCATCAACTGCATTTTCATTTTCAAATTCAGTTATCCATAATTTTGTAGATATAAATATTTCTTCTCTTGGTACACCTGATTCTTTAATTCCTCTTCCTACTGCTCTTTCATTTAAATACATATTTGCTGTATCAATCAATCTGTACCCTATTTTTAGCCCTTCCCTTACTGCCACTTCAGCATCTTCTGGACTAATCATAAAAGTTCCAAGTCCAATCATTGGCATTTCCACACCATTGTTTAATTTTATTTTTTGCATAATGCATTCCTCCTTTTTATATCCATGTGTTGATTTTCTATTCTGCATATATTATAATAATGCATATGTATTAAAGTCAATTTCCAATTTTTCATTTTTGGTGTTTATACCACAGATTTTAAAAATTGGATATTTAATCTTGGAGGTGCATTATGATTAGTAAACAACATATTGATTTAAGAGTACAAAAAACTCGTAAAGCTATAAAAAATACATTTAAAGAAATGATTTGTCAAATGGATGCAAATAAAATTACAGTTAAAGAATTAACAGATAGAGCAAAAATCCATAGAAAAACTTTTTATTTACATTATACTTGCATTGAAGCATTATTTGAGGATATGCTTCAAGAAATCGTTAATGGGTATTTTGAAGAAGTAAATAAATTAGACTCCAATTTTGATATGTCTAAAATTAATGAAATATTTTTTAAATATTATTCTAAGCAAGAAAAATACGTTGAGAAGCTAATTTGTGCTCCAAGTTATCGTGATTTCTGTGATAAACTATTTAGTGTTGCTTTAAAACATAACCTTGATAAATTTAATCCATATATAAATTTATCAGAAGTACAACAAGATTTAATAAATACTTTTCTTGTTTCTAGTTCTACTGAAATATATAGATGGTGGGTTGCAACAAAAAAGCAATTAACTCTTGATGAAGTAATTTCTTTAAGTAACAATTTATTAAACAGTGGTGTTTCACAATATATTAGAAGTAGTTAGTTTTCCCTAATTACTTCTAATTTAGATTATTTACTTTTTTAATTTTAAATTTCTTCTTTTTCCTACTTTAATTATCGGTTGCCTTATTTCAAAAAAAGAGGAAAGTTTTTACACTTTCCCCTTAAAGTAAAAGAATTTATCTTTTACTCTGTGTTAGTCAATTTTTATGTCTCTTGTTACTGGATTGTATCCATAAAGATCTTTTGTCTCTACCTCAAGACCCAAATTAGTACAAGTTACTCCTTGGAAATGTTTGAACAAATGAGCAATCTCTCTCTTTCTCTTTTTAGAAAGCCGACCTTTAGTCACTACTCTAATTCTATTAGAACCGCAAAAACGCTCCAATATTTCGCACATTTTCTCTTTTACATATGGATTTTCAGCTTCAAGCATGATTTTTATCAACCCATATGTTTCAGAGTTAGAAAAGTCAATCGATATTCTTGGAGAAATTCCTGAAAAATCTTTTTTGTACTTTCCTTTTCCTACCTTGCGATATTCTTTTACATGTAGTTTCCATACATAACTATCCAAACTTTCTTCCGGAGCTTCTTGTAGAATTAGTCTTGAAATAACACCAAATGGTTCTTTGAATTCTGCCAAAACAAATCCTCCCTAAAAACTGACCAACAAAAACAAGCACATAAAGTACTTGTTTTTATTATACCATCAATATTATGTATTTGTCATGAAATTCACAAAAAATTTACATTACTATAAGTAATAGTACGATTTTATGCTGTCTGCTATAGCTCTTGCATATAAATCTTCATTATTTAAAATATTCCTTAAATCTTTATCTACATTCATGTATCCAAGTTCTATTAAATAACCTTCTACTCCTACATTTGAATTTCTATAAATATTTTCTCCATAACTTTGATTTGCTCCATTTACATACGCTCCTGTTGCAATTCCTCCTATTTCTCTTATCATGAACAAATATGGAACTTCATCATAAATTCCGTTTATACCCTTTAAAATTTTCTGAATTTCTTTCAACATCAATTGTCCTTACATATACTCCTAATTCTTCTTTAAAACTCTCCATCTTTGAATATTGTGTATTTGCTATTTCTACTATATTATCAGATAATTCCATTGCCATTTTATAGTTCATATTTGGTGCTGCATATATTTCCACTCCACCATCTACAAAATCTGATTCATTGCTATTTAAATGCAAAGAAATAAGTATTTTAGCTCCAGATTCATTTGCTACGGTTACTCTTCCATCTTTATCATAAATATTATACATATCGTATTCTTCACCTTCTGTTCCATCTCTTGTAAGTAATACTTTTAATCCTAAATCTTCTAACATTTCTTTTAGTTTCAAGCTACAGTCAAGTACTATTTCATCTTCTCTATAAATTCCAGATATTGCTCCACTATCATTGCCACCATGTCCTGGATCTATTACAACATCATAAACATTTTCAGGTAATTTAGATATTTTATTTACATTTAACACAAATGCCGATATATTATTTTTGTTTACAAATTCTATATTAATTTTATTATTTACATTGTTTTTAGTTATTGTATAATATTCTATTTTTTCAGTATACTCTGAACTATTTTCCAAAGAATAATATTTAGCTTGTCCATTTTGGAAATTTACTTTTAATAATATAAAATAGTCATTTAGCTCTAAACTTTCTAAATCTATTCCTGTATTTATTTTATCTAATGTAGAAAATGATAGTAAATTATTTTTAGTTTCATATGTAGTTTCTATTATAGTTTCTTCTCCATCTTCTTTTCTTAAAATAATTTGTGCATTTTCAACTTCAGATGAGATTTCAATATTACCTTCTAAATTCAAATGTGTTCCATAAACTATATATCTACTAACTTTTCCTTGTTCTTCTTCTATTATGTTTTCTATTTCACTGAGTGATATGGCTTCTCCATTTGCCAAAATTGTTTCTTCTCTTCTTTTAATTATAAAACATATACAGATAATAACTACAATACATATAAGCAAATACATTCTGTTTCTTTTTTGGTAATTTTTCTTCTTGTTTTTCTTCATACTATTTTTCTTCCTTTTTTTCGTACTCACAAAAACCTCCTCATATCCCCTACTTATTATACAACAAATTTAAAAAAAAGTCTGTTATATTAATATTTTTTTATTTTTCTATATTAATTTAAATGTATTACTAAATAATATCCTAATTTTGATGTGTAATATTTATCTTCTCCCAAGTCAAACCACAGTACAAACAATATTATTTTCAAACCATACTAAAAATATATAGTACATAAATAAAAACAAAAATTCCTCCTGTTATTTTACTTATTTGTCTTTTTTTATTATATAATCCTATTAATTGTAAAACTATTGTTATACCAATTAGAATAGCTAAACTTCTGTTAAATTCTATATTAAATATTAGAGGATTAATTATAGCTCCTATACCTATTAATAAACACAGATTTATAATATTAGAACCAATTATATTTCCAAATAATAAATCAGTTTTTCCTTTTTTTGCTGAAACAATACCAGTTACAATCTCAGGTAATGTTGTACCTATTGCAACTATTGTTATTCCTATAAAACTTTCACTAAAACCTAGATTCTTAGCAAGAAAAATACTATTATTTACAACAAAATCCGAACCGAATTTAAGTCCTAATAGACCTATTATTATATAAAAAAAAATAATTAAAAAAGATTGTTCTTTTATTTCTATATTTTCTACTTCTTCTATAATTTCTTTATCTAATTTATTATTTTTAATTTTATTTTCTTCGTAAATTGTATATATAATATAAAAATAAGCAAATAAAATAAGTATTATTCCTTGAGGCATTTCAATAATACCAATATCATCAGTTCTATTCATATTTCCTAAAAATAATATTAATAACATTATAAAAATACTAATTAAAAGATGTACTTTTACAATTCTTTTTTCAAGTTTTATAGGCTTTATTAAACTAGATACTCCTAAAACAAATAGAAAATTACATATACAACTACCAATGCTATTTGCAATTATTAAGTCCGAATGTTTTTCAATAGAAGATGTGATTGTTATAAAAATTTCTGGCAGAGATGTTCCTATTGCTACTATTGTTAGCCCTATTAGGATTTCTGATAAATTAAATTTTTTTGCAATAGTTATAGCTACTTTTACTAAAAAATCTGCTCCTTTTATTAAAAATATAAAACCTATTATTATAAATAGAATTTCTAATATCAATTTTTCCTCCTTTTCTATTTTTATTTTTTGTTTTCTTTTTATTATTTTTACCATTTTATATGTTTTTTAAGCATAGAAAAAATAGGTGCTAATTTTAGCATCTATTTTAGTCATACCATCCAAATAGTGATTTTCTATTTTCTAAAGTTTCTATTTTTTCTATATCTTCTCTTTTCAATTCAAAATTAAATAAACTTATATTTTGTTTCAATCTATCTATATTAGCTGATTTTGGAATTATTACCATATTTCTTGTAAGCAAATATTTTAAAGCAATTTGTGCAGGTGTCTTATTATATTTTTCTCCAATTTCTTGTAATATTTTATTTGTAAAAATATTGTTTTTTCCAGCTGCAAGCGGACTCCATGCCTCCATTATAGTTCCATTTTCTTCTAATGTTTTTTGCAATTCTTTCCTGCTATAAAAAACATGTGCTTCTACCTGGTTTATAGCTGGTATGATTTCACAATTATTTATTAATTTTAAGTATTGCTTTTTATTGAAATTAGAAATTCCTATTGATTTTATCTTTCCTTCTTTAACTCCTTCTTCTAATGCCTTATACATTTCTTTTGTTTCTTTATATGGTTCATGTATTAGCATTAAGTCTATATAATCAAGTTCTAAATTATTTAAAGAATCTTCTATTGCTTGTTTTGTTTTTTCATATCCTCTATCAGATCCATATACTTTAGTTGTAATAAACAAATCTTTTCTGTCTACACTGCATCTTCTAATAGCTCTTCCTAAGATTTTCTCATTCCCATACATTCTTGCTGTGTCTATTAATCTGTATCCTAAATCATCTATTGCTTTTACAATAGTGTCTTCATCATTTAATGCGTATATACCAAGTCCAATTTTAGGAATTTTTATTCCATTGTTTAAAGTTATATATTCCATTATTCTTCCTTTCCACTATTTAATGCATTTTTTGCTGATCTGTTTAACATTTTTTTAGCTATCATACATATTATTGGATTTGTTGCTGATATTGCTTCTAAGTTTTTCTTTAATTTTAGTTCTTTTAAACATGTGTCTGAATAATCTACTACCATGTCTAATCCTGATATAAATGTAGCCATTTCAGAATTTAAAAATACCATAGGCATAGCCATTTCTTCTGATGTAGCAAGTCTTCCTGCTAATCCTGCTTCTGCAATTAATCCTTCTTCACTACCAACCATATCTTGGAATTCTTGTTTCATTCCTGTATTTGTTGAACCTGGTAAAACATTATTTACTCTAATTCCCTTTTTACCAAATTCTACTGCTTGTATACATGCAAATTGTGATAAACATCTTTTTGAATACATATAAGCAAATGTTGAAGGAGCACTGTTTGCTAGTTTTTCTGTTGCATTTTGTACTTCTTCCCAAGTTTTACAATTCACTACTTTATTTTGTTCTCTTTTAAATTTTTTCCATTCTAAACCTGCTGTTGATGTACAATAAACTATACTTCCTCCTTTTTGCATTCTATTTTTTAAGTAATTTAATGTGATATACATATTTGCTGTATAATTACAGTCAAATGTTGTTCTATAATCTGTTTTAGCTCCTGATAGTCCTGCTACACCAAAAAATGCATCTATATGTTCTGGGATTTCAGAAAATGCTTTGTCTATTTCTTCTTTTTTTGATAAATCACATTTTATAAATTTTGTAATCCAATCTACAGTACATTCATTCATATCTATTGCATATACTTTTGCTCCTAAGTCTACTAGCATTTCTACTGTTGCTTTTCCCATTCCACTAGCTGCACCTGTTACTACACATATTTTATTTTTATATCCAAAATAATCTTTCATTTTCTACACCTCTTCTTTAGTTTTATTTTTCTACATTTTATCACAACATATTCTTTTATGGAAGATTTTTTTACATTTTTCTACAAATTTATATAGTCATATAAAAATAATGAATTGTGAACGCTTTGTGAATTTTTACATTTTTTTATGAATTTCCCAGTATTTCATTGACATAAATTAACATATATAGTATTATGGTAATACTTTAATCAAAAAAGATTTAAAATGTCTTTAAATAAAGAGGTTCTCTCTTTATATTCCAAGATGTAAGAAAAAATTAAAAAGAGGTGATTTTATTAATGGTTTTATTGTGACTAAATATTAGCTTATATCTTATTAATTGTTGGTACTTTTTGTGTTTGAAGTAGAAAACAATAAGAAAAAGTAAGAAAGGACGTGATTAAAAGAGAAAATGAAAGAAATTTATATAAAAATAGTTTTATTTACTAAAGAATAAATATTGTATGCACGATAAAAATACTATAAAATAGAAGGAGGAAGTATATGGAAGAACTTGAAGAAGAAAAATATATACATAATGAACATGATAAATTATTTAAAAGAATATTAGATAGAATAGATGAAGTAGAAAATGTAATAAAAAGAGTATTAGGAATTGAAATTGGACAAGTAGAAATAGAGACAGTAAGAAATGAATTAACAACAAGAGATTATAGAGGAAGAATGGTAGATGTTTTATACAAACTAAAAGATAAAGAAGTATATTTTTTAATAGAACATCAATCAACTCAAAATCCGTATATGGCATTTAAAATATTTGAATATGAAGCTGAAATAATAACTAGAAGCCATATGCAAAATGTAGAAAAATCAAAGAAAATAGCAAAAGTAATAAAAATAGTAATATTTACAGGAGTAGGAGACTGGAAGGTAGCAAGAAGTATAGTAGAATTACAAGAAGAATATGGAAATAAAATAAAAATAGATAAACATTATGAAGGAATAGGTGAATATAAACTACTAGAATCTAAAGACTACAGTTTAAAAGAAATAATATCAGAAGAAGGAACATTACTTGGAAAAGCAATAATGATAGAAAAAGCAAGAAGAGAAGATACATTAATAGAAATATTAGATGAAATAATTCCTAACACAAAAGAAAAAGAAATAGACGAAATGATAAGAATGATAGAATACATATTAGTAAAAGACTTAGGTAAAAAAATAGCAAATAAATATATAAAACTATTAGAAAGTAAAATAAAAAAAGAAGGAGGTAAAAGTGCTATGGTTGAAACAATGAGAGCATTAAGAGAAGACAGAAAAAGGACAATAATGGAAGCAAAAGACGAGGGAATGCAAACTGGAATGATAGTTGGAAAACTAGAAGGTGAAAAATCTGGAAAAATAGAAACTGCTAAAAATATGTTAAGAGAAAATATTGACATAGACACAATAGTAAGAGTAACCGGACTAAAAAAAGAAGATTTTGTATAATAAAGAATGTAAGAATATAAAATACATATTAGTAAAAGACTTAGGTAAAAAAATAGCAAATAAATATATAAAACTATTAGAAAGTAAAATAAAAAAAGAAGGAGGTAAAAGTGCTATGGTTGAAACAATGAGAGCATTAAGAGAAGACAGAAAAAGGACAATAATGGAAGCAAAAGACGAGGGAATGCAAACTGGAATGATAGTTGGAAAACTAGAAGGTGAAAAATCTGGAAAAATAGAAACTGCTAAAAATATGTTAAGAGAAAATATTGACATAGACACAATAGTAAGAGTAACCGGACTAAAAAAAGAAGATTTTGTATAATAAAGAATGTAAGAATATAAAATACATATTATAAAAGACTTAGGTAAATTAATTAACGAATACAGCCCTAGTTAATTTCAAATTTATTTAGAAAATTAAAAAGTGAGGCTACAAAAGTAACCTCTTAAAAATTATTTATTTTTATAAAATAAGTTAATATTTTTTACATCGCTTTTTTATATAATTCTATAAAATCTTCTTTAGTTACATCTACTGGATTTCCTGGTTTACATGGATCTTTCATTGCTTTTTCTGCAAGCATTTCAAAGTCTTCTTCTTTTGCTCCATAGTCTTTTATTGTAGTTGATATTCCAACTTTTTTACTTAATTCTGAAATCATCCATACAAATGTATTTATTACATCTTCATCATTTAAGTCTCTTGCATCTGGTCTTCCTATATTTACTAATATTTCTCTAAATCTTTCAACAGTTGCTTTGTCTTGTCCATTGAATCTCATAACTGTTGGTAATAACATAGCATTAGCTATTCCATGTGGTGTGTCATATACTGCTCCTAATTGATGTGCCATTGAGTGTACTATTCCAAGTCCAACATTACTAAATCCCATTCCAGCTATGTATTGAGCCATTCCTATTTTTTCTACTGCTACTGGCTCTTTATCATTTACAGCTGATGGTAAATATTCAAATATCATTTGAATAGCTTTCATATGAAACATGTCAGACATATCATTATGTGCTTTTGTTATATATCCTTCTATTGCATGTGTTAATGCATCCATTCCTGTTGCTGCTGCTAATCCTTTTGGCATTGTAGCCATTAACTCTGAGTCTACTATTGCTAAAATTGGAATGTCATTAGGGTCTACACATACCATTTTTATTTTTTCTTCTTCGTCTGTTATTACATAATTTATTGTAACTTCTGCTGCTGTTCCTGCTGTTGTAGGAAGTGCTATTAGAGGCATTCCTCTATTTGCTGTATTAGATGCTCCATTTAATGTTCTTACATCTGTTCTATCTGGGTTTGTCATTATTATTGATATTCCCTTTGCTGTATCAATACTTGATCCTCCACCTACTGCTACTATTAAATCTGCTTTAGAATTTTTACATGCTTCTACTCCATGTAATACATTTTCTATTGTAGGATTAGGTTTTATTTCATCATATAAATCATAAGGTATACCCGCTTTATTTAATACCTCTTCTACTTTTGCTGTAACTCCAGCTTCTACAAGTGATTTATCACTTACTAAAAATACTTTTTTAAATCCTCTCTTTTGGATTTCTCCCGCTAGTTCTTCTCTTGCTCCTTTTCCAAAATAAGATGTTTCATTTAATACAAATTTTTCAGCCATTTTTCATTCCTCCTTATTTTTCAATATTAAATATACATATTAGAAATTTATATATCATATCATATTATATTTTATCCTAAGAGACGTTCCTTACAAGAAACGTTCCCTTAAAATTTTACTTATTATTTTATAATATATTTTTTAATACTATTGTTTTTATTCTTGACATTTCTTCTAATGTTGTCATTACTCCTTCATTTCCTATTCCTGAATGTTTCCATCCTCCAAATGGCATTTCGAATGAACGATAGAAACTTGCACCATTTACAACTGCTCCTCCACATTCTAATCTGTCTGCTATTTTCATTGCTCTTGATACATCTTTTGAAATAACGCATCCACATAATCCATAAGATGATTGATTAGCAATTTCTATTGCTTCTTCTACATCGTCAAATCCTATTACAGATATTACTGGTCCAAATATTTCCATGTCTTTTGCAACTTCCATGTCTTTTGTTACATTATCTAATATTGTTGGGAAGTAATAAGCATCTTCTCTTCTTCCTCCGCAAACTATACTAGCACCTTCTGATACCATTTGATTTACTTGTTCTTCAATTCTTTTTGCTGCATTTATATTTATCATTGGTCCCATATCAGTATCCTCTTGCATTGGATCTCCAACTTTTAGACCATCTATTACTTCTTTCATTCTATCTATAAATTCTTGTTTTCTTGAGTTGTGTATTAAAAATCTCTTACTTGCACAACATACTTGTCCACCATTATATAGTCTTCCCCAGATTGTTTCTTTTACGGCTAAATCCATATCTCCATCTTCTAAGAATATAAATGCGTCATTTCCACCTAATTCTAGCATTACATGTGTTAGATTTTGTGAACATGTTCCCATTGTTTGAATTCCAGCTGCTGTTCCTCCTGTTAATGATACTAGGTGTACTCCTTTATGTCTTGCTAGTGCCTGTCCTGCTGTTGGTCCATCTCCTGTTAATATTTGAATAGTACCTTTTGGTACTCCTGCTTCAATCATTAATTTTACATATTCTATTAGTGTTAATGGGTTATAATTTGATGGCTTTACAATTATACTATTTCCCATCATTAATGCTGGTGGTACTTTTTGACAGAACAAATCACTTGGGAAGTTAAATGGTATAATTGCTGCTATAACTCCGATTGGATATCTTTTTGTGAATTGTATTGTTTTTTCTTGTCCTGCTTCTGACCCTTCTGGTACAGATTTTCCATATAAGTGTTTTGCTTTTTCTATAAATCCTCTAACACCTATTCTTACATTTGCTATTTCTCCTCTTGCTTCACAAATTGGTTTTCCCGTTTCATTTGATAATAGCACTGCTAATCTTTCTTTGTTTTCTTCTATTAAGTCTACAAATTTATATAATATATCTGCTCTATCATATATTGATACTTTTTCCCATTTTTTCTGTTCCTCCATTGCTACTTTTACTGCTTCATCAACATCTTCATCTGTTACGTTTGGTACTGTATCAATAAGTTCTTGAGTTGCTGGATTTACAACTTCTATTACTGCTCCATTTGAAGCATCTTTCCATTCATAACCTATTAAATTTTTCACACTTGCTCCCTCCTTATTATCTACAAGTTTACAAATTTTTTGTGTTCCATCTCCAAAGTTTTCTAGTGTACATACATATTTTTTCCTGTTTTGTGGTTTTTTCCCTGCTCTTCATTTACCGAATGCTGTAAATGATAACATTAAACCTCCTGTTGTATTTGATCCATGTTCTCTTACTCCATATTCTCCAAATGTGAATATTGTAAGGAATGGTACTCCGTTTGCTTCTTTTTTTAGTTGTTTTGCAACTTCGTCTATTCTATCTCCTATTCCTAATCTTCTTCCTCCACAGTGTACTAATAGATATGCACCTACTTCACTTTCCATATTTTTATTTAATTCTTTCATTGTGTTTCCAGTAGAATCAATTAACTCATCTACTGTTGCTTCCATTTGTATTACTGCTGTGTTTACTGCTAAGTTTGCTCCTATATTCATTGAACCATCTTTGTTTCCATACATAGGGTGACGTATTGCTATTAAATCTCCTAATCTATCTTTTACTCCCAAAGGTTTTGTAATTGTTGTTACTAATAAATTATTTTCTTTTAAGTCTTTTGCCTTTGCTCCTGTCCATTCTGCATATTTCTTTTGTGCTGGCATTCCGTCTATTTCTACTAATGTTCTTTTTCCTTCTATTTTTGTTATTACTCCTGAATTTGTTGTTTCGTTATATGCTCCTGTAAATACATTTTCTATTTCTTTGTCTGTATAGAAAAATGCTATTGCTGCTCCATCACTAAATATTTTATCATTTGTGAATATGCTCCATTTTCCTTCTACTGTATTATCTGCGCTACTACCACCAAATATTGGTACTCTTCCTACTACGTCTTCTATTCCTTTAATATATTCCTCTTCTTCTGCTGGTGATGCTACCATATAAAAATAAGCTGGTACACAGTTCTCTCCCGCATTTTCCATTGCTTCTTTTGCTAATTTTCTTCCTGTTTCTCTTGGGTCTTTTCCTCTTTCTGAACCTGCTACTCCAACTTTCATATCTGGATCTCCTAGAGCTAATATCCCAGTAAATCCTTTTTCTCCCGTTATAAATCCGTCTGGTGTTATAATTCCAGCGCTTGATGTACATCCAATTATTGGTGCTGTACCTAATTCTGATTTAGCTCCTTCAAGTACTTCTCCTACATCACTATCTACTGATGTATATAAAAATGCTACTTTTGTTTCTACTAAATCTACCACTGCTTTTTTTGCAGTTTCCTTTCCTTGTTCATAACTGTTTTCATTTGTGCTCCATGCCACATTTGATTTTAACATAATTACTCCTCCTTTGTAATTTTATCTTACCCAAATTATAACATATTAACCATCTTTTACAACTAAATACACAAAAACGTAATATAATTGTAACACAAATGAAAAAAATAATAGCTAGCATAAGCTAACTACTATTATATATAAAAAAACTAAAGAAAGATTAATTACTAATTCACAGTTAGGCATAGACGGAATACGCAACTTCCATACTGACTTCCTCCATCATTGCTACCTGAAAAAAATATCCCCGCTTCTATCTCATCACTTACATTACTTCCTCCTCTAACCCAAAAACAAAAACTTGTTCCTACGAAATCAGAAAAATCCTCATTCCATCTCGATGTTTCATATGTTGCATCTCCTATTTTATAATCTGTATTTATAATTGTTCCATTATATACCAATATATATTTCTTATTTTCTTCATTTATTAAACTAATTCCATTGCCTACATACTTTTCTTCATAATTACTATTAAAAGATGCCATACGTTCAGCAGCTCCTCCTGACAAATCATATATTCCATATACATTTCCTGTACTACTTTGGCTTTTATTTTCTACTATATCTCCCATTGCTGTTATATAATTTTCGTTTGTATTTTGCTTCACTTCATGTCCATTTTTCCCATATTGACTATGTGTTAAATATGCTACTGCTCCCCATTCGCTATTTTTTAGCATATGAGAATTTAAATTTTCTGCATAACTTTTTGCATTTGTATACATATTCCCTATTGTAATATACCTCCATGAGCTCATTCCTTCCTGTACTGCTATTGCTCTATTTTCTACATCTGATAATAAAATATTTCCCGTTCCTTCATCATTTGTTACTACATTTGTTATATTTTCTTTATCGCTTGTATCAACTAAACTTGTTTCATATTTTCCTACCCATATCCCCGTAAGTTCGCTGTCCCATCCACCTAAATCTACATTATTTGTAAATGCTGGGTGTACATAGTAATCACTCGTTGTATCCTCATGTCCCGTCACTGCTCTTTGTGCCTTTTTCAATTCTCCATTTTCATCATAATAATTATCTGATGTTCCTATTAAGAATTTTACATCTATTTTCCCACCTTCACTTTTATTCTCAGGATTATTATATGTTATCTTATATGCATATCTTGGTATCCATACAAAATAACTATCTACGCCATCTATTGTTACTCTTGCATTTGCCCATTTACTTTTATTATTATCTTCTGAATCTTCTTCTGCTACATAATCATATGCTGAACTTGAATTATTTTCTTCCCACTCACCAGTTTCTTCATTATATGTTACAAGTTCCATGTTATCTTTTAATACTGGTGCATTTACTCCTTTACTTTCTACATATCCTCCATTTGCATACTGGCTTATATAGTCTTCATAATCAGATATTCTATTTTCTTCTTCTATTCTTGCTTCTTCCGTTTCTTCTTTTGCATTTTGTGCTTGTGTAAGTATTCCATTCTCTCCTGTTAACATCGCAATAGAAACACCTGCTAAAATTAATAAGACAATTATTGTAATTACTAAGGCAATTAGTGTTATACCTTTCTTCCATTTTAGTTTAATCATCTCTTTACTTTTCCTCCAATCTCTCTTTATTTCTATATTATTACAATTCAATGATTCTAAATAATTAACAAGATTTTAAAGCGCAACAAGCACCGGACGGAAGCCAACAGCGAGGTGACTACCATAGTAGCGGTAGAAAGCGAACAAACCGGCAACGGAAACTATCATCAAACCTACTGCCACGAATGAAGAATGGACTGCGCAACCCAGGGAAGCAAGAGTAATCGCTGTTCCAGCTGCTTGTGCCCGTACCGCTCGTAGATGTTTCTCTAACAGCGTCTCCAAATATATATTTATTTAGTGAGTAATTAGCATTACTTGCTGTATTTAAATTTTCCTCTGTATCAGTTAATTTGTCTGTATCGTCTACTGTTGCATCATGTGGATATACTGTTGCATATTTTGTACTTGTTCCTCCATTTACTACCACACTTGAGCCATAATAACTTAAATTTTCGTGTCCATTATTTACGTATGCTGCTGTTCTTTCCCATACTCCTCCACTTAAATCATATACTCCATACATATTTAGTGTTGAGCTTGATTTTTGTCCTGTTGCTTGATCCCAGGCTGATATTCCGTTTGTTTTTGTATCACCTGTTCTTGAATTTATATCATCTAAATTATCAGAACTCATTGTTACTTCTTCTGCATCAGTTGTTCCTGTTGTTAATCCTGTTATTGCATATGCACTAATTAATCCTACTCCACCTTCTTCATTTACTCCTTCTCCTCTTCTTTCGCCTCCACTATTTGCTGTTATATTATTTATATATGGTTCTACTCCATTTGCTCCGTACTCACTCCATCCTAAGTATGCTACTGCTCCCCATTCACTATTTTTCATTAAGTAACTGTCTGTTGATGAACTACTAAATCCATATATATTATTTGCTCCTGTTAACGCTCTTGATATATTATTTGCATCACTTACATCTATATAATTCATTGAATATGTTACCGGCTGGAATGTTGGATATTTTATTGATGTTGTTTTTGTTCCATAAAGCCCATCTAACCAGTTTCTTGTGTCTTGTGTACTATCTGAAGTTGTTCCTGCTTCTGTTTTTCCCACCCATGCTTTTCCATCTTCTTGTGTATAATTCACACTGCTTGCTACCACTTCTGCATCATTATTTCCACTTGCATATCCTGCTTCAAATTTTGCTACCCATATTCCTGTTAGCTCACTATCCCATCCTCCATTTGCATAATTTATATCACTTTCATCTGTAAATGCTGGATGTACATAATAGTCACTTGTTGTGTCTACTTC
>CALXZU010000039.1 GCA_944393325.1 uncultured Clostridia bacterium
AAATACATTTGTCCACAAGACTTTAATTCTTCTCCAACCTTCACTTGAACATTTATATTATTTTTATCGCCATGAAAATAACATATAGCTCCACGTAATTTGTCTTTATGTGTTTCATCTAAATTAGTTATATCTAAAGTTAAAATTTTTCTTTTTTGTTCCCCAAAATCTTTAATTTCGTTTGCAATAATAGCCACATTATCATCTTCTCTAATGCTTAATCTGCCGGTCTACTAAAACAATATTTTCTTCAACTAAGCTCTTTCCAGCTTTTAAATATGCATTTTCAAACACAATAATTTCTGCTGTTCCGTACAAGTCCTCAATTGTTACAAACGCCATTATTTTATTATTTTTAGTATATTTTTTCTTGATAGCAGTTATTATCCCTGCATATTTTACATTTTGACCATCTTGATATTTTGGTTTTGTGTTTTGTCTAATTAACTCTATTGCTTCATCATCTAAATTAGTAGTCATTTGCTCATTTAATTCTTTTATATCCATTGTATTTATATTTGTCATTTTTTCTATTTGTTCTCTTAATTTTTCCAATGGGTGACCAGAAATATAAATTCCAAGCATTTCTTTTTCTAGTGATAATAATTCTTTTTGAGGAAGCTCTTCGTGCTCTTCAAATTTGTATTTAATTTCGTTTAATTCTTCCTTTTCCTTTTCACTTCCTAAATCAAACATACTAACTTGACCTGATAAACCTTTCTTCTTCTCACCTTGAATTGTATCTATTATGTTTTCAAAAGAAGCTAAAAGTGTACTTCTTGTCTGTTCAAATTCATCAAAAGCTCCCGATTTTATTAAACTTTCAACACATTTTTTATTTACATCTATATCTGCAATTCTTTCACAAAAATCTGTAAAACTCTTAAACTCCCCATTTTCTTTTCTTTCTTCTACGATATTTCCAACAGGCTTTGTTCCAACATTTTTAATACTTCCAAGTCCAAAACGAATTTTTCCATTTTCAACTGTAAACTTTTCGTAACTTTTATTAATTTCAGGTTTTAAAATTTGAATTCCAAGTTCTTTACACTCATCTATATATTGTGGTATTTTATCTAAATTTCCTAAATAGCTATTTAATGTAGCTGCCATAAATTCTGCTGGATAATATGCTTTTAAATAAGCTGTTCTATATGCTACTACTGCATAACAAGCAGCATGACTTTTGTTAAATGCATATTTTGCAAACTCTGCCATTTCATCAAATATTTTATTTGCAGAAATCTCATCAATTCCATTTCTTACACAACCTGGAACTACTACATTTCCGTTTTCATCTACTTGTCCATTAATAAATATTTCTCTTTCTTTTGCCATAACATCTAGCTTTTTCTTACCCATTGCACGCCTTACTAAATCAGCTCTTCCTAAAGAATATCCTGCTAAATCTCTTACTATTTGCATAACTTGTTCTTGATAAACCATACAACCATATGTAACGTTTAGTATAGGCTCTAGGCTTGGATGTGTATATTCATTATGTCCTGGATGTTTTTTGCCTTTTATATATCTTGGTATTTGATCCATAGGCCCTGGTCTATACAAAGAAACACCTGCTATTAAATCTTCCAAGCAGTCTGGTTTTAGTTCTTTCATAAAATTTGTCATTCCTTGTGATTCAAACTGGAATATTCCACAAGATTTTCCTTCTTGCCACAACTTATATACTTTTGGGTCTGACATTTCCTTATCAAACTCTACATCTATTCCTCTATCTTTTTTTACCATTTCTATTGTGTCTTGTATAACTGTTAAAGTTCTTAAACCTAAAAAGTCCATTTTTAAAAGGCCTAATTCTTCTAATGTTGTCATTATATATTGTGTAGAAATTTGCCCATCACGAACATAAAGTGGAACATAAGTGTCTACCGGGTCCTTTGTAATAACAACTCCGGCAAGCATGAGTAGAAGCCTGTCTTGGCATACCTTCAAGTCCCATTGCAATATCTAAAACCTTTTTTACTGTTTCATCAGCTTCATATCTATCACGTAATTCTTTATTTTGTTCTAAGGCTTTTTTTATTGTAATATGTAATTCATTTGGTATCATTTTAGCTAAAATATCAGCTTCTGAATATGGCACATCCAAAACTCTTGCAACATCTCTAATAACCATTTTAGCAGCCATAGTTCCAAAAGTAATTATTTGTGATACATGGTCATGTCCATATTTTTCTGATACATAATCAATTACTTCTTGCCTATGTGTATCACTAAAATCCACATCGAAATCTGGCATACTAATTCTTTCAGGGTTTAAAAATCTTTCAAAAAGCAAATCATATTTCATAGGGTCAATATCTGTAATTTCAATAGCATATGCAATAATAGAACCCGCACCAGAACCACGACCTGGCCCTACAGATATTCCATGTGTTTTTGCAAAATGTATAAAGTCCCATACAATTAAGAAATAATCTACATATCCCATTTTCTTAATTACACCAATTTCGTATTCTGCTCTATCTAATATCTCTTTACTTGGGTTATCACCATATCTTTTTTTGATACCATCATCACATAATTTCTTAAAGAAGTCAAAATGAGTTGGAAATTCAGGTGGTACATCGTAATTAGGAAGTATTGTATGTCCAAATTCAAATTCAACATTACATTTTTCAGCAATTTTAACAGTATTTTCAATTGCATCTGGAAATGCTTTAAAATATTCTATCATCTCTTCTGGAGATTTTACATATAACTCATCTGTATCAAATCTCATTCTGTCTATATCACTCATTCTTTTGCCTGTTTGTATACAAAGTAAAACTTCATGGTTATAGCTATCTTCTTTTCTTAAATAATGAGCATCATTAGTTGCAACAAGTGGTATATCTAACTTTCTTGCAAGTGTAACTAATTTTTGATTAGCTAATACCTGTTCTTTAATACCATTATTTTGTATTTCAATATAATAATCATCACCAAAAACTCTTTTATGCCATAGGGCAATTTCTTCAGCTTTATCATTATTCCCATTCAAAAGAGCTTGGTTTACGCTACCAGCCAAACAAGCGCTTAAGCATATTAAACCTTCATGGTATTTTTCTAAAATTTCCAAATCTATACGTGGTTTATAATAATATCCTTCTATAAAACCTAAAGAAACTAACTTACTTAAGTTTTTATACCCTTGATTATTTTTTGCAAGTAAAATCAAGTGATTATATTTGTTATCAATATTAGGTTCTTTATCAAAACGACTCCTTGGTGCAACATAAACTTCACAACCAATAATTGGTTTTATTCTTTCTTTTTTACAAGCCTTATAAAAATCAATTGCACCATACATAACACCGTGGTCTGTAATTGCCATAGCATCCATACCTAATTCTTTTGCCCTTACTGGTAAATCTTTTATTCTATTTGCTCCATCTAATAAACTAAATTCACTATGTATATGTAAATGCACAAAATCTGACATAATTTCTCCTTTCGAGGACATTTCCTTTACTTACATAAATATCAGATGCAAGACACATCTATATTAAGGTTCTGCCCCAAATGCTCGTTTTCGAGCAAAAGGAAACGTCCCTATCCTTCAACCCAAACTGAGGTTGATTTTCCTTTTACTTTAAATATTCCATATCCTTCATTATCTATTATTATTTCATCATTACAATTTCCTAAACTATCTATGTATTTTTCTCCTGCATATTGTTTTCCAAGATACATTTTCTTTTCTCCATCTCCTGCATTTGATATTACTACTGCCAATCCTGACTGTAAATGCTCTTCGTCTCCTTCTCTTGTAAATCCTATAAAATTTTTGTTATCAAAATAGTCATGTTGCTCTCCATATGCTTTTTCTTTCCTTAGCTCTATTAGAATTTCTAAATCTTTCATAGGCTCAACATTATTATGTGGTATTCCATAAAAGTCTCCATAAAATACACATGGATATCCTTCTTGTCTTAATAAGATTATGCTATATGCTGCTTGTTTAAACCAAGGTTCTATAAAACTTTCTAAGCTTTGTCCGAGGCTGTGTGTCGTGATTATCTACAAATGTTACTGCTTTACTTGAATTTTCTTTTAGTAATGTATGTTCTAATATTTTACTCAAATCATAATTTGGATCTTTTGATGCATTATAAAAATTATAATGTAGTGGAACGTCAAATAATGATATTTCTCCTTCTGTTTCTGTTATATATCTATGTAATTTTGATACGTCTCCGACTCCAATATTCTCCTACTGTAAATAGTCCATCCCCTGTTTCTTTTCTTAAAGTTCGTATCCAATCTCTATAAAATAATGCATTTATATGTTTTACTGCATCTAATCTAAATCCATCTATTCCTGTTTCTTCTAAATACCATTTTCCCCATTTGTTACACTCTTCTACTACTTCTTGGTTTTTAAAGTCTAAATCTGCTCCCATTAAATAATCATAATTTCCGAATTCTTCATCTACTGCTACACTCCAATCTTTATCTTTAAATTTAAAGATTGCATGTTCTTTTGATTTTTCATCATAATCTATTCCATCAAAATGTGTCCAGTTCCATTCAAAATCTGAATATTTATGCTTTCTTCCTGGAAATGTAAATTTCGTTGCAACTCTTACTGTTTCTTCCTTTACTTCTTCTATATTATGATTTCCCCAATCTACTTTATTTGCTGGTATTGTTTGTAACATATCTGCTCCCATTTTATGATTTAATACAATATCTGCATATGCTTCTATTCCTGCCTGATTTAATACTTGTATACAATTTAAATATTCATCTTTAGAACCATATTTTGTTTTTATTGTTCCTTTTTGGTCAAATTCCCCTAAATCATACAAATCATAAACACCATAGCCTACTTCATCTTTCCCGCCTATTCCTTTATATGCTGGTGGAAGCCACAATGCTGTTATTCCCATATCTGCTAATTTTGATGCATTTTTTGCTATATCATTCCACAAGTTTTGATTACAATTCATATACCATTCAAAATATTGCATTATTATTCCATTTATTTTTTTCATTGCTTTCTCCTATTATTTTATTTTTTCATTTTAGAATATAATTTTTCATAGCTATATTTAATTATTTTTTCATAACGTAAATTTATTATTTTTTTATAAAATTCTTTTCTTACATTTGAAATATATGGTGTGTTTTCTATTATTTTGTTTATTTTTTTAATGTCTATTAATTGATATATTCTTTTTAATGCTTTGTTACATTCTTCATTTTCTAAGCTACCAATAAACTCAAAATAATTAATTTTTTTATCATTTATTTTTATTGCCGATGTTGGAAACACATATACTCTTGCTTCCATTTCTTCTTTGTTTTTCATTATGTTTTCCATTGTTTCATCATCTAATTGTGGATATAAGCAAGATGCATTATCATATATTGGTGCTATTTCTATTTTCTCAGCTCCCTCATCTATTAAAAACCCCCAGTTACCATTATGTCTATCAAAATTTCCTACTAAAGAGTCTGCAATAAACATATCCCAAAAAAAGTCTTTTAATTTGTTTACATCATATATTTCTTGACTTTCTATTGTTTCTAAGATTTCCTTTAATTCTGTTCCGTATCCGTTTTCAGATGTTTCTATTTGACTGTTTTTTAATTCAGCAAATTGTTTTAATATAATTCCTTGATTTGTAAAGTCTTTACAAGCAACAACTACTTTTTCTTTATTACCAATTTTATATGTTCCAAGTAATGTTTTTTGTACTTTTAACTCTAACGTTTCCATTATATGACAAGCTACATATTCAGATATACAATTATTTGAATAGCTCATACTAATATTTCCTTTATTCATCCTTGGGAATTTTACCATATAGTCCTCTCCTAAATACTTTACACAAAATTTTCCTCCGTTTTTTCCTCCATAATACTTAAACTTGTTTATTTCACAATTTGTAAAATCTATCATTTTTATCCTCCATAAATATATTTTTTATACAAATAGTCGCATTGCTCTTCTGTAATAGCTCCATCTACCCATGCGCTATTTATAGAACCTTGCAATTCATTTATTAAACAATCTAAATAACTTACTTTATTTTTTATTCCTTCTTTTAATCTTTTTAAATCTTCTTCTAAATATTTTGGTAAACATTTCTCTAATATTTTTTCATCATATTCCATTATTTTCTCCTCTGATTATATTCTAATTTTATTCTAATTTTATTCTTCTGAATCTCACTTTATTTTTGCTTATTCTATCATAATTAAGAAAAAAAATAAAGTTATTTCTTCTTATTAATTGATATTGTTTTTTCTCCTTCAGCATTTGACATATTAGCTTTTTTACTCTATAATTTCTTTTTGAAAGGACTTGATAATATGGAAAATGTTTTTGAAAGAAAAATAAATTATTACGAAACTGATAGAATGGGAATTGTACATCATTCTAATTATATTCGTTTTATGGAAGAAGCAAGGTGTTATCTTTTAGAAAAAGTAGGTATGCCTTATTCTGCTTTTGAAGAAAATGGTATTATGATACCTGTACTTGGTGTTAATTGTGATTTCAAACATCATGTAACTTTTGATGATACTATTTTAATTAAATTATTTGTTAAAGATTTCAATGGTGTAAGGCTTACTATGGGCTATACTGCAACTGAAAAAAATACAGGAGAAATTGTTTTTACAGGTGAAACTAAACATTGTTTTACAGACACAAATTTAAAACCTATAAGGCTTCAAAAGGCTAACCCTGATTTTTATGAAAAATTTAACAATTTAAAAGGAAAAACTCTTTAATTTTGTTGAATTTTATGTTACAATGTAGTAGATTTTATAAGAATATATCAAAAGATAAATTTTAAGGAGGATTTATAAATGGAATTTAATAGATGTAGTAGATGTGGAAGTTTTTATGTGTCTGAAGGAAGTGTGTGTCCTAAATGCTCTAAAAAAGACGGAGCTGAATTTATGCAATTTACCTCTTATTTAGATGAAAATGGTTTTGATAATTCTTTAGATACAATTTCTAACCAAACAGGAATTTCAATAAAAAATCTAAATCGTTTTGTTGGATATCCTGAATTTGAAGACTACAAAAAAAACTTTAAAGAAGGTCTTATAGAAAATCAAGATACTGGTTTTAACGGAATTACATTAAACTAATAGAAAGGATTGATTTCATGGAAAATGTTATTGATACACTTAACAAAAGAAATTATATTGAGCAAATTACACACCCTAATGAATTAAAAGAATTATTGGGAAAAGAAAAAATTTCTTTTTATATTGGTATAGATCCAACTGCAGATAGCTTACATGTTGGTCATTTTGTATCACTTATGGTTGCATCTCATATGCAAAAAGCAGGACACAGACCAATCATATTAGTTGGTGGTGGTACTGCAACTATTGGTGATCCTTCTGGTAAAACAGATATGAGAAAAATGCTTTCTCGTGAAGAAATCAACCATAATGTAGCTTGCATAAAAAAACAAGTTGAAAAATTTGTAAGTTTTGAAGGTGAAAATGCTGCAATAATAGTAGATAATTCTGATTGGCTTTTAGATTTAAAATTTATTGATTTTGTAAGAGAAATTGGAAGTTTGTTTTCAGTAAATAAAATGCTTGCTGCTGAATGTTATAAACAAAGATTAGAAACAGGACTTACATTTTTTGAAATGAGCTATATGCTTATGCAATCTTATGATTTCTGGTATTTATATAATAAATATGGATGTAAGTTAGAAATTGGTGGTAATGACCAATGGTCTAATATTATAGGTGGAGTTGATTTAATTAGAAAAATTGGTAAAGATGATTCTTTTGGTTTAACATTTAAACTTCTTACAACTAAAGAAGGTAAAAAAATGGGTAAAACTGAAAAAGGTGCTTTATGGTTATCTGCTGAAAAAACATCTCCATATGAATTTTACCAATACTGGAGAAATGTTGAAGATGAAAGTGTTAGAACAGTTTTAGAAATGCTAACTTTCCTTTCAGATGAAAAAATAGAAGAACTTTCTAACTTAAAAGATGAAAAAATAAATGAGGCAAAAAAAATATTAGCATTTGAGATTACTAAATTAATTCATGGAGAAGATGAAGCAAAAAAAGCAGAAGAAGCATCAAATGCATTATTTAGTGGTCAAGGAAGCCTTGATAATATGCCAACTGTTACATTAGATAATAGAAATATTTCGATATTAGACGCAATAATCAAATGTAATATTGCTCCTTCTAAAGGACAAGCAAGAACTTTAATTACGCAAGGTGGAATTACATTAAATGATGAAAAAATAACTGATACAAATTATCAATTATCAGATAAAGATTTTAAAGAAGATTATGCAATTTTAAAAAAAGGTAAAAAAGTATTTTACAAATTAATTTGAGACAAATAGTTTTCTATTTGCCTCATTTTTTATTTTCTAATCTCATTTATTGCTTCTGGTATTTTAGATATCGTATCAGATGCTCTCATAGAAATATCATTTAAATTTTTTTCAGCCAACTCTCCTGCTAAACCTCCTAAGTATGCTCCACTTGCTACACTTAAAACATTTGGCTCATTATATCCTAAAATTCCCACTAAAATGCCAGACAAAACATCTCCGCTTCCTGCTGTTGCCATACCAGAACATCCACGTTTTACAATATATGTTTCTTTACCATCTGTTACAATTGTTTCATGTCCTTTAAGAAGTAAGATGACATTATATTTTTTAGCAAATTCTATTGCAAGTTTTTCTTTATTATTTTTAATATTTTCTAAACTATATCCACTAATTCTTTCAAATTCCTTTAGATGAGGAGTTAAAATAACTTTGCAATTAGTTTTATTTAAAATACTTTTATCCATTTTAGCTAAAGTATTTAAACCATCTGCATCAATTATAATAGGAATATCTTTTGTCTCTAATATATATCTTAAAATATTTTCATTATCAATACTTTCTCCCCACCCCATACCAATTGCTAATACTTTTAATTTTTCTAAAGACTTATCAATAATATTTTTATCAAATAACATATGCCCATTTTTGCTATCTATCAAAAACAAGGTCTGTTCTAACAAATAAGGCATAACAGAAACTGCAATTTCTTTTGGGATTATTAATCTTACAACACCGGCTCCGGATACTAAACTACTACTACTTAAATTAGCAAGTTTAACTGCTCCTGAATATTCTATGCATCCTCCCATTATCCCAACATATCCAAAATCTCCTTTATGCGAATTTTTATCCCTCTTAGGAAATATACATTTAATGTCTTCTTTTTCTAAAATTTTCAACATTTACACCTTCTTATATTCTCTCCTAAAACTTATTTAAATAATTATAACAAAAATAATTAAAATTGCAAGTAAAAATTTTAGAGTCCTTTTTCTTTCATCATCTGCTTTTTTGTACTATTTCTACTATGTCTGCTATATATTCTCCAATTATAGGTATATTTAAAGTAACAATTTTTTGAAGTATTATAATTAATATTGCTGTAATTACAGTTACACCTATACCAATTCCAATACCTCTTCCTATTCCTGCAAAAAAATTTCTTATAAACATTTCTTTTTTATTCCCAATCAAATAACTAAGTTCTACAAAATTTCCTTCTTGTAATATTTTATTTAAATAACTTATTGATTTATTTAATACATCAATATTTTTGCTTTTTTCACTTTCCTTATTTTTTTCTTTTTCAAAATTACTTTTCTTTTTCCTGTAAACTTTCTTTATTTTTATTCTATTTTCCGTTGCATTTTCTTTTTCATTTTTTCCAATTTTTATAAACATAAAAAACCACCTAATTATATAGTGGTTTTTTACGTTTATTTTATTCTAACATTTTACTATTTTTTTGTTTTATTTCAATTTTTTTATCGTATTTTTAATCTGTTAATTTTCTATTTTAACTGGTAACTTTTCTTCTAAGTCTTGTAATAAAGACAGATAAATATTTTTTATATTTTTTTACAATATCTTCTATTTTCTTTACAATTTTTTTCACTTAAACCATAGTTCATTTTTCTTATCTTTTTCTATTAAATTTTAATCAAGTGTATTACTATCCATTACCATTATATTTTCTTCATCTGATGCTGTAGTATTATCTAAATTTATTTCATTTGTTTCATTAGCATTTTCAGTATTTGCATCTAATGTTTCTGTTTCAGAGCTATTTTGTTCTTCCTCTTCTTTTGCTTGTTCTAACTGATTAATAAGTTCTTGTAATCTTGCCAAATCACTTCCTATCATTGTCCAATCATTATTTTCGTTTGATTCTGTTAAATTTTGATTAGCCTTTATAATTGCCTCTATTAATCCTTCTATATCTTCTGTGTCCTCCACTTCTATATTTGTTGCATATCTTGAAAGCAAGTTTTGCAATGCTTCTTGCATACTATCTCCTATTGCAACTTTATTTCCTGATGCTACTATTACTTTCTTTAAAAGTGGTACATCTGACTCATTTAACATTGTTTGATAAATTGGCTCTACATATAATAGTGTATTATTTATTGGTACTATTATCATCTGTTTAGTTAATCTTGTTCCTGTTACACTTAAACTTTCTAATTCAGAACTTATATTTTCATCTTCTTCTATTTGTTTATCCAGTTGCATAGGTCCTACAATATTGCTATCTGCTGAGAATTTATACATTCTTAATACATTTTGCCCATTCTCACTACTTCCTATTAAATATGAAATTATATTTTGTCTTGAATCTGGTGTATACATCTGTACTAATCCTAATTGTTCTCCATTTTTAGTTTTTACCATTGTATAATATGGCTCCATGTATGTTCCTGTTGTATTAGTATTACTTGTTGTACTGTATTTTGCAATATCCCATAAGTCATCTCCTCTATATATTACATCTGGTCTACTATTATGGTATACTTTTAGAACTTCTGCTTGTACATTATATAAATATTCTGGATATACAAAGTGTTTAGCTATATCTTCTGGTATTTCCTCATCTAAGCCTACAACTTTAAATAAATCTTTATATATATTCCTATATGCCATAGCAATTGGATCTGTTCTATCTGTTATATAGAAATCCATTGTTCCATCATAACTATCTATTATTACTTTAACAGAATTTCTTATATAATTAATATCTTCTGTATAACCATCATGCTCAATTGTTGTATATTGTGAAAATGGATAACTAGAAGACACTGTATATGCATCTAATACCCACACTATTCTTCCATCTTCTGTAATTACTGTATATGGATTTTCATCATATATTAAATATGGCATTGCTTTTTTTGCTCTTGTTATTATATTTCTATTTATTAATATTTTGCTATCATCTGTTATTTCACTTGAAAAAGCTAAATTCAAATCTCCTTTTGAAATCCCAAGCACTACCCTATCTAAAAAATTCAAGTTCAACCCAGCTTGTCCTTGATATGTAGAAACTTGGTCAACTCCATTTTTATCAGTATAATCAAATTCTTGTTTATTTTTGGTATTTGTGGCTATTGTTTCATTAGTTTCAAGTCCAAAATAAATTCTTGGTTCTTCTATGTTAATTACTTCATCTGAACCTGATACATCACTTTGAACATATTTAATATTTCCACTTTCCGTACTTTCAGTAGCTAGTGTTACTATTTCTCCCATTCCATGTGTATATTCATATGTTTTATTACTATATGTCCTACCTGAATTTACAATTTCTCTTGGTGACAAATATACTAGTTTATCCTGTCCATTTATATTATATTTTGAAAGAGATGCTGATGGATATACATAGTATCCTGCACTTGATTGATTATTTTCTAACGTTTCTAATACTGCATTTTTACTTATTATTGGTATATTATTAATTACATTTGTTGCTTCGTCTACCTCTTCTTCGGTAATAGTTCCTGATGTTTCCAAATTTGTTTCTTCGATATTTATACCATATGCACTTTTTGTATTTTTTATATTTTCTGAAATATAATTTTTCTCTTTATCTAATTCATTAGAATTTACATATATTAAATCAAAACCAATCATAGTAATAAATAATACTACTAAATATCCAGGAATTACAGCTAAATTTTTTAATACCTTATTTGTATTTCCATTTTTAAAAGCTCTTATTGCTCTATATGCAAATATTATTATTACAAATGCAAATATTGTATACCCCCATACTTGAATTGTTGCTTCTGTCATTCCTGCTCCATTTATTTCTATATTATCGCCTACTGTAATTATTTTTCCAAACATTACATTTTGCGTGTTTAGTATTGTTAAAATAGCTATTCCTATTATAATGAACATTACATTTCTTGTTACTTTTTTTATAAAAAGACTTTCTTTTAGCATTTTACCATCTATTCCGTCAAAATAACGGTTAAATACTATTACATAATACAAAGCTGTATAGAAAGACAAGCATATAAAAGCAACAACAAAATAAAATACCAATGTTTCTATAAAAGGTTTCAAAAACACATAATATGATATATCTAATCCAAATATTGGGTCTTGTACACCAAATGATGCATTACTTATAGCAAGCATGAATTTTTGCATAAGTACTGATGCTGCAACAAAACTTGCTATTGCTGATATTACTAATGCAAGAGATTTATTTGGAAGCCTTGGCATAGTCTTTTTTTCTTTTTCGAAAAATGGTTTCAATCCTTTCTTTATTCCTCTATTTGTAAAATATAGCATAATATATAATACAACGAAATTTACTACCATAATTATATATTTATAGGTAATATTTGTTTTAAAAATATCGGTATAACTTTCTCCCAATTCTAAATATTCTAAATAACTACCTCTTAATTGTATATAACTAATTATTGCAAATATTAATAAAAATAAAATTACAAGCATCATTCTTGTTCTGCTATTTTTCTTTCTAATTTCTGCTTTTGTTTCAATTTCTTTATTTTGGGTTTCTTTATCCACTTTTCTTCCTCCTTTTGCTTTTAATCCCCTTTATATTATAGCTTTTACAAAATCTTCTGAATTAAATACCTCCATATCGTCAATACCTTCTCCTACTCCAATAAATTTTATTGGTATTTTATTATCATGAACTATTCCTATTGCAACTCCACCTTTTGCCGTTCCATCAAGTTTTGTAATTACTAAGCCTGTTATATCTGCTTCTTCTTTAAATGCTTTTACTTGTGAAATTGCATTCTGACCTGTTGCTCCGTCTATTACAAGTAGCACTTCTTTGTCTGCTTCTTCCATTTCTTTATTTATTACTTTTTGAATTTTATTTAATTCATCCATTAAATATTTTTTATTATGAAGCCTTCCAGCAGTATCTACTATTAATACATCTGCATTTTTTTCTTTTGTTATTTTTATTGCATCATACACAACAGATGCTGGATCTACTCCTTCATCTCTTTTTACAATATCTGCTCCTGCTCTTTTTGCCCATATTTCTAATTGTTCTACAGCTGCTGCTCTAAATGTATCCGCGGCAGCTACTACTACTTTTTTTCCATCTTTTGCTAATCTATTTGCAATTTTTCCAATTGAAGTAGTTTTTCCTACTCCATTTACTCCGACAACTAATATTACAGATGGTTTTGTGTCTAAATGCATACGTATATCTGTTATATCTAAAATTTTTTGCATTTCTTCTCTTAACGCATTTTTTACATCTTCTTCATCTTGTAATTTTTCTTTTTTTATTCTATTTCTCAAATTGTTTATAATTTGAGAGGATGTATCCATCCCGATATCTGACATTATTAATATTTCTTCTAATTCATCTAAAAAGTCTTCATCAACTTTTTTAAAACTTTTAAATACATTACTTATTTTTTCGTCAAAAGAATTTTTTGTTTTGTTCATTCCTTGTTTTAATTTCTCAAAAAAGCCCACAAAATCTTCCTCCTTTAATTTTTTAATCTTTTAACATTTCATCTGCTAATTTTTCTAATTGTTCTATATTTTCTTTTTTCATTCTTGATTTTATAGTAATAATTGGTTCTACTATATTTAAATCTTTCATTTCTTCTAAAACTTTTTTCATGCCTCTTCCTGCTGATGGTGCCCAAGAACCATTTTCTATTATTCCTACTTTTCTCTTTTGATAATCTCTAATTCTTAAATGTTCTAAAAATTGTTCCATTGGAGGGAATATTCCCATGTTATATGTTGATGATGCTACTATTAATTTTGAATACTTAAATGCATCTTCTACTGCTTCTGCCCAATCTTCTCTTGATAAATCTGTTACAACTACTTTTTTTGCTCCTTTTTCTTCCAATATATTTTTCAATTCTTTTGCTACATTTAAAGTATTTCCATAAATACTTGCTACCGCTATAAATATTCCTTCTTCTTCTGGCTCATATTTGCTCCATATATCATATTTATTAATATAATATTCTAAATTTTCCTTTAAAATTGGTCCATGTAATGGACATATCATATTAATCTCTAACCCTTGTGCTTTTTTTAATACATCTTGTACTTGTTTTCCATATTTTCCAACTATACCAAAATAATATCTTCTGGCTTCACAGGCCCATTCATCATCTATTTCTATTGAACCAAACTTCCCGAAACCATCTGCTGAAAATAATATTTTTTCAGTTTGTTCATATGTAAACATAGCTTCTGGCCAATGTACCATTGGTGCCATTATAAATTGTAATTTATGTTTTCCTATATCTAATATATCTCCTTCTGTTACTATTACTTTTTTTGTACTTAAATCTATATCACTAAAAAAGTTCTGTAATATATTAAATGTCATTTGATTCCCAACTAATTTTGCTTCCGGATATTTTTTAACAAATTCGCCTATGTTATATGCATGGTCTGGCTCCATATGTGAAATTATTAAATAATCTGGTTTTTTACCATTTAATTCTCTTTCTAAATTTTCTTCCCATTTTTCTGTTACATTTTCATCTATTGTATCAAATACTACATTTTTTTCATCTTTTATTAAATAAGAATTATAGCTCATTCCTTTTTCTAATATATATTGACTTTCAAATAATTTGAGATTATTATCACTTGCTCCTATCCATTTTATATCATCTGATATTTTCATATCATTCATAATAAATTTCCTCCATTTCTTATTCTATCTAACTTAGATAATAGTATACCATACTTTTCCAAATCTGTGTACTATTTTTCTTGATTTTATAGAAAAAGGGCTAATTTTAAGAATTTATCTTAAATTAGCCCTTAATTAATGCCTATCTAAAAATAAGATTACCTGTTCCATCTTTTTCTACTATGCATTCAAATGTTCTAAAATCATATTCCCCTTCACTAAGTAATGGAAGCTCTTGAATCACACTATCAAGTGTCCTTTCTACATATAACATATCTCTCCTATGTTGCCTCCTTTTATATTGTTTTTCTTTACTTTGAAATGTTATACTCACTGGCAATTCTCCAACCTCATCAAAAACCTCCCTTATGTAAAAATAGACCTTATCAGCAAAATCTCTTCTTACTTTTGGCGATACATCAAGTTTCACATCTCCAATTTTTATATAAAGAGTAGTTGCTATAGCATCAGCATAATCTGGCATTTTTTCTCCTTAAAATTTTACCGGAGTTTATATTTTTAATATATTCATATTATACTATGTTTTTTGATTTTTTGCAATCTCGAAAGGACCAGCGCATAAGCACTGGCCCTTTTTCTGTTACTGTTCAGACTAGATGAAAAATAAAAATAGTTATCCACAGAATATTACAAGGTTTGTAATACTAATGAAATAT
>CALXZU010000040.1 GCA_944393325.1 uncultured Clostridia bacterium
TACAAAAATACCATACAAAAGTATTGCGCTTTTTTATACTTAGTGATATATTAATAAAGAAAAAATATTAGGAGGAATACAAATGAAGAATTTAAATCAAAAAGGAATTACACTTATTTCACTAGTAGTAACTATAATAATACTTTTAATTTTAGCTTCTGTTTCAATAGCAATGCTAACAGGTGAAAATGGTATTTTAACACAAGCACAAAGAGCTAAAAATGAAACAGAAGAAGCAAGAATAGAAGAAGAAAATAGAATAACACATTATGAAAATTATATTTATAATATAATAGGAGAAATACGACAAGTTGAAGATAATAACCCTGGTGTATTAGAAGGAAATGGAACAGAGCAAGAGCCATATATTATAAATAGTATAGAGGATTTAATATTTTTTTCATATGATGTAAGTTCAGGAAATAAATATGAAGATAAAATAGTAAAATTAGGATTAAGTTTAGACTTTTCATCTGATAAATCATATGTAAATCCTAATAGAGAAGATTATGGAATATATGGATATAATGGAAATTTAAAACAACTATTAAATTTAAATGGTGGTTTTAAAACAATTGGTCAACAAGAATTGGAAGGTGATAATCATTTTTATGGTACATTTGATGGAAATAATAATTATCTAAAAAATATGTATATTAATATATTAAATGAAGAAAAGGAGCAAAATATAGGATTTATTAATACTAATAGAGGAATAATAAAAAATCTAAATTTAGTAGATGTAAAAATTGATGTATTAGCAAATGAATATGCAGTTGTTGGAAGTATTACTGCACGAAATTATGGTACAATACAAAATTGTTCTGTTTCAGGTAATATAAATGGAAGACATTTAAATATAGGAGGAGCATATATTGGAGGAATAGTTGGAATAAACAATAAAGATGAAGGAATAATAGAATATTGTTCAAGTAATATCGAGGTTAAGAGTTCAAATGAAGGAGAGAGAAAAGAGTTTCTTGGATGCAATTATGGTGGAGGAATATGCGGGAGAAATGATGGAATAGTTCAAAAATGTTATAACAAAGGAAATGTTAATGTTAAATCAAATATGGAAGAAGGCACAGCTGGAGGAATATGTGGCAGAAATACATATAAAGTTTATAACTGTTATAATTTAGGAGATGTTGTAACAATTGAAGAACCATTTGTTTCAGAAAAGTGTGGAGCAATTGCAGGATATAATATAGATGGAGCTAGTATAGAAAATTGTAAATATAATAACGAAATATCAGGAATTGGAATAAATGAAGAAAATGGAATAGTTTTAGATGTAAATAAAGATAAAAATTTAGATGAGAAAAAGATTTTAGAGCTAATATATAACTAGTTCTAAAAACAAAGAAAAGGCATATAATAATGTATGTCTTTTTTGATGGGAAAAAGTTTTATCTTTTGTCTCAAGGAGGAAAAAATGAAAGATTTTGGAGAGGTTTTATACTATTTTCCAGGTAAGGTAGGAAAATTAATAAGTGATACTATAAATAATAGTAATAATGCAAGTAAAATTGTTTTGGAATTACAAGAGATAAGAATAAGATGTAATAGACCAATAATATTGAGACTTAGAAGTTGTGAAATTGTAATAGAATATAATGTTTTAGAAAATGAGATATTAAGTATTTTAGAAAAACTTTGCAATAATTCTATATATGCATATAAAAATCAAATATGTGAAGGGTTTATCACAGTAAAAGGAGGACATAGAGTAGGAATTACTGGAAATTGTGTTATGGAAGACGGGAAAATAATAAATATAAAATATATATCAAGCCTAAACTTTAGAATAGCAAGAGAAGTAATAGGTTGTAGTATGAAAATAATAGACAAAGTAATAAATATTGAAAAAGGGAGTGTAAATAACACGCTAATTATCTCTGAGCCAGGAAAAGGAAAAACAACAATGCTAAGGGATATAATAAGAAATATAAGTAATGGAATAGAAAGCCTAAATTTTAGAGGAAAAACATGTGGAGTTGTTGATGAAAGGGGAGAAATAGCTGCAATGTACCATGGAATACCACAAAATGATATAGGCTTTAGAACAGATGTAATAGAAAATGTAAGCAAAAGTATCGGCATGAAAATGTTAATACGTTCAATGGCACCAGAAGTAATTGCATGTGATGAAATAGGTTCAAAAGAAGATGTAGAGGCAATAAAAGATGCTATGATTTCAGGAGTAAAAGGAATATTTACAATGCATGGCAAAAATTTAGAGGAAATAAAATTAAATAGAAATATAAATGAATTAATAGAAAATAAACAAATAGAAAAAATAATATTTCTATAATTTATTTAAAATAGTTCTAAAATATTATTAGATTCATATAATATTAGAAGTAAAAGAAACAAAATTTTATTTGTAGAAAGGACAAGTCATGCAATTTGTAAAATATTTTATATTATTTTTAATATTAGTTTCAACAAGTTTAATAGGAAAATTTTTATCAAAAAAATATGTGTATAGACTAGAAGAATTAGAAGAAATAAAAAATGCATTCAACATACTAAAAACAAAAATAAAATTCACATATGAACCAATACCAGAAATATTTTTTGAAATAGCCCAAAACTCAAATAAAAATATAAGTTACATATTTATGAAAGCCAAAGAAAACATGAAAGAAATATCGGCAGGAGAGGCATGGGAAAAAGCTGTTGAAGAAACAGAATGTAATTTAAATAATGAAGATAAAAAAATAGTAAAAACATTGTCAAAATTACTTGGAAAGACAGATGTAGAAGGGCAAATAAGTCAAATAGAAATAACAGAAAAATTTTTAGAAGGACAAATAAAAGAAGCAGAAGAAGAAAGAAGAAAAAATGAAAAATTATATACAAGATTAGGAACAGTAATGGGACTTACTATTGTAATAATCTTAGCATAGAAATAAAATATAGGGGGAGAAAATGGACATAAATTTATTATTTAAAATAGCAGCAATAGGGATTTTAGTTGCTGTATTACATCAAGTATTAGTAAGAGCAGGAAGAGAAGATCAAGCAATGATGACAACACTTGCAGGATTAGTAATAGTATTAACGATGGTGATAAAAGAAATAAGTAGTTTATTTGATACTGTAAGAACTATATTTAATCTTTAGGAGAAAATATGGAAATTATTAAAATTATTGGAATTGGATTAATAGCATTAATAATAATTATATTGTTAAAACAATATAAACCAGAATTCACGATATATGTGAGTTTACTTACAGGAGTTTTAATAATATTTTTAGTAACGGACGAGCTTTCACGGAATAATAAATTTATTACAATCATTTGCAAATAAAGTATCAATAAATAGTACATACTTAATGTTATTGATAAAAATAACAGGAATAGCATTTTTATCAGAATTTGCAGTAAGTATATGTAAAGACTCAGGAGAAAATGCAATTGCAAGTAAGATAGAAATAGGAACAAAAATAATAATAATATCTATGTCAATACCAATAATATCAAGTTTACTAGAAATAATACTTTCGGTATTACCATAGAAAAAGGAAGTACAAATGAGAAATTATATAAATAAAATTATCAAAAAGGAAAAGAAAGTAAAAAAAATAGAAACAAAATTCATCTTAATTTTATTTTTACTATTTTCTTTGTTAAATGTAATAGTAAATCCAATATCATATGCAGAAGAAGAAATAGAACAACAACAAGAAGAATTTAAAATACAAGACTTTATAGAAGAAAGTAAAAAATATAGTAAAGAATTTTTTGGAGATATGGATATAGGAGAAGTATTAAATAATGCAATAAAAGGAGAAGTAGACAATAAAAGTATCATAGAAAGAATATTTAATTTATTTGGAAGTGAAATAGGAAATATTTCAAAAAGTTTAGTATCAATTTTAGTAATAATAATAATACATAGTATATTAAAATCAGTAAGTGAAAGTTTAGAAAATGAAACGATAGGGAAAATAATATATTACGTTCAATATATTTTAATCATAACAATAATAATGGGAAACTTCTCAGAAATAGTAAAATTAGTACAAGAAACAGCAAATAACTTAGTAGGATTTATGAATATATTAATACCATTACTTATGGCACTTATGATATATACAGGAAGTATAACAACAAGCACAGTATTAGAGCCTATAATACTATTCATAACAAATTTTATAGGAAACATGATACAAAACATAATAATACCATTAATATTAGTAACAGCAAGTTTAATAATAATATCAAAAATATCAGATAAAATACAAGTAGAAAAATTAGCAAAATTCCTAAAATCAGGAATAGTATGGTTTTTAGGAATAGTATTAACAATATTTGTAGGAATAGTATCATTAGAAGGAACAATGTCATCATCAGTAGACGGAATAACAGCAAAAACAACAAAAGCAGTGGTAAGTTCAGCAGTACCAGTAGTACGGAAAGATATTAGGAGACGCAGTAGACACAGTATTAGGTTCAGGAATAGTATTAAAAAATGCAGTAGGAATAGTAGGTGTAATTATAATAATAGGAATATGTATAGTACCAATAATAAAACTTGGAATATTAACAATAATGTATAAATTATTAGGAGCATTAGCAGAAATTGTATCAGATAAAAAAATAACAAGTCTAATAGACCAAATAGGAGATGTATTTAAAATATTTTTAGGAATATTAAGTAGTCTATCAGTAATGCTTATAATAGGAACAGCATTAGTACTTAAAATATCAAACAATGTAATGATGTATAGGTAGGAGATTTTTTTATGATAGAAGTAATAAGCTCATGGGCAAAAAATTTAGGAGTAATAATTGTATTAGTATCAATAATAGAAATGATATTACCCAATAATAAAACAAAAAAGTATATAAGAATGGTACTTCGGTATATTTGTAATATTTAATATAATATCACCATTTATAAATAATAAAGAGGATTTAAGTTTGGCATCTTCGGAAATAACAAATATAGAAAAATATTTAGAAGGAACAAATAAAAATATAGTAAATAACAATACAATAGATAATAACAATGAAAACAAAATAACAAACTCAGAAGAATTAAATCAAACAAGTATGGATAAAAGAATACAAACATTATACCAAGAAGAATTAGAAAAAGATATAATAAAAAAAGTAGAAGAGCAAGGTTATATTATAAATGATATAAAAGTAGAAGCAGAAATATTAAAAAAAGATGAAAGCAATAATAATGATAATGAAACAGGAATAAAAAAAATAAGAATAGAAATAGAAAAGAAAATAGAAGAAAACAAAGAAGAAGGCGAAAGTAACGAAGAAAATATAAATGAACAAGAAGAAACATTAGAAAATAAAATAGTAACAGGAGTACAAAGAATAAAAGAAATAGACATTTCTATGGAGAAATCACAAGAAAAAAATAGTGAAGAAAAAACTGAAAACGAAAAAAATAACAAAATAACAAAAAGTGATATTCAAAATTTAAAAAAATTCCTAATAGAAGAATATGGGGTGAATGAGAAATGTTTGGAGATAAACTAAAGAATTTATTGTCAAAAAATAATAAATATGAACATGAAGAAAGTTTAGAACAAATAGAAAATAATAATGAAAGCAAAGAAAATATAGGAAATGATAAGAAAAAAATTGAAAATTTAGTATTTTTTGTAATTTTATTAATAATAACAATTGTTATTATCAACTATATATGGAATGGAAAGGAAAATAAACAAGAAGTAACAAACGACACATCAAAACAATTAGCACAAAGTTATGGTAAAAATAATAGTATAAGTTCTTTAGGAGAAAATACAGAAACAGGGATAAATAGTAATAACAATATAAACAACTTAGAAAATAAATTAAAAAACATATTATCTAAAATACAAGGAGTTGGTGAAGTAGAAGTGTGTCTAAACTATTCAGAATCAAGTGAAGTAGTAGCAATGTATAATGAAAACTCTACTACAAGTACAACAGAAGAAACAGACGATACAGGAGGAACGAGAAAAATAGAAGAAACAGACACACAAAAAGATGTAATATATAAAGAAGAAGATGGTACAAAAACACCAATAACAGCAAAAGTAGTAGAGCCTAAAATAGAAGGAGCAATAATTACAGCCAAAGGAGCAAACAATTCAGAAATAAAAAATAATATAATTCAAGCAGTAGAAGCAATAACAGGACTTGCAACACATAAAATCCAAGTGTTTGAAATGCAATAGGGACGTTTCCTTTTGCTCAAAAACGAGCATTTGGGACAGAGTTATATGATAGAAGTGTCACAAACCTGACAAATATGTCGCCAAAGGAAACCTCCCATATAAATCAGAAAGGAGATAAGTTATGAAGTTGTTAAAGAAAAATCAAGTTATTATTTATGTTATAGCAGTAATGCTAATGGTTGCTGGATACCTGAATTATACAACAACAGTGTCTGAGGAGACTGTTCAAGTAAGTAGTGATAATAGTAGCAATGTATCAAATAATACAAATATAGGAGATGCCAGACTTGTTAGTAGTGAGGTAGTAGAAAATAACACTACAAACGATACGAACTCTGTAAATCAAGTTTCAGAGAGTAATGTTACTGATAATGAGACTATTAGTGATGAGGTAGAAACACAAGAAACAAATGCAAATGTTGATGATTATTTTGCTAAATCCAAATTAGAAAGAGATACTATGTATTCACAAATGATTGAAACTTATGAGAATGTTTTAAACAGCGAAAATGCTTTAGAAACACAAAAGCAGTCAGCAACAGAAGAAATAACTAAAATTAATAATACAAAAAATAGTATAATGATTTCTGAAAATCTATTAAAAACAAAAGGATTTGAAAATAGTGTCATTTTTGTGAATGATGAAAGCATTAGTGTTATTATAGGAACTGAAGAGTTGAAAGAAGAAGAAATTGCTCAAATACAAAATATTATTTCGAGAGAAATGAAAGCTGATATTGAAAATATACATATTTCTACTAAATAGCTATTAAATTTGAAAAATATTAAAAAATTTGGTATAATATTGTTATGTAGTAAACTACATTAGTAGAAAGGATTAGAAATGGATTTGGAGAAATTTCTGCAAAATGTTGTAGAAATGTCTGACGTAGAGGAGTTGATTGAATCAAGAAGACAAAGACTAACTAGTGATTTCGCTAGAATGACAGATGAAGAGCTGGGAGAGTGGCTCGTAGCTGAAGAAGACACGACAAGGGCTGGTGAAGATGCTGTTCGTCTGGTAGGAGAAGAAAGGCTTGCAGAAGCTCTTGGAAATGTCAATGTCATTGACACGGAGAGGCTTTTAGTTGATGTAGCCTATCTTGTGCTTGAAGAGCATGAGATGGAAGTATATGATGTCAAAATGCCAGAGGCACTTGATATCAATGATGAATGCTTCCCGGTTCCTTTAGAAGAAATTGCAGAAAAGATGCAAAAAAGCGAACCAATCGAGACAGCACAAGCATTGATAATCCTTCAAGGTGAAGAGCTTCAAATGCTTTTGCGTAAGCTATTTATTCACCAAGGTGATGTCGCCAAAATTCTTGTACTTTTGTACAATGATATTATGAGTGACTAAACCATTTAGCCCCTGGAGAAATCCGGGGGCTAAAAATTTGACATAAAGAAATTGTAGTGTTATAATATTTGCATGATGAAAAAATACGGAGGGATAGAAAATGAAAAGAATAGTAACATTAAATACAAGAAATTTAGAAGAAAGTAAAAATCATGGTGGATGTGGAGAATGTCAAACATCATGCCAATCAGCATGTAAAACATCATGTGGTGTAGCAAACCAAAAATGTGAAAACGTAAATAAATAAAAATAATTGCCGACACCAAAATGTCGGTATTTATTTTTTTGATTTGTATTTTATAAATTTAATCGGAGGAAAGAAAATGATACATCAATATAAATTAAATGGATATAATATAGTTTTAGATACATTTAGCGGAGGAGTACATGCAGTAGATGAGTTAAGTTATGATATAATAGAGCTTTTAGATAGAAAACTAGATAAAAAAGAAATAAAAGAAAAAATGCTAAAAAAATATGAAGGATTAAAAGAGACAGATATAGAAGAAACATTTTCAGAAATAAATAATTTAATAGAAAGTGGTATGTTATTTACAGAAGACACATTTAAAGGACAAAATCTGGACTTAAAGAAGAGAGATAGCGTAATAAAAGCATTATGTTTGCATGTAGCACATACTTGTAATCTAAATTGTGAATATTGTTTTGCAGGGCAAGGCAAATATCATGGAAAAGATGCTATAATGAGTTTTGAAGTTGGAAAAAAGGCATTAGATTTTTTAGTTAAAAATTCCGGAACAAGAAAAAATTTAGAGGTAGACTTTTTTGGGGGAGAGCCATTAGTTAATTTTGAAGTGGTAAAACAACTAGTAAAATATGCTAGAAGTATAGAAAGTAAAACAGGAAAACATTTTAGGTTTACATTAACAACAAATGGAGTTTTACTTGATGATGATGTAATAGATTTCTTAAATAAAGAAATGAATAATGTAGTATTAAGTTTAGACGGAAGAAAAGAAATAAATGATGCAAAAAGAAAGACACCAGCTGGAAAGGGTAGTTATGATATAATAGTTCCAAAATTCCAAAACTTTGTAAAAAAGAGAGGAAATAAGGAATATTATATGAGAGGAACATTTACTCGTAATAATTTAGATTTTACAAATGATATATTTCATATGCTAGATTTAGGATTTAACGAACTATCGATGGAACCTGTTGTATCAAAACCAAATACTGATTATGCATTAAGAGAAGAAGACTTAGATACAATTTATGAACAATATGAAATTTTAGCAAAAGAAATGATAAAAAGAAGAAGAGAAGGAAAGCCATTTACATTTTATCATTATATGATAGATTTATCAGGTGGACCTTGTATATATAAAAGAATAACAGGATGTGGATCAGGAACAGAATATTTAGCAGTAACGCCGAATGGAGATTTTTATCCATGCCATCAATTTGTAGGAGATAAAAAATTCTTAATGGGAAATGTAGATGAAGGGATAACAAATACAAAATTAAGAGATGAATTTAAACTTTGTAATGTATATTCAAGAAAAGAATGTGAAAACTGTTGGGCAAAATTATATTGTAGTGGAGGATGTGCAGCAAATAGCTTCCATACTACAGGAAGTATTAATAATGTATATGAATATGGTTGTAAATTATTTAAGAAGAGAATAGAGTGTGCAATTATGGTAAAAATTGCAGAAGCAATGGACGAAATGGAAAAGGAAAATAAATAATATGGGAAAGTTAATAGAAAAATTAGAAAATTATTATGATAAAAATTATTTACCAATGCATATGCCAGGACATAAAAGAAATTTAGAATTATTGGGAGAAAAATTACCATATAAAATAGATATAACAGAAATAGAAGGTTTTGATGATTTACATCATTCAACAGGGATAATTAAAGACATAGAAGAAAAAGCGAGAAAAATCTATGGAAGTAAAAGAAGTTTCTTACTTGTAAATGGTAGTACATGTGGAATTTTATCAGGAATAAGAGCAATGACTAAGTATGGAGATAAAGTATTAGTTGCAAGGAATTCACATAAATCAGTATATAATGCAATCGAACTGAATGGATTAAATCCTATCTATCTATTACCTAAAATAGATAAATATGGTATAGATAGAAATATTGATTATAAAGATGTAGAAAAAATATTAGAAAATAATAGAGATGTAAAATTAGTAATTTTGACATCACCTACATATGAAGGAATAATTAGTGATATTAAAAAAATTGTAGATGTTGCACATAAATACAATGTACCTGTTTTAGTAGATGAAGCACATGGAGCACATTTAAAATTTATTAATAAAATATCTAAAAATGAAGCAATAAATGCAAAAGCAGATGTGGTGATACAAAGTTTACACAAAACATTACCAGCACTTACTGGAACAGCTATTTTACATATACAAGGAGACTATGTAAAAGAGGAAAATATAGAAAGAGAACTTAGTATATTTGAAACAAGTAGTCCATCATATATATTAATATCTTCAATTGAAGAATGTTTGGATATTATAATAAAAAAAGGACAAGAACTATTCAAAAAATATGAAGAAAATTTAAAATATTTTTATAAAGAAACAAAAAAATTAAAAAAATTAAAAATTTTAGGAAATAAAATATTAGAAGAAAAAACAAATAATGAAAATGAATATTATGATTTTGGAAAAATTATTGTACTTACAAATAATTGTAAAATAACAGGAAAAGAACTTGCAGATATATTAAGAACTAATTATAAAATAGAGTTAGAAATGTCATCTGTAAATTACGCGTTGGCAATGACTAGTATATGTGATACAAAAGAAAATTTCAAAAGGTTAATAAAAGCTTTAAATGAGATTGACGAAAAATTGGAGAATGAAGAAAAAAAAGAACAAACACAAAGAATACAAATAGAAATACCAAAAAGAAAAAAGAATATTTCAGATGCAATTAAAGATGAAAGCATAGAATTTTTAGACTATAATGAATTAGAAGGAAAAGTTTTAAAAGAATACCTATGGGTATATCCACCAGGGATACCACTTATAATACCAGGAGAGATAATGAGCAAAGATATAATAAACAAGATAAAAACTTTTTTATCAGCAGACATAGAAGTTAGAACAACTTATAATAAATTTCCTAAAATAGGAGTTATAAAATAAAATATAAGAAATTTTAAACAAGTAGAAATAGACAGAATTATTTAAAATTAGAAATAAAACAAAATTGAAAAAATAAAATTGAAAAAACACTTGTAAAATTTGTAAAAATATGCAATAATATTATTGTGGAAACAAATTAGAAAAATAAGAAATAATTAATAAAGATAAAAACAATAAAAAAGAGGAGTAAATTTATACTAGTTTAAAAGAGAAAAGAAGTTGTAAGCTGAGAGCTTCTTAAATATAGGTAAATTGAAAGTAGCTTTTTTGTTAATATTCTGAGAAACGTAGATTTAAGAATATTCGGCTAAACACCGTTAAAAGTTTTAGAGATATTATTTTAGAAACATTATTTAATATTTTATTTATAGCTAGTTTATAGTTAATGTTTTAAATAATAATTAAGGTGGTACCGTAAGTAATATGCTTGCCCTTATATGGGTGAGCTTTTTTGTTTTAACTGTTTTTTGGGACGGAGGAAAAAACGGGGCTAAAGGAGGATATTATGATAGAAATAAAAAGTAAGAAGCAAGGAGCAGAGCTTACAAGTATTAAGTTTAATGGAAAAGAAATGCTATATCAAGGAGAAATATGGAATAGACATGCACCAATATTGTTTCCAATTGTAGGTAAATTAAAAAATAATGAAACTATAATTAATGGAAAAACCTATCACATGAATCAACATGGATTTGCAAGAGATATGGAGTTTATGGAATTGGAAAAAAATGATTTAGAACATAGGTATATGTTAGAAAGTAACCAAGAAACTTTAAAAATGTTTCCATTTAAATTCCAATTATATGTAAGTCACAAATTAGAAGAAAATAGTGTTATAACAACGTATGAGGTTGTAAATAAAGATGAAAAGAAAATGATTTTTGGAATAGGAGGACATCCAGCATATATATGTGACTATTCAAGTGGAAAATATAGTATAGAATTCGAAAAGCAAGAAAATAATATTAAATTTCTTAGTTTAGATAATGGACTTATAATGAAAAAAGAAGCTAAAAATATATTAGAAAATAATTCTATAAAATTAGATAAAAATAGTTTCATAAATGATGCTATTATTATGAAAAATATAAATTCTAATAAAGTATATTTAAAAGAAAATGATAAAAAAATATTAGAATTTGATTTTACAGGTTTTCCATATTTAGGAATGTGGGCAAAAATAGGAGCACCATTCGTCTGTATCGAACCTTGGATGAATACAGCTGATAAAGTAAATACTGATGGAAAATTTAGTTCTAAAGAAAATATAATAACTTTGAAGCCAAATGATGAATTTAAATGTAGTTACAAAGTGCTGTTTTTTGCCTCCGTCCCAAAAAACAGGACAGGAAAATAAATAAAAAAGGAGAGATGATTATGTTAGAAAATAAGTATAATCCAAAAGATTTTGAAGATGATTTATATAAAGAATGGGAAAAAAAAGGTTATTTTAAACCAAGTATGGATGAATCTAAAGAAAGTTTTTGTATTATGATGCCTCCACCAAATGTAACAGGAAAGTTACACATGGGACATGCATTAGATGATACAATTCAGGATATATTAATTAGATTTAAAAGAATGCAAGGATACAATACTTTGTGGCTTCCTGGTTCTGACCATGCATCTATTTCAACAGAAATGAAAGTTGTAGAAAAATTGAAAAATGAAGGTAAAGATAAAAAAGATATTGGTAGAGAAAAATTCTTGGAAGAATGTTGGGATTGGACACATCTTTATGGTGGAGAGATTCAAAAGCAACAAAGAAAATTAGGGTGTTCTTGTGATTGGGATAGACGTAGGTTTACTCTTGATGAGGGTTTATCTGATGCGGTTTTAGAGGAATTTGTTAATCTATACAATCAAGGATATATTTATAAAGGAACTAGAATGGTAAACTGGTGTCCTAATTGTAATACAGCAATATCAGATGCAGAGGTAGAATATAAAGAAGAAGCTTCTCATTTATGGCATTTAAGATATAAAATTAAAGGTGAAGATAGATATGTAGAAGTTGCAACAACAAGACCAGAAACAATGCTTGGTGATACTGCAGTTGCCGTAAATCCAGAAGATGATAGATATAAAGATTTAGTTGGAAAAACATGTATACTTCCAATTGTAAATAGAGAAATACCAATTATTGCAGATGAATTTGTAGATAAAGAATTTGGAACAGGTTGTGTTAAGATTACACCAGCACATGACCCTAATGATTATGAAGCTGGTAAAAGAAATAATTTAGAGTTTATTGAAGTATTTGATAGCAAAACGATAATGAAAGATTTAATGCCTGAAGTAGAAGGAATGACAGCAATAAAAGCAAGACCTATTATTGTAGAAAGATTAAAAGAATTAGGAGCTTTAGTTTCTATTGAAGATTATACTCATAATGTAGGAACTTGTGAGAGATGTAAAACAAAGATAGAGCCAAGAATTTCAGAGCAATGGTTTGTTAAAATGAAAGAATTAGCAAAACCAGCAATTGAAGTGGTTAAAAATGATGAAATTAAATTTGTTCCTAAAAGGTATGAAAAAATTTATTTTAATTGGATGGAAAACATACAGGACTGGTGTATTTCAAGACAATTATGGTGGGGACATAGAATACCTGCATATTATTGTAAAGAATGTGGACATATTAATGTTGCAAAAGAACAACCGGAAAAATGTGAAAAATGTGGTTCAAATAATTTAGAACAAGATCCAGATACATTAGATACATGGTTTAGTTCAGCATTATGGCCTTTCTCAACACTTGGTTGGCCAAATAAAGATGCAGAAGATTTAAAAGTATTTTATCCTACTAATGTATTGGTTACAGCATATGATATTATATTCTTCTGGGTAGCTAGAATGGTATTTTCAGGATTATATGCAATGAAAGAGAAACCATTTAGTGATATATTAATACATGGTATTGTACGTGATAGCCAAGGTCGCAAGATGTCTAAAACATTAGGAAATGGAGTAGACCCAATAGAAGTTATTGATGAATATGGAGCAGATGCACTAAGATTTTCAGTGCTTTCTGGAACTACAATGGGAAATGATATTAGATATATGCCAGAAAAGTTAGAACAAGCATCTAATTTTGCAAATAAGATATGGAATGCTGCTAAATTTATTATAAATTCATTAGCTGATGAAGAAAAAGTAAGAGAATTTGAAAGTAAAGAAGATAAAGATAGAATACTTAAAGTAGAGGATAAATGGATTTTAAATAAATTCAATAAATTAATTGCAGAAGTAACTAAAAATATTGAAAATTATGATTTAGGAATTGCTTTGGATAAAATATATAATTTTATATGGAATGAATTTTGTGATTGGTATATAGAGATGGTAAAACCTCGTATTTATAGTGATAACGAAGAGGAAAAAGTAATAGTAAGTTATGTATTAAATTATGTATTTAGCTCTTCATTAAAATTATTGCACCCTTTTATGCCATTTGTTACATCTAAAATATATTCAGAACTTATTTGTTTTGGAACTAAAGATTTAATAATTGCAAAATGGCCTGAAGTAAAGAATGAATTTGTTTTTGATAATGAAGAAGAATTTGTGGAGAAAATAAAAGATATTATTGTTGATGTAAGAAATATTAGAGCTACTAAAAATATCCACCCAAGCAAAAAATCTAAGTTAGTTTTTGTGACTAATAAGTATGAAAAACAGTTAAAAGAAATGGAAGATATTTTATTAAAACTATGTTTTGGAACTTCTTTAGAAATTATAGATGATAATAAAGATATTTCAAGTGATAGTATTAATATTATACAAGAAGATATTGAAGTTTATATTCCACAAGAAGGATTAATAGATAAAGAAGAAGAGAAAAAAAGATTAGAAGAAGAAAGAAAAAGACTGGAAGGGGAAGTTGCAAGATGTGAAAAAATGCTTTCTAATCCAGGTTTTCTAAACAAAGCTCCTAAAGCTAAAGTGGAGCAAGAACAAGAAAAATTAAAAAATTATAAAGAAATGTTAAATAAGGTTTTAGAAAAACTAAAGTAACATAATGTGACAAAAGTACAAACTATTCCAAAAAGTGATGCAAAACTATATAAAAAGCCTAGAAATTTAATAGTGGTAGATGTGTTATAAAAAATATTTTTTATAAAAGTGAGCATAATAATAGAAAAATAATATTAAATGTGATATACTTTGTGAAAAGAAATAACTTATGAGGAGAAAAATATGATTGAAAATCAAGATGTAGAGTTCAAGAAAATTTGGAAAGATGAATGGCTTGAGTGGATCTGTGGATTTGCTAATACTACAGGAGGTTTGCTATATATAGGTGTTGATGATAATGGAAAAATCGTTGGTTTAGGAAATGTCGCACAAAGTCTTTTAGATAAATTACCTGGAAAAATAAAAGATTCTTTAGGAATACTTACTGAAGTAAAATTAGAGAAAGAAAATGATTTAGAATATATCACAATAAAAATTGATAAATATCCAATACCAATTAGTTATCACGGAAAATTTTATTTAAGAAGTGGAAGAAGTAATCATGAAGCTACTTCTTCAGAATACGATAGACTTCTTTTAGAAAGATTTGGAAAGACGTGGGATGCTATGCAAGTTCCTAATGTAACCATTGAAGATTTAGATTCAAATGCAATTGAAAGATTCAAAAAATTAGCAGTAGAGAATAAAAGGTTAAGTCCAGATGAAGTGAAAATAGATAATAAGGGACTATTAGAAAATCTAAAATTGTATGAAGACGGATATTTAACAACTTCTGCAATATTGCTATTTCATAATGATCCAGAAAAGTGGATACCTGGTGCATATACGAGAATAGCTTTTTTTGGAAAAGATGATGCGGATTTAAGATACCAAGATGAAGTACACGGTTCACTTATATTCCAAGCAGAAGAAAT
>CALXZU010000041.1 GCA_944393325.1 uncultured Clostridia bacterium
GGGTGGAAGATGGGACTCGAACCCACGGTCTCCAGTGCCACAAACTGGCGCGTTAACCAACTACGCTACATCCACCATAGCTTTGTTTTACTTAGCACATGTAATATTATAACTAATTTCTACCCCATTTGTCAACTATTTTTTCGAATTTTTTTATTTATTCTGCTGTTGTTCCCATTGTACTTGGATCAATTCCATACTGGCTGTACATCCAACTCATATAATCAAATGGTGTTAAAGTCTCTGGTAATCCATAATCATATCCAAAAGTATCAACTTTAATAGATGTTATTTTTACTGGATTAACTGGTGTACTTTGTTCTGTGTTTCCTGTTTCTTCACTGTCGTCTGCTACTTTTACTTCTACATTTTCAATATTATGTATTATATCCATTCCTTCTATTACTTTTCCAAATGCTGTATAATAACCATTTAAAGATGTATTTTCAGCTGTCATTATAAAAAATTGTGAACTTCCTGAATTATAAGATTCTTCTGCTAAAGCTGATGAGTATGATGTATAATCGTTTCTTGCCATACCAATTACACCTTCTTCAAATTTCAAATCATTATCAACATCATTTGCTATAAATTCTCCTTTAATTGCATACTCAGTTTCTTCTCCACCATCTTTTAAATCTGAAATTTTAGCTCCACCTTCGCCGGTTCCTTCTGGATCTCCTCCTTGTATCATAAAGTCTTTTACAATTCTATGGAATGTAAGTCCATCATAAAAACCTCTATTTGCTAATGTAATAAAATTTGCAACTGACTCAGGAGCTTTATCTGGGTATAATTCTATTTTTACTGTTCCAAAATTTTCAACCTCCATTGTTGCAATTGGATTTTTAATTTCCATTGTTGCATTTTTATAATATCCAAATACTACAAATCCTATTAATACTAAAATTATTATTAAAGCTATTATCCATAATATATTTTTAAATTTATTCATTGTTATCCTCCTATTTATTTACATTATTTTAGTTTTAAATCAAATTATCAAAAATAAATTGTTCTTGCATTCGTTTTAATGATTGCTTAATTGTTTTCGCTCTTATCTCACCAATACCGTCAACTTCATCTAAACTTTCAATATCTGCTGCTAAAATATGTTGAAATGATTTAAAAGTATCAATTAAATTTTCTACAATATTACTAGGCATCCTTGGAATTTTGTTTAAAATTCTATATCCTTTTGTATAAACTCCAACCTCATCATAATTATCAAAAGTTTCATACCCTAAAAGTTTTGCTATAACTGCTTCTTTAGATAAATCTTCATAACTTAAATTTTCTAAACTTTCAATTACTTTTTCAGTTGTTCTTTTATTTCTTCCTTTACCTGGAATAATATAGTCTTTTATAATTAGAGCTTCTTCTTTTTCCAGTCCACCTATTAACTCTTCTAATTGCATTTTAACAAGTCTTCCGATCGCTTCCTAATTCATATATCTGTCTTTGTATTTCTTCTACAATTTTCATAACCATCTCAGCTCTTTGTATTGCAACAATTACATTTTCTAATGTTACTATATCATTAAATTCATATTCATTCAAGATATTTAGTTTATTATCAAATACTTTTTTATATTTTTCAAGTGTTTGAATTGCTTGATTTGCTTTACTTAATACTGAATCTGTATCCTCTAATATATACCTATCATTTCCTTTAAATACTGTAATAATACTTCTTCTTTGTGAAATGCTAATCACAAGTTCTCCTGTTTGTTTCGCAGTTCTTTCTGCTGTTCTATGTCTTGTTCCTGTTTCTAAAGTTACAATTTCATGTGATGGTATAAGTTGTGCATTTGCATATAAAATTTTTTTCAAATCACCACTTAAAACTATTGCTCCGTCCATCTTTGCAAGTTCGTATAGTTTAGAAGATGAATAATCTTCATTAATTGTAAAACCTCCATCTACAACTTCTTTTAAAACTTCATTATTATCTGTAATTAATAGTAAAGCTCCTGTTCTTGCTCTTAATATATTTTCTAGTCCGTCTCTTATGGGAGTTCCTGGTGCAATTAACTTCAAAATTTCTGTAATACTATCTTCTTTGCCTGTTCTCAAAAAAATTGTCCTCCCTTCTCTGTAATACTTATTATTAAATAATTTAATAGGATATATCCATTATTTTAATCCAATCTTTTTTATAGCCTCATTAATATCCTTGATGCCTATTATATCTAATTTATAATTATCTTTCAAGTCTTTTTTATTACTTTCTGGAATTAAACAAGTTTTAAAACCTAATTTTTCTGCTTCTTTAATTCTTTTTTCAATTAAATTAATTCTTCTAACTTCTCCTGTTAAGCCAACCTCACCTAAAATTATCATATCTTTTGGAATCGGTACGTTTTTAAAACTCGAAGCTGTAACTAAAGCTATTCCTAAATCAACTGCTGGCTCATTTACTTTTAGACCACCTACTACATTTAAGTAAACATCTTGTGAATTAAGCATCACTCCTGCTCTTTTTTCTAAGACCGCAAGTAATAAAGAAAGCCTATTATAATCAATACCATTTGCAGTTCTTTTAGGATAACCAAAAACAGTGTTGCAAGTTAGAGCTTGAAGTTCTACTAATAAAGGTCTTGTACCTTCCATAGTTGCAACTATACACGAACCTGCCGGGTTATCTTCTCTTTCAGAAATTAGAATATCAGAAGGGTTATCAATTTCTTTCATTCCTTTATCCTGCATTTCAAACATTCCAATTTCATTAGTAGAACCAAATCTATTTTTTACACCTCGAAGTATCCTATAAGAAAAATACCTTTCACCTTCTAAATATAAAACAGTATCCACCATATGTTCTAAAACTCTTGGACCTGCAATATTACCTTCTTTTGTAACATGTCCAATTATAATTGTAGTGATACCTTTAGACTTACATACTCTCATAACTTGTGAAGTAATTTCCCTTACCTGACTAACACTACCGAGCCGCAGCTGTCAATTCTTCTGAATACATAGTTTGTATAGAATCTATTATAACAAGTTTTGGATTTGTATTAATAATTGCTTGATCTACAAGTTCTATATTAGTCTCACCAAGAAATAGAATATCTTCATTATTAATTCCAAGTCTATCAGCTCTTAATTTTATTTGTTCAGCAGACTCTTCACCTGAAACATATAAAACTTTTCCGTCACCTTTTATCTTATCACATATTTGTAAAATAAGTGTAGATTTACCGATACCAGGCTCTCCTCCAAGTAATACCAAAGACCCTTTAACTAATCCTCCACCAAGAACTCTATCTAACTCTTGAAAACCAGTATGGGTTCTAATTGTTTCTTTTGCTTCATAAGAATTTAATTTTTGAGGAACTGTTAATTTACCATCTGTTGCTGTTAATCCTTTAAGTTTAGTTTCAACAACTTTCTGCTCATAAAAACTATTCCAACTATTACAAGCTGGACACTTGCCAAGCCACTTACCAGACTCATAACCACATTCATTACATACAAAAACTGTTTTATTTTTCATAATGGGGACGTTTCCTTTACACACATAAATGTCGCATTCGGGACACATCCTTCCTCCCTTCTTATTTTTTAGTTATTCTTTCTATTGTTCTATTACAAGTTCCAAGTACTCTTGCAACTTGTGCCTTTGATATTCCTTTTATATCTTCTAATTTTCTTATTTTCTCATTTCTTAGTTTAACACTAAAGTTATTAATTTCTTCTAAGTTTTCTAATTTAAGTACTTCCATTATTTTTATTTTTGCCTCTTCATCTGTAAATTTAGTTATTATTTCATATTCATACTCATCATTTATATTTTCTTTATTATCATTGTGAAAGCCTTGAAAATGTTTAATAGCCTCTTTTTGGGAATTTGCAAATAATGATAAAAGCATTTTTTTGCTTACCAATTCTTCTTTAACATTAATATATTCCTTATAGCTACTCCATTTATAATTATCAATACTTGAAATTCCCGCTTTTACCGGATTTTTATGAACATATCTACATACTTGCATTAGATATTCACTTGTCTCAACTGGTTTGCTCAAAAATCTGTTTTGAAATAAATGACCTATTTTTTCATATTTTTTTGAAAAATATGCTGAATATGTAACTTCTAAACTTTGCATAATTTTTGATAAATTTTCTTTTCTATCATATAAAATTAAATGTACATGATTTGTCATTAAACAATATGCATATAATTCATATTCATATTTTTCCTTAGTATTTTTAATTTCCTTTAAAAACTTCTTATAATCTTTCTCATCAAAAAATATGTCTTGTTTGTTATTGCCTCTTAAGATTACATGATATACATTTGTACTACTTTTCTTCCTTGATGCTCTGGGCATACTATAATCTCTCCTTTCTTTTATTCACAATGTATAACTAAAACAAATGCCGTTTATAAAACCTTAAAAAAATATTACAACATAAAATTTCAAATATTTTTTAAGTTTTCATTCGCTCTTCCATTTGTTTTTAATTATATTCCCCGATTAAATCTATGCCCTATAGTTCAATTCCCTTTTTAAAGTAAATTAAACAACATAAAAAGTATAGCATAATTTTTTGTTTTTTGCTATACTTTTTTATTACTTTATTAACTTTTCATTTAAAGGTCTGTCCCAAATGCGACATAAATGTGTGCAAAGGAAACGTCCCTTATGCTTTTTTGCCAAATGATATTTCTTGGAATAAAAAGTCATGCACTTTTTCCCATGTGATTTCTTGGTGTAAAAACTCATTAATTTCATCTTCTACTTTTTGTTGATATGGTGTAAGTTCTACTTTTATTTCTTTATTCCAATCAATTTCTTGTAACCAGAATGCTTTGAATCTATTCCAGAAGCCATGTTTTACTGGTAAATTTTCGTTTCTTATTGTTCCGGCATTTTCAAAATTTTCTACATCTCTATTGGTGTTTATATTTTGATTTTGCTCTTCATTATTGTTATTACCGAATTCTACCCCTCCAAATACTCCTGATACTTTATTTTCTTCACCTAAATCTGCCATTTTTCTTCCTCCTTTGTGTTTATATACACTTTTACTACATTTTTGTTATTTTAGTTATACTATATTTTTAAGTTTTAATCAAGCTATTTTACCTATTTTTTATATTAAATATTCGTTACACAATTATTACAGATTTGTTACATTTTTACAATTCTACCAATATATAGTCCTTTCCCGCTTCTATACATCTTGATTTTGTTATTTTATTTTCTAATTTTTCTGACTTATCTAACTCTGATTTCTCTAATTCTGATTTGTTTTCTTTATTATTTTTTTCTAACAATGCCAATATATAATTTTTTGTATGTCCTTTATAATATCCATCTTTTTCTTCTTCCCACAATATTTCTACTTCTTTTCCTACATATTTTTTATTATATTCTTTTTCATTTTCATCTGATAATTCTATTAATTTTTTACTTCTTTCTTCTTTTTTCTTGCCATCTATTTGTCCTTTCATTACAGCTGCTTTTGTTCCTTTTCTTTGTGAATATTTAAATACATGCATTTTATAGAATTTCATTTGTTTTAGGAATCTATATGTTTCTTCAAATTCTTTTTCTGTCTCTCCTGGAAATCCTACTATTATATCTGTTGTTAAATTTACATCTTCATAATTTTCTCTTAATAATTTAACAATTTTTCTAAATTCTTCTACACTATATCTCCTATTCATTCTTTTTAATGTTTCATTACATCCACTTTGCAAAGATAAATGAAAATGATGACATATTTTTTTTAATTTCACTAGTCTTTTTACAAATTCTTCTGTTATTAATAATGGTTCTAATGAGCCTAATTCTATTCTTTCTATTCCTTCTATCTTATTTATTTCTTCTAATAAGTCTATTAACCTATATTCTTTTCCTGCATCTTCTTTTTTTTCAATATTTTTAAAGTCTTTTCCATATGATGCTATATGTATTCCTGTTATTACTACTTCTTTTATTCCTTCTTTTGATATTTTCTCTATTTCTGATATTATATTTTCTGGCTTTCTACTTCTTACCCTTCCTCGTGCATATGGTATTATGCAATATGAGCAAAATCTATCACATCCATCTTGTACTTTTATTACTGCTCTTGTTTTTTCTGTATATATAACGTTTCCAAATTCTAAAAAGTCTTTTTGTTCCATTACAGCTTCTACTTTTTCTATCTTTTTTATTTTTTTTGTTTCTTTTCTTTTTTCATTTTCTTTTAGTTCCTTTTTCTTTTTGTTCTTTTCATTTTGAATTTCTTCTATAAATTTTTCTACAAATTCTACTATATTCTTTTTTTCGGTATTTCCAAGTATTAAATCTACTTCTTCTATTTTTTCTAATTCTTCTTTTGCTACTTGTACATAACATCCACATGCTACTACTATTGCTTTTTCATTTAATTCTTTTACACGTCTTAACATTTGTCTTGATTTTCTATCTGACATGTTTGTTACTGTACATGTATTTATTACATATATATCTGCTTTTTTTGTATGTTCTACTACTTCATATCCTTTTTCTATAAATTTTTGTGACATTGCGTTTGTTTCATACTGATTTACTTTACACCCTAATGTTATGAAAGCTACTTTTTTCATTTTCTATTTTTACTCCTTTTATTTATTTTCCACAATATTTATGTCGCATAGTTTTTTCTTATTCCATGCGACATTTTATTTTTGCTTTTTTATCTTATCTCCTTACTGGTTTTCCATCCAATGCATCTAAATTATCTAATGCTTTTCCTGTTCCTAAAGCTACACATGATACTGTGTCTTGTGCTATCATTACATTTATTCCTGTTTTTTCTTGTAATAATTTATCTAATCCGTCAAGTAATGCTCCTCCTCCTGTCATGTATATTCCTTTATCACTTATGTCTGCGGCAAGTTCTGGTGGTGTTCTTTCTAATACTCCATGTACTGCTTCTACTATCATCATAGCTGGTTCTATTAATGCTTCTAACATTTCACTTGATTTTATTATTACTGTATTTGGAAGTCCTGTTCCTAAATCTCTTCCTCTTATTTGCATTTCTGTGTCTTGAATTTTTGGATATACACATCCTATATTTATTTTTAAGTCTTCAGCTGTTCTTTCTCCAATTATTATATTATGTTTTTTCTTTATATATTTTACTATTGCTTCATCAAATTTATCTCCTGCAACCTTTAATGATGAACTTACAACTGAACCTCCAAGTGATATTACTGCTATATCTGTTGTTCCTCCACCAATATCTACTACCATATTTCCACATGGTTTTGATATGTCAATTCCTGCTCCTATTGCCGCTGCTATTGGTTCTTCTATTAAATAAACCTTTCTTGCCCCTGCTTGTGATGCTGCATCTATTACTGCCTTTTTTTCTACTTCTGTTACTTGAGATGGAATACATATCATTATTCTTGGAGCAAATATAAATTTTCCACACACTTTATTTATAAAGTATTTAAGCATTTTCTCAGTTACTGTATAGTCTGATATCACGCCATCTCTTAAAGGTCTTGTAGCAACTATATTTCCTGGAGTTCTACCTAGCATTCTTCTTGCTTCTTGTCCAACCGCTAAAACTTCTCCTGTTGTATTATCAACAGCTACAACAGATGGTTCTCTTAATACTATTCCTTTTCCTTTTACATATGCAATAACTGTTGCTGTTCCTAAATCTATCCCTATATCTTGTCCAAACCCTAATTTAAACATGATTTACCTTCCTTACTTTTATTTGTTTCTTTTTTGTTACAAATTCTTTACAATTATATTACATTTTCTTTTTTTTATCAAGCCTTTTGATTGATTTTTTTGCTTTTTTATATTATAATGTTTATGTCTTTAAATCAAGTATATTTTAAAGATAATTTTATAATTTAATTTAGGAGTTTTTTATGTTTGATACTTTTATATTTACTTCAAATAGTGAAGATGAAACAAAAAATTTTGCTAAAGATTTTGCTTCTAAAATAGATAAAAATAATGTGATTGTTTTAACAGGTGACCTTCGGTTCTGGTAAAACTAAATTTGTAGAAGGTTTTTTATCTTATTTTGGTTTAGAAAATGAAATTTCTAGCCCTACTTTTACTATTGTTAATGAATATTGTAATGATAATATAAATATTTATCACTTTGATGTTTATAGACTTTCAGATGTTTCTGAGTTTTACGAAATTGGTGGTGATGAATATTTCGATAAAGGTATTTGCTTAATTGAATGGGGCGAATTAATTTTGGATAGCTTGCCTAAAAATTATATTCATATAAAATTTGAAAAAGATGAAAATGATTTTGATAAAAGGAGGATTATAATTGAAAATTCTTAGTATTGATACTTCAAGTAATATTTGTCGGTGTTTCTATTTTAAATGATAATAACCTTATTTGTAAATTAGATGCGATTGCAAAAAATTCTCATTCTGAAATTTTGATGCCTACTATTTCTAATGCTTTTAATACGGCAAATTTGAATTTAGATAATATTGATTTAATTGTTTGTGATATTGGTCCTCGGTTCTTTTACCGGTATTAGAATTGGTGTTGCAACAGTTAAAGCATTTCACGATAGTAAAAATATTCCTATTGTTGGTATTACTTCTTTAGAATGTTTAGCAAAACAAGCGGCTAGTATGTTGTCTACTAATTCACTTATTTGCTCTATGATTGATTGTAAAAATGATAATTGCTATTTTGCTTTATACCAAAAAACAGACGATATTTTAGATGTTTTGATAGAACCTCAAGCTGAGAGTGTAGAAGATGCTTTAGCTATTATTGATACTTATATAAATGATAGTGATGAAACAAAAAATATTTATTTTATTGGTGATGCTTCAATAAATTTTAAAGAGGAAATAAGTAGAAAAATTCCATATGGATTTTTTTCTAATCCAAACCAAAATCTTTTAAATTCCTACTTCTTAGGTCTTTGTGGTTTAGAGTTTTATAGTTCTAATATTGAGCCTGAAACTCCTGATAGACAAATAAATGATATTTTGCCTCTATATTTGAAGAAGCCCCAAGCTCAAAGACAGTTAGAAGAAAAAGAAGACATTTTACATTTTTAGTTAATGTCTTCTTTTTTATCTAATCTATCTCTATTAATTCATAGTCTCTGCTTCCTACTCCTAATTCTTCTGCTGCTTCTATTGTATGAATTCCATGTCTTGATTCTACCCTTTCTATGAAATGTTCTTTTCCTTTATCATTTGAATTATAAACTAAATCAATACATGCTTGATCTATTGCCACTGGATCTTCTGATGCCAATATTCCAATGTCTTCCATACATGGATCTTCTGCAACACTACAGCAATCACAATCTACAGATAGGTTTTTCATGACATTGATATATACAATTTTTCCTTTAAATAATTCATCTACTGTAGATGCTGCATCTGCCATTGATTCTAAAAATTTGTCTTGTTCAGGTAAATTGTCCCATATTTCATATTGATTTTTACTTTGTCCTGCTGAATGTATCCAAGATTTTCCTTCTGAAGAGCTACATCCTATTGATAATTGTTTTAAAGCTCCTCCATATCCTCCCATTGGATGTCCTTTAAAGTGTGATAATACTAACATTGAATCATAGTTTACTATATTTTTTCCAACAAAATTTTCTTTCAATATTTTTCCATTTTTAACTTCTAAAACTTTATCTGGTCCTTCTTCATCCATTAAATCAAATTTAAAATATTTTGACCACCCATGTTCTTCTATTAATTTCTTATGTTTTTCAGTTGTATTTCTTTCTCCAGCATATGCTGTATTACATTCTACTACTGTTGCTCCTAATTTCTCTATTAATGGTTTTACAAAATCTGGTCTCAAATAATTTTGATTTCCAGCTTCTCCTGAATGTAATTTTACAGCAATTTTCCCTTCTAAATTTACACCTAATTTTTCATATATGTTTACTAAACTTTCTGGCGTTATATTTTTTGTAAATAATACTTTTGATTTTCCCATAATTAAAACCCTCCTTATCATTATATTTATTTTATATCACTTAAACCTTACTCCAAGTCAAGTTTTTTGTTGCAATTTTTTCCATTTTTTCTTATAATGTATATATATTTTAAAAAGGAGTTTTACAATGGTTACAATTACAAAAATGACTTTAGATGATTTAAATAATATTAAAGACATTCTTATTTCAGATTTTGATGATTTTTGGAATTATTCTATTTTTAAAAGTGAATTAGAATCTTTAAATTCACACTATATTGTTATTAAAGATAATTCAAAAATAATTGGTTTTGCAGGTATTAAACTATGTTCTCCTGACTGTGATATCATGAATATCGTTATAAGAAAAAATTTTCGAAATCAAGGTTTTGGTTCAATACTTTTAAAGGAATTAATTAAACTTTCAAAATCTCTTGGTGTTCAAAATATTTTTTTGGAAGTAAATGAGAAAAATATTCCCGCAATTTCTCTTTATAATAAATTAGGTTTTGAAAAAATAAGTATTCGCAAAAATTATTATAAAGAAAATAACGCAATCATAATGAAATTAGATTTAAGCCACAAAGTATAATTATTCTACTTTGGGCTTTTTATACTTACTTTAAATCTATTTCTATTTTTCTTTCTTCTTCTAAAGTTATTTTTTCGTATTTAACTCCACATTCATCAAATAATTTTCTTGATGCTATATTATTTTCTGAATTCCAATACTTGTCTGATAAATATATTACTTCTTTTATTCCTGACTGTATTATTATTTTTGCACATTCATTACAAGGAAATAAATCTACATATATTTTTGCATTTTCTAAATCTTTTTTACTTCCTCTATAGTTTAATATTGCATTTAATTCTGCATGACATACATATGGATATTTTGTATTTAAATTTTCTCCTTCTCTATCCCAAGGGAATTTATCGTCATCATATCCATTTGGAGCTCCATTATATCCGATTGATAATATTCTATTGTCATTACTTACAATACAAGCTCCTACTTGTGTTGATGGGTCTTTACTCCTCATTGCTGATAATTTTGCAATTGCCATAAAATATTCATCCCATGATAGATAATTCTTTCTTTTTTTACTTTCCATAACTATTCCTCTTCCTACTTATTATCTTCTAATAACCAGTCTATAACATTTTTATGAATAATTCCATCTCTTGAAAAATCAAACTTATCCATTGTTAAAACATATTTAGGATAATTATCTTCGATTTTTCTATAAGCTCCAAACTCTCTTTCTTCTACTTTCTCATCGGCTAAAATATATGCAACTTGTATATATATTTTTTCCTCATATCTTGTTGCAACAAAGTCAATTTCTCCATTTTCAAGATTTCCTACTTTTACATCATATCCTCTTGATAATAATTCATTATACACAAGATTTTCTAAATATGCTCCCAATTGTAATTTTTTACCTGTATTTTTAATTTGTCCCAAGCCTAAATCTGTTAAATAATATTTATATTTTCCATTTAAAATTCTTTTACCACGTATATCATATCTATCTGCTTTATTTATTAGCATTGCTTTTAGCATATATTCTAAATAATTATATAAAGTAACTTTTGAAACTTCTCTATTATCGCTATTTAAGAAATATTTTACTAAACTATCAGCTGAAAAATTTTGTGATGGAGTTGTAACTATATATTCAATTACTCTATTAAACAAATCTAAATCTTTTATTCCAAATCTTTCAACTATATCTTTTATAACAATTGAATTATATATATCTGATAAATATGTTTTTGTTTGATTTTCATCAGTAAGTACAAACCTTTGTGGCATTCCGCCCCATTTTATATAATCTTCAAAAGCTCTTTCTGTTTCTTCTCTACTTTTTATTTCTTTTAATTCACAAACTTCTTTAAATGTAAATGGGTATATTTTAAAACTAACATATCTTCCGGCTATATGTGTTGCTAATTCTCCAGATAATAAATCACTATTTGAGCCTGTAACAAATATTGAAACATTTTTTGTAGCCTCAAAAGAATTTATTGCCTTCTCCCAATTTTCCACATTTTGAACTTCATCAAAAAATAAATAATATTTTTCATCATTTATTATTTTAGATTTTACAAATTCATGTAAATTTTTGTCATTTTTTATAAAAGAATATTCTTCATCTTCAAAATTTATATATATAATTTGAGAAGGATTTATTCCTTTATTTTTTAGTTCATCCATTATTTGTAACAAAACAACAGATTTTCCACATCTTCTAATACCTATTATAACTTTTATTAGGTCAACATCATAAAATGGTCTTATTTTAGATAGATACTTTTCACGAATTAGCATATATAACACCTCTTTCTTATGTTAATTATACTATTTTTTATGATTTTTGTCAATTTTGTTCAGTACGCTGTACAAAATTATTGTTTTTGGTGATTTTGTTCATTTAATTTTCCCATTCTAACTCCCAGTCTTCTAACATGACAGTATCGCCTTCTTTAACTCCCATTTCTCTTAATTTATCGTCTACGCCTAAAGTTCTTAGCATTTTTTGTAAATAATAAAATGATTCATTATCTTCCATATTAATTCTTCCAATTAATCTTTGTATTGGTTTTCCTGTTACAATAAATACTCCATTTTCTTTTCTAATACTCCATTTATCTTTGTTTTCTTCTTCTAAAGTATATACTTTCTTTTCTTCTACTTCTATTAATTCTTCTTTTGGTAATGTTTTTAAAACTTCTGTTACATGGTCTATTAATTCTTGTACACCTGTTTTTGTAACTGCTGATATCTTATATAATTCTAAATTTTCTTTTTTAGCTAAATCTTCTACCTCTTTTAATATGCTTTCGTCTTGTATAGCATCTATCTTGTTTGCTACTATTATTTGTTTTCTTTTTGCTAGTTTAGGGCTATATTTTTCAAGTTCTTTATTTATTGTATAAAAATCTTCGACTGGATTTCTTCCTTCAGTTCCTGATACATCTAAAAAGTGTAATAATAATCTTGTTCTTTCTACATGCCTTAAAAATCTAATTCCAAGACCTACACCTTCACTTGCACCTTCTATTATTCCTGGTATATCTGCTATTACAAAACCATCACCATTTTTAGTTTTTACAACTCCTAAATTAGGTTCTAATGTTGTAAAATGGTAATTTGCAATTTTAGGTTTTGCATCTGTTACAACTGATAAAAATGTTGATTTTCCCACATTCGGAAATCCCAAAAGTCCAACATCTGCAAGAAGTTTAAGTTCTAATATTACTTCTATTTCTTCACCTTTTTCTCCATCTTCTGCAAATCTTGGAACTTGTCTTGTTGAAGTTGCAAAGTGCTGATTTCCTCTTCCACCTCTTCCACCTTTTAAGACAAGTTCTACTTGGTTAGGTTTAGATAAATCTGCAATTACTTTTTCTGTTTTTGCATCTTTTATAACTGTTCCTATTGGTACTTTTATATATAAGTCTTCCCCATATTTTCCACTACAATTGTTTCCACTACCATTCTCACCATTTTGTGCTTTATATTTTTTATTATATCTAAAATCTATTAAAGTATTTTTATCTTTGTCAACTTGGAAATAGATATTTCCTCCGTTCCCTCCATCTCCACCGTCTGGTCCTCCTGCTGCTACATATTTTTCTCTATGGAAGGCAATTGCTCCATTTCCTCCATCTCCTGATTTAATTATTATTTTTGTATAATCTGTAAACATATTTACTCCTTTTATTTTATTATAATATTTAATTAATTACTTTTATCAATTTCTTCTATTGTATATGTATAATATCCTTCATAATAATAACTTGCATCTATTCCTTTCATGTATACAATTCTATCATCAATTTTATCTGTTAAAGCATCTTTTAATAATACTTTTATTTCTATATCTTTTATTGGGCTTCTTTCCATTGCAAGTAAATAATCATCTTTATCTACTTTGCTCCAATCTACTACTTGTCCAATTTCTTTTATTAATATTCTATCAAGCCATATTCTAGTACTTCTACCATTTCCTTCTCTAAAAGGATGTGCTACATTCATTTCGACATATTTTTCTATTATTTCATCATAAGTCTTTTGTGGCATTTTATCTATATTTTTTAGGGCTTCTTTTAAATACATTACAGGAACAAATCGAAAATTCCCTTTTGAAATATTTTCTCCTCTTATTTTCCCTGCGAAATCATAAATGTCCTCAAATAAGTATTTATGTATTTCTTGCAATCCTTTAAATGTTCCAACCTCAAATGTATTTATTATTTTTTTATCAAACATTTCTAATGCTCTTTTTTTTGTTATCTTTTCTTCTTCTTGTACTAATTTACTACTGTCTGTTATTCCTAATTTGTTTTTTAGTACCATTTTTACCTCCATATCCTATTATAGATCTGTCCCAGCTGCTCGTTTTCGAGCAAAAGGAAACGTCCCTATTCAAAATAATCTAGCTTCATTGCTTTTTTTACTTTTTTCATGGTTTCTTTTGCTACTGATTGTGCTTTTTTTGTTCCTTCTATTAGTATTTTATCTACTTCTTCTGGGTGAGCTTCATAATATGCTCTTTTTTCTCTTATTGGTTTTAATTCATCAGCAATGTTTTTAGCTAATTGCTTCTTACATTGTACACAACCTCTTTTTCCTTCTCTACATTCTTTACATACTTCATTTACTTCTTCTGGCTTACTAAATAATTTATGATAATAAGCTACCATACATATATCAGGATTTCCTAAATCGTCTTTTTTTATTCTGTTTGGATCTGTTATTGCACTCATTACTTTTTTTGTTATTTCTTCGCTACTATCTGATAAATATATTGCATTTCCTAATGATTTTCCCATTTTGTCATTTCCGTCTAATCCTTTTATTCTCTTTCCACTTGATAATACTGCTTTTGGTTCTACTAATACCTCTCCATATATACTATTAAATTTTCTTACTATTTCTCTTGTTTGTTCTATTAATGGTAATTGGTCTTCTCCTACTGGTACTAATTCTCCTTCAAATGCTGTTATGTCTGCTGCCTGACTTACTGGATATCCTAAAAATCC
>CALXZU010000042.1 GCA_944393325.1 uncultured Clostridia bacterium
ATCATATTCTTCATGTGCTTTTTTCAATGCCTTTTCATGAGATATTTTCCCTGCACCTTCCAATATTTCTTTATGTGTCATAGTTAAAAATCCATCTAATTCTCCTATCCAGTCTCTCATTGTCATTGGGTGCATATTTAAAGCATTAATCTCAGCAACATCTAAATAAGCTGATACCATACGGTTTAACATATCTAACTCTTCCTTGCTTAAATAATTTTTAGCAATTTCTGTTTCTGATTTTGTTGGCATATTTCCTTTAAAACTTGTTAATCCAATATTTTCTTTTTTACTATCAACTCTATTATATATAACTTCTGCTGCAGTATTACCATGAACTGCATAATGCATTTTGTTCTGTACTGTTTTAAAAAATTCTTTTGTCCTCTCGTCCTTTGCATCATAATCTACACTTGTTGCATAAATATCTAAAATTTTTCTCCAAAAGACCTTTTCTGATGAACGAATATCTCTAATCTTTTCTAGTACTTCCTCAAAATACGTTCCACCACCATTATTTTTAAATCTTTTTACATTTAGGTTATATCCCTTTATTAAGTATTCTTTAATTAGTTTATTGGCCCATATTCGGAATTGAGTTCCACGAACTGATTTTACACGATATCCAACTGATATAATTAAATCTAAATTGTAAAATTTTGTTTTGTAATTTTTGCCATCTGAAGCAGTTGTCAAGTTTTCCTTGACAACTGAATTTTCATTCAATTCGTTTTCTTCAAAAATATTTTTTATATGTAAACTTATATTTTGCTTTGTTGTATCAAATAATTCTGCCATAGCATTTTGTGTAAGCCAAACATTTTCATTTTCAAGTCTTACTTCAATGTCAACTTGTCCATCTTCTGTTGTATAAATTATAATTTTATTTTCTTCTATTATATTGTTTTCCAATTATTTTTCACTCTCCTTTCTTATACTCTAAATTGTCTCTCCACAGGTGACACAATTCTAATTGTTTCTTTTATCCTTATCAATTTTCTTTTTATACCTATCTTCCTCAGAAAAAATACAACCACAATATTTTTGCATATAAAGCCCTTTCTCTCTTGCTTTTTCCTGTCCTTTTCTAAATCCTACCCTAAAATCTCTATATAAAAAATCTATTCCATACTTTTTAGAAATCTTTTCTCCTAATTCTTTTATAATATCATGTTTTTGATATGGACTTACTAAAAGAGTTGTAGAAATAGTATCAAATCCATTTTCTTTAGCATATTTTGCAGTTTGTTCTAAACGAACTGGATAGCAATAATCTTGGCATCTTGTTTCTAAAGATTTTACTACATTTTTACAAAAATCATCTAATCCATAATCTTCCTCAAAAATAGCCTCAACATTTATACTTTTAGTATATTCTTTTAAGCAATCTCTTCTTTGTTTATACTCCATATATGGATGGATATTAGGGTTAAACCAATAGACTGTTGGCTCTATACTTTCTTCTCTTAAGCTATCTATACAATATACACTACAAGGTGCACAACAAGTATGTAATAATAATTTCATTTTTATTCCTTCCTTATTTCTATTTATGTTTATACTATATTATTTTTTTAAATATTTCAAGTAAATTTTATCCTTGTTTTAGTTCTGGATTATCCATGAAAATCCTATCTGCTAAATCATCACTTAATTTAAAAGGTATTATATATCCCTCCATCATCTCTGCTTTTTTTCGTAATAATTCATTTTCTTGATTTACATATATTTTAGACTTTCCTTTTCCATTTTTAGCTTCTTGTACTAAATTAGAAACTGGAGAATTTCCATCAAAAGCAATTACAACCGCTTTTTTCCTTTCAAATATTTCGTAATTAAAACTTTTATATATACCAGATTCTTCTGTCTCTGGCGATACACATATTCCATCAATATTTTCTTCAGACAATTTTTCCTTTTCATTCTTACTTATCATTTTAGGTACGATTGCATCTATTTCAATCTTTTTATTAAGTTCTTTTGAAATATCTACAATAGCTTTTTCATACCCTTGTAATTTATGTCCTACTACAAAATATACTTTATTACCATCTAATCTTTTTACAAAATCTTTTAATATTTTTACACCTTCTTCTCTTACCTCGGTTTTTCTTCCTTTAGTATTAAAACTTCCACCTGCAATTATTACAGGAATTTTATCAGTTGGAAGAGTTTTTATTCTGTTTTCTAATTCTTCTTCTGTATTTAAATTATCATTATATCTTAGCTCTTCAATTTCTTCAGTTTGTCTAATATTTTTCTCTTCTTCATCTAATATAGCTTCTCTTAATGTTCTATTTCCTAAAAATTCTTTAAACTTCTTGCTTTTTTCCATAAAATATTTATCACTTTTTTTAATAATATCATCTTCAACTTTTCTCATTTTCATAAAATCAGTATCACTTAATTCTAATAAATTTTGCAGAGCTAATTGTTCATCAAATGTGTCTGTTCCATACATTCCACATCCATCTGTACCTTGAACACATTTAATATCATTTTCTAAAAATTTCTTTATTGGATGATTTGATAAATCGCTCAAATTATTTAGTCTAATATTTGATGTAAGTTGAAATTCTATTATAACCCCATTATCTTTTATTAAATTTATAAGCTCTTTTCCTTCATTAGAATTTAAATCTTCAATATATATTCCATGACCTATTCTTATTTGAGGCATCTTTAATTTTTTTGTTTTATTCTCTCTTTCTATTTCCTCTACCGCTTCTTTAACACACAAAATTGATTTTCTAACATTACTTTTTAAACTATCATTTTCACCAGCATGCACTCTTATTGTAAAATTTCTATCTTCTGTTTCTACATATTTTACAATTTCTTTTATTACAGGTTTTAAATCTGATATATCATTTATTTCTTCACCAATAAAATCACTTCCAACAACATAAGGACTTTTGGCAACAGCTTTTAATAAATTAATGTTTTCCTTTAAGTATGTGCTACTTGTTTTTTGGTCTTTTATAATTGTTAATGGTATTCTTCTTATGGCAAATAAAAATCTAATTTTTACACCTGTCTCTTTCTCTATTTTAGGGAATATTTCTTCTACTTCTTCCAATAATTTTATTGCTCTTTTACTGTTTTTTGAAAGATCTGTATCTGCTATTTCCACATATTTTATTCCTTGTTTTCTATATTCTCTTGCTATCCACAAAAATTTATCTTGCCTTAAGGTATTATTTTTGTATTGACTTTTTTCATTTTTATCATCCAGCATTTTAAATACCATTTGTTTAATATCTTTTTCTGGTATTTTATCCGCTTCCTTTTTAGTTAATTCCATCTTTTCTTCTGATTGTATTCCTTTTGCAAATACATATCTATATAAATATGATTTCTCAAGATTTGTAAAAACAGCCTGACCATCTTTTAATATTGCTAAACTTGTTCTGATTTTTTCTATATTATATTCTGCATTTTCTAAATTATTTAAAATTAAATCAGCAAAATTTATATATGTATTATCATCAATTTTTCTTACTAAATATTTCCCTTGTAACTTAGAATCTTCAAATTCTTTTTCTACTAATTTTCTTTTTTTGTATATTTCCTTCTCTTGTTCTTTATTAAGTCTCAAATTTATTTTTTTAATATAATATAAAGGATATTTTATTTGATGAACAATTCCAAGTGCTATTAAACAGTCTGGTGATAAATTTGCATTCATATGTGTATGTAAGTCCGTTCTAAACTTTAATTTTTTTGTTATATATGTTTTTATTATTGTTTTTTCTATCGTTAGTTTATAGTTTTTTGTTTGAGACATTAATGTTTTTATAATAGCTGGGATTTTTGCTTTTATTTCTATTTTATTTTCATATATGTTAGCAATTTTTATCCCACCAAGCCTAAAAATATAAACTTCTTCATTATCTCCATTTATACTTGCTTCGATTTTTCCTTTTATTATTTTCATATTATTTTCATTTTTTATAGTTTTTAGATTACAAATTTTAGCTAAATTTGTAATTAAATTTCCTGTATTATGATTTGGTGTTTCTAATATATATGTAATTTCATCTTCTCCTGATTTATATAGATTTACTATAATATCCTTTTCTTTGTCTAAGTAAAATTTATTGAAATAAATTAAATTTTCCATTATTTTAATCCTCTCTGACCTTAAAATTTTATATAATCAATATTATACCATAAGTAAACCGTTCTTTCAATGATTATGTAAATTATTTTCAAAAAAAGAAAGCCTTTCTAGCTTTCTTTCATGATTCATTTAGTATTTTAATGTTTACTTTTTTCTTCTTTATTTTTATAAAATATATTTCCTAGGACAATCATAATTAAACCAACAACTAATAATATTATTCCTTGTAATTGTACAGTATTTAATATATCATTTGCAATGTTTCTTATACTTGATGATACTGCTTGGTTTAGAGCAAAAAGATTATTTATTTGGATTTTTAGGTTAATATATATATTTACAATTATCATAAAAATACCACTTGCAAATGCTGATATTCCCAAATGTGATATTGCTTTTAGTATTTGTTTTATATTTGTTAATATAAGTATTATTCCTACAACTACAATTCCAATTACTAAACCTTTTATAGCCATTTCCATATAATTATCTATTTTTGATATAACATTATATATACTGTTTTCATAACTTGTATGTGACATTGTATCTAAATATTGATTACAAATCTTTTTTATGTATTCATCAACCATTTTTTCTTGAGTTGCTGTTAAATCTTCTTCTAATGAGTTGTCTATATTTGTTCTCAACTTTTCTTCTATTTCTGTTGTTGTAACTTCTTCAGATGTTCCATCGTAAATGTTATTAAATATTATTTCTGTATCATTTTTTATTTTCTCATCTGTTACTATATCATTTAAAACTTCTTCATCTAAACCGGATTGCCCTATATAGTTCTGGAAATTTGATTCTATTTCTCCTTTAATATTTATATAATAGTCTGTCTCATCTAGTTTTCCTAATATGTAGTCTTTGCTCATTATAGTAGATTTAGCTATATTTATAAATACTAAAGAAATAATTAAAATTGTAAGTAATAATATTAATATAAATCTAATTACATTAATTAACGCTTTCATTTTTTCCTCCTAATCTGCTAATTCTGCATAAACTACATATCTTTGTGTCGCATATCCTATGTTATTAAATGGATAACATGTATAAACCATTAATATTTCTTTTTCTTTCTGTATTGGTAATTTATCTGTTTCTGTTTCTTTTACTAATTGCATATCATATATTTTATAATTAAATTCACCATAATTTGTTGTAACCTTTATTGGGTCTCCTATTTCTAATTCTGAAAATCTTCTAAATACTTTTTTTGAATTATGCCCCATATAAATTATACTTCCACCTTCTCCTGGGAAATAGCTCCCACTTGAATGACCTACTCCATTTTTTAGAATTTGTAAAGTATCTCCATAATATACTGGTAAATTCACATCTATTCTTGGTATTTCTATTGTCGCATATTGTGTACCATATTCTGGATAATTTTCTAATCTATTTTCTTCATTCATTTTCATTGCTTCTTTTTCAGCTGTTTTTTCTACTTTTACCGCTACTTGGTTTACTAATAAAATATTTTCCTCTATTGTTTGCCCTAAAAACATATAGATAGCAAATATTATTAATATCAATATTAATAAAGCAACTATTACATCAATAATAGTTGCTTTTACAACGTTTTTCATTAACTTATGCTCCTACTGCTACGTTTCTTTTTTTAAGAACAACTGTTGCAACTAGGGCAATTACAGCTACTGAAGTAACAACTAAAGCTACATTACTATTTCCTGTGTATGCTAATTTTCCACTATCAGCTAATGTAACAGTTTCAATTAATACACCATCTTTGTATACTTCAACTGTTCCTGAGTTGAAAACTAATGTTAATCCAATCATAGATGCTGCTTCTTGAGCTATTGTTTTGATTTGATTTTTAGCTTCTGCTGAAAGTTCTCTTACATCTTTTGTTCCTTCAGCATCCATAACAGCGATTGCTTCATCAGCTTTTGCTAATATTGAATTAGCTTGTTCTTCTGTTACAGGATTATCTGCTAAATATCTTTCAACTTTTACTTTGTCTGATTCTGTCATTCCATATGCAGATAATTTTGCATATAAATCATCAGCTAAAGTTTCTGTTGTTGCAGCATTTACAAATGGTGCTACTACCATTAATAACATTACACATAATGTTAAAACTGTTAATAATTTTTTCATTTTTAATCCTCCTTTTGCAAATCTAAAACTATTATACCATTTAATTTTATGCTTGACAATAGTTTTTTTCAAAAATTTCACATTAAAAATTACTATTTATACTTGAAATTTGAAAAAACTTGAGTTTTTATATTTATTCCCTAATTTTCTCTAATTATTCACTCTTCTTGTAATTTGTAAATATATATATTGTCAAATGATTTTACTTCTGTACAAGTTACATCTATATTATAGTGCTCTTTTATAAATAATATTATATGTTTTTTATAATCATGATAATAGTTGCCAGACCATGTAACATCTCCATCTATTAAATATACATTTTCTTTTAACAAATCTAAAAATGTTCCTTCTAAATCATATCTTTCTTTAAAATTATAATAATTTTTAGTATACATATCCCATCCACCCATTGCTCTTAAATTAGAAAATGATTCTTTAGGTGGCATTTCATATACAGAATATGCCAAATATCTATATTGAAGTGAAGGTATTGTATAAAAATATACATTCTCTTTATTAGAATTTGTATATTCTATTACATCCTTTAAATTGCTATAATCTTCTAATTTATAATTATATTCATACTCTCCTCCTGCAAAAATCACTGTTACAACTATTATAAATATCGACATTGCTTTTATCAAATATTCCTTTTTTTCATCTTCTTTCTTATATTTTATATAATATAAAAAGATTACTATTCCTAAAATAAATTCTGGTATAACAACTCTTTGCATTGTTCTATTTAAATATATAAATAATATATTTATTGCAAGTGTTAATAAAAATATCGTTATTACATACCATCTTTTTTCTTTATTTGTATATATTGCTACTAAAAAACTTGCTATAAACATTATACTAACATAAGCATTTGTATCTCTTAGTTGCTCTATTAATAAATCCTGAATTTCTTTTAATTCCAAATCAAAATCATATATATCATCTTTACTTATTTTATAATCCACAATTTTTTCTAAATTATCTTTACTAAAAACATTTTCATCACCAAAATTGAATGTATAAAATAAGTATTGATCATTTTGAGACCATCCAATTTCATCAAAAATCTCTTTATTTTCGTAATAATCTGTATATGATATATCATGTAATATCGTTCTTTTCTCATTATACTCATTATAATTATCATATACCTCATTATTATATACAATATAATTTGAAACATATGTTATAACAAGTATAATACCTAACAATAAATAATTTTTTACTATTTCTAATATTTTTTCTTTATTTATTTTATTTCTAATTAATAATATTAAATTATATATAAAATAAATAGCAAAAAATGGTGCAATTATTAAAAGCGACTGCATTCTTGTCATTATTCCTAAGCAAAACAGTGTTGAAAAACATATTATATATTTCTTACTTTTTTTATTTCTTTCAATATAATCCATAAGTACAAAAAATGAAGTTAATATTAAAAGTGCAGAAACTGATGTATATTGTATCAATTGTAATAAAGATGTATAACATACACTTGCAAATATTATATATAAAATATAAGAAAGTCCACAATTATTTTTTCTAATTAATAACGTTCCAATTATTGTAAAACATACAAATTGCATAAGCAATAGATATATCGTATGCCAATTTACCATATAAAATATTTTAAAAAGAAATCCCAAAATAAAACATAATAACGGATGTATATATATTCCATAAATATCATAAGTTCCATCTAACCCTGAATATAAATTATATATAATAAAATCATCTACTTGCTCATATTTAATATCAAACATGATATTTGTAAAACTAAATATTAAAATATTTATAAAAGCAACTGCTATTAAAGTTTTATAATTATCTTTTATCTTACAAAAACGCATTTTTCCTCCTTGGGGACGTTTCCTTTTGCTCGTTTTCGAGCAAAAAGAAACGTCCCTAATATATTAATGCTGATGATACGTGAAATATATCACATTTATCTTTTAAAATTTTTGTTGCACCATGTAACACTTGGTGGTCATCATCTAAAAATATTGCATGCTCATAACCACTTGCAAGTTTTTCTAAAATTTTTTCAGCTTTTATTCTACTCCTAGTTTCGTCATTATAATCTCCAGCTTCTCTATTTATAATAATCCAGTTTTCTTCTTTTATAAAACTTGCATATTTTCTTAGCCATTCTTTTTTCTCATCAACAATTATATAGCTTCTTGCCATAGACAAAATAAACAAATCTAAATTTTCTATCTTACTTATTTTTTCTAATTCATCAATAACAATTTTTAATGGTCTACTATTTACAAATAGCCCTTTAGCGTTTGTATTTATGACTCCATCTAAATATAGTACATATTCTACAATAGTTCCATCCATGTCAACAAACATTGCAACTTTTTCATATTTACTACATATTTTTTTTATTCTATCATAAAAATTCATTTTTCCTCCTTGAGGATGTTTCTTTTTGCTCGTTTTCGAGCAAAAGGAAACGTCCCTAATAACCTAAATGTTTATATGCTGGTGGTAATACTACTCTTCCTCTTAATGTTCTTGCAATAAATCCTATTTGTATTAGATATGGTTCGTATACATCTTCTATTGTGTCTAATTCTTCCCCAACTGTTGCAGCTAATGCTTCTATTCCAACTGGTTTTCCTCCGTATTGCACTATCATTGTTTCTAATATTTTTCTATCTATTTCATCTAATCCTAGCTCATCTATTTCTAATTTATTTAAAGCATGTTTTGCAATTTTTAATGTAATACTTCCATCTCCTAACACCACAGCATAATCTCTTACTCTTTTTAATAGTCTATTTGCGACTCTTGGTGTTCCTCTGGATCTTCTTGCTATTTCTTTTGATGCTTCTTCCTCTATTTCTACCTCTAATATTTTACTTGATCTTTTTACTATTTTTGCTAAGTCTTCTACTGAATATAGTTCTAATCTATGTATAATTCCAAATCTATCTCTAAGAGGTGTTGTTAGTGATCCTGCTTTTGTTGTCGCACCTATTAAAGTAAATTTTGGTAAATCTAATCTTATAGACCTACTACTTGGTCCTTTTCCTATTACAATATCTAATGTAAAATCTTCTAATGCTGGATATAATATCTCTTCTACACTTTTACTTAATCTATGTATTTCATCTATAAATAAAACATCAAATTCTGATAAATTTGTAAGTAATCCCGCTAAATCTCCTGGCTTTTCTATTGCTGGTCCTGATGTGATTTTTATGTTTGATTTCATTTCATGTGCTATTATACTAGCAAGTGTTGTTTTTCCAAGTCCGGGTGGGCCATAAAATAAACAGTGGTCCAATGGTTCTTTTCTTTTTTTTGCTGACTTAATATATATTTTCATGTTTTCTTTTACTTTATCTTGTCCAATATATTCATCTAAATTTTTTGGTCTTAATGAATTTTCTAATCTTTCTTCTTGCATGTTTTCTAATTCTGGACTTATTATTCTTTCTTCACCCATTGCTAACGTCTCCTTTCTGTTTAGTTTTAAAAATATCTTTAGGCTGTTTTTTTCCTCCGTCCCAAAAAACAGCTATTTTAATAAATTGTTTATGCTTATTGATGTTGATATTGCTAATTCTTGTTTCATATCATTATAATATTCTTCTAATAACTCCTTTTCCTCTTCTGGTATTTTTTCTAAAATTACTTCTGTTCCATCTATTCTTCTATACCATTTTTCATCAAAATAATATCTGCTTGTTACTATCCTTTCATTATTTAATGATATAAAATCTTTTCTTGCAAACATATTTGTTCCTAAACTTACTTCTTTTCTTTCTTCATCTATTATTTCTTCTTCATTTCCAGCTAATAAGTATTTAAAAGTTGGTTTTATATCTAATTTGCTTACTGGTTTTTCTATTTCTAAATTTTCTATTCCTGGTATTTTCATTCCACATGCTACTCTTATATAGTTTAGTTTTATATCTACATCTGTTATATTAGGATTTATTTGTTTTAGGAAGTCTAACATTTCTTCATTATACATATCTATCCCATTATGGTCTCCATATATTAAAATTATTGTATCATCATATAATTCTGCTTCTTTTAGTTCTTCTATAAATATTCCAAAAGCATAATCTGCATAATTAACTGATTCTAAATAGTTTCCAAAAAATGTGTCTTTATATTTTCCTACATCTATATTTACTTTATTTTCTTTATCTTCTAATCCATCTAATGTAAATCCTGTATGTGATGATGCTGATACTATATATGAGAAAAATGGCATATTATATGTTTTTAATTTTTCTACAGCTTGTTTGTATAATAGTTCGTCTGATAAATATCCCATTACATTTTCTGATTGGTCTTTAAATTGATCTTTTAATTCTAAATTATCTACTCCAAATTCTTTATATACATTCCCTCTATTCCAAAAATATCCATAATTTCCATGCATGTATGAAGTTTCATATCCTTCTTTTTTTATCATTGTAAATATATCATCATATTTGTTTGAATAATATCTACTATATGACATTCCATTTTCCATAGGATATAATGATGTTACTGTTGAAAATTCTGAATCTGCTGTTGTCGAATAACTTTGCATATACATATTTGAAAATTCTATATTTTCGTTTATAAATTTATTTATATTAGGTGTTATTTCTTTTCCATTTATTGTTTTGTTTATTACGAATTCTTGTACTGATTCTAATTGTAATATTATAATGTTTTTTCCTTTTGCTATTTTTTCTAAATTATAGTTACTTTCTCCGTATTTTTCCTCATATTTTGTTTTTAGTTTTTCATAATCTGCTAACATATTTTCTTTTTTATCATATTTTGCTGATTTTTTTATGTTTATTAAACTTTCTATGTCTGATATATGATAACCATATATTGTTCCTTTTTTTATTTGTGTGTCCTTATTATATGGATCTTCTCCTGCTTTTTCTACATATTTTGCATCTATTGTGAAAAATAAACAAATTGCTACTATTCCTGATATTCCTCTTAATATTTTTACCTTTATATTTGCTTTTTCTTTCTTTTCTATTTTTATTACTTTAAACACCAATAATAATAAAATTACTATTATATCTATAAAATATAATATATGTTTTAATTCTAATAGCATTGGTATTGTTCCTATTATTTCTTCTCCATATTGTAAATTTGTTATTTGTGCTATTGATAATGCTGAACTTGAATATATATAATATAGGTGGTCTCCAAATAATAGTATACTTAGCAATACGTCTAATGTTATTACCAGTATTACTCTTATTTTATTTGTAAACATTGCTATTATGCACATAAATGACAGAATAAACATACATGTTCCAAATACTAGGTTTTTATCTATTGCTTCTCTTATTGTTATTGTGTTTTCATAAAATAATATTGTTTTTAATAATATTATTATTCCTATTAGTATTAAGAACCATATTGAGTTTACAAATTTGTTTAATAATTCTTTTATTTTTTCTTTATTTATATTTAATTCATTTTTTTCTACAATTTTTGTTTCTTTTTTATCTTTCATTTTCACTTCCTATTTTAAATTATCTATATAATTTTCTATTATTGATAACATTTTTTTATTATTTCCTTCATATTTTTTTGGTTTAAATTTTTCAGATTTTTCTATTGCTTTTTCTAATTCTGATACATCTTTTATTCCTATTATATACCCTTCTTCATTAAAGTTTTCTACTATTTGCTTTTGATGGTCATTTACATGTTCTCCATATTCATGTAACCTTGGTACTGCTATTACTTTTTTTCCTAGTTTTATAGAACTTATTATTGAACCTACTCCTCCGTGTGTTATTATTAAGTCTGCCTCATCTTGATACTTTTTCAACTTTTCTTGTGGTATCAATCCAAATATTTCCATATTGTCTGAAGAATATTTTGTATATCCCGCTTGTACTATTACTTTTTCTTTTATTATCCCTCTATTTATTAATCTATCTATTTCTTCTAATAATCTATGGAAACTATTATTTTGTGTTCCTAACATTACTAATATCATTTATATATTGAACCTCCATATATTGCTTTTGGATATAATTTTAACATTTCTTCCCATTGTACTATAAATAAGTCTGCTATTTTATATATCAGTCTTCCTGTTGCTGTTTTTTTATTTCTATTTGCAAATGTTTCTATATATATTATTTTACTTCTAAATATTTTTCCTAAAATACACATCGGTCCTGCTGTATGTGTTCCTGTTGTTATTATTACTTTTGGTTTTATTTTTAAGTAATAATATATTGTTTTTATACATAGATAAAAGTATTTAAATATATAGCTAAACAGTTTACTTCTTGTTCCATATGGTAAGAAGTCTATTTTTTTTCCATATTTTTCTTTCAATGCTTTATTTGCTTCATCTTTTTCTGTTATTATATGATAATCATATTTTTCAAATAAGGGTGACAATTGTAATAGTTCACTTAAATGTCCTCCTGTACTTGATATAAATAATACTTTTTTCATTCTTTTACCTTTCTTTTTCACTTTTCTTTTCATATCCATATTATATATTCTTTTTACATTTATGTCTAGTATAATTTTAAAAAAGACCAGCAAGCACAAATAGTACTTGCTAGTCTTTCAAAAAGGCTTAGCTTAAGGAAAGATAAAACTTACCATTCAGCTCCTGCATGAGGATTTTGTACCTCAGGTTTAATTGTCACTTGCTGATTTCCATGGTTCAGGAAGTCATTAAAACAATCAATTACATGAGCTGACATGAATGCATAAGCCGGCTTACCTTCTTTGTAAGAACCGGTGGTATATACCTCATGCACCCTAACTTTAGTCCTTTCCTTATTACAAACCCTTCCTACCTTCTTGACTGGATTGCTTGTATCCACCTCAAGAGTAAGCTCTGCTTCCCTTCCAGGATACGAATCTGTTTCTTTCCACTCACCAGTTTTTGGGTCTTTATACTTCAAAATAATTGGAATCCTTGTTTCTCCCATCTCTTCTCCAGAGACAAGAATCACAACTCCTTTCTTCTCCTGCTTTGCCTTCTTGATGATTTCCATTGCCGTGGACATTTGTCCTCCTTCCTTGCAACCATTTGGTTGCAAACGACATTAATAGACAATGACAATATTTATTATATCACTTTTATGTAACTTTTACAAGATTTTTTTCAAATTCACAAAATCTTTCAAATATATTAACTTCTATTTAATGTACCCTCAAAGCGAGGAAAAGACACACTTTTTTCACTAAAGAAAAAATAATCGATGGCTTAACTTTTTTACCACCGATTATAAAAATTTTTAAAGTTTCAAAAAAAATTACACACTTTACTTGACAAAGTCCCATAAGAAGGTTTTTAATAAAATTTACACAGTTAACTTGACAAACTCTATCCGTATTTCAAAATTTGTGCCGAGATAAAGGGAAACCAGGTTCGAGGAATTTTAAAGTGCAACGAGCACCGGAC
>CALXZU010000043.1 GCA_944393325.1 uncultured Clostridia bacterium
TCAAAATCTGGAAAATATGAAGGAGGAACCTATGCACATTTTGATATCGCAATGGAATTTGCTAGTTGGATAAGTCCAGAATTTAAACTATACATTGTAACAGAATTTAAAAGATTGAAAGAAAAAGAACAAAGAGGACTGGGTTGGAATTTAAAGAGAACTTTATCAAAAATAAACTATAATATTCATACAGATGCAATAAAAAATAATTTAATACCAGAAGAAGTGACTCAAAGACAAATTAATATGATTTATGCAGATGAAGCGGATATTATTAATGTAGCATTATTTGGAATGACAGCAAGAGAATGGAGAGAACAAAATCCTAATAAACAAGGAAATATTAGAGATTATGCTAATGTTGCAGAATTAGTATGTTTAGTTAATCTAGAAAATTTAAATTCTGTTTATATAAATGAAGGCATAATTCAAAGTGATAGATTGGTAAAATTAAATAGTATAGCAATACATCAAATGACTTTACTGACAGCTGATAACAGAATAAAAAAATTAGAGGATATTACAAATGATAATAGATTATATTTAGAAAGTAATAAATAAGGAGAGAATAACTTTATGGATGAGGAAGAGAAAAATAAATTAATAAATATGATAGAAAATGAAAACGAGAATGACTTTTTGGATTTTAAACTAAAATTGTATGATTTCAAAAGTGCTGATAAAAAACAAGATTTCTTAATTGATATGATGTCTTTGGCTAATTCTAATTATCCAGGAGATAGATATATAATAATTGGTGCAAGAGATTTACCCAAAAGGATAATCAAAGGAATAGATGAAAAAGAAATTAAAGATAGTGCGACATATCAACAATTTATTAATGAAAATATAGAGCCAGCAATAAACTTTGAAATAATAAATTTTCAATATAAGGATAAAAATTTTCTTATTTACAAAATTAAATATTCTACATTAGACAAGCCATATATAGTAAAAAAAGACTATAATAATTTGATAAAAGGAACTTGTAGAATAAGAAAAGGATCACAAAATGCACCCATAACAAGATATGATTTAGACCTAATTTATAAAAGTAAAAATCCAATTAAAGAAAGTAATATTGTTATAAAGTGCTTACAGGATGGTGAGATTTATGAAAAATTGATTTTTCAAAAGTTTCAGTATTCTTTAGAAAATAATAGTGAAAAAGAAAAGATAAAAGAAAAAATAATAGAAGCAAATAAAATTTTGATTGATGATTATGAATATAATGGATTAATAAAACTGCCAACATTAGGAAGTGCAATAGAACTTGAAGAAGATGATATAAAAATTGTCAATATGTTCGCAGAAGAGAACAGTATAAAAATAAATAAAGATTTTTTTGATGTAGGTGATGTTGGGTATTTTTCTGTAATGCCAGGACAAGGTAACTATACGGGAACAAAAAAATCTATAGAAAAATATGAAATATTGAGTGAAATTATTGATGATGTAAAAGAATATTATCAAGTTTTGGAATACAAAAGAAATTTAAACAATTTATATTTTTTAGAGTTAGTTGTAAGTAATTTAGGAAATTCTCATGATGAATTAGTAGATGTAAGTATACAATTACCAAAGGATAAGCTTATATTAAGTGATGAATTTCCAATACCAGAATATGAATTTCTAGAAAAATTTAAAGGGAATATAATACCAACATTATATTCAATAAAAGAATCATATAATACTAGTAAGTATAGTTCTGATAGTATTATAAATACTCAAAATCATATACCAACCCCATCTATACCTATTATGCTAGGTACATATCGAGAATCGTATGAGTCATTAAAAGAAGATTATTTGAGTGAAATAGATGATTATTTTGATTATGAATTAATAGAACACAAAGATATGATAGTTCTAAAGCATTCACAAAAATTAATAAAAGCTAAAGAAAATTTACTTTTCCCATGTAGAATTTTTTTAAAAGAACCTATTGAAATAATAAAATATACTATCAGTAGTAAATTTAATGATAAAATTATAGAAAGAGAAATTAGTATTAAATAGTAAAACTAAAGGCAGGAAAGCGAGTGTTCACACATCGCCTACACACATTGAAGGGCAAGCCCTCAAGAGTTAATAAAAGAACAAAAATTTTAAGCAGATTTGATGTAAAAATTCACAAAATGAACCACTAAAAAATGCCTATTAGAGTGCGAAAGTTCACTAAATGTACTAAATTTTATAAAAATACAGCAACTAGTTCACCAAGTGTACTTGAATTTTGATAAAATATTAATGAGTAGTACACTCGGTGAACTGAAAAATAAACAGATTAAAAAAGCAAGTACACTGAGTGAACTAAAAATATAAAAATTTTTTATACGAGTTCACTTAGTGTACTTATTTAAAAGTCAATACTTTAATAGCAAAATAGAAAAAAGGGAAAAAAACGGGAATTGAACTTTATAGAACAGCATAATATAATCGTATTATCAAAAAATGTAAAAACAAAGAAGTCAGTCGAAGCTAGCAGACTGGCTTTTTCTGTTGCCTTTTTTGAAATTTTATTCAAGTTAAGGAGGATTTTTATGTTGTACGAAATCAATTTTGATAATACAAAAAATATAAAATCAAATGAAAATATTTTTAATTGCAGTATAAAAATAGCAATACTAAACAAAACATTTAATGCAGGACTAATTAAAGAAGAAAAGTATCAAGAAGAAAAACAAAATATTCTACAAGAATATAATTTAACTCACATAGGTATTTGAAAAAATCAACTTTTGATGTATAATAAGCACATAAAGATTCTCTAAACTTGAGAAAGAGAGGTTAATTTTGAAAGTACAAGTTATAGAGAAGAAAAAAGGTCGAATTAATAGAATAACAGGAGAAGAAATAAGAGGAAATCTAAGAGTATGTGCCTATGCAAGAGTAAGTACAGAAAAAGAAGAACAAATAAATAGTTATAATTCTCAACTAAAGTATTATGAAGAAAAAATAAAAGCAAATAGTGATTGGAAATATGTTGGTATTTATGCAGATGAGGGAATAACAGGAACATTAGATTATAAAAGAGATGGCTTTATGAAAATGATGCAAGATGCAACAAACAACAAATTTGATATGATAATTACGAAATCAATATCAAGATTTGGAAGAAACACAGTTGATACTTTAAAATATGTAAGATTACTTAAAGAAAAAGGAATTGCTATTTATTTTGAAGAAGAAAATATCAATACTTTAGAAATATCAGGAGAAATTATGCTAACAGTATTAAGTGCAATGGCACAACAAGAAAGCGAAAATATTTCTTCACATGTAAAGCTAGGCTTACAAATGAAACAAAAAAGAGGAGAATTAATTGGATATAACGGTTGTTTAGGATATGTATATGATAAAGACACAAAAGAAATATCAATCAATTATGAAGAAGCAGAAATAGTAAGATATATCTTTGAAAGATACTGTCAAGGAATAGGTTGTACAACAATTGCAAAAGAACTAACAAATATGAAATATAAAACACCAACAGAAAAGAAAAAATGGCACGAATCAACAATAAGAGGCATCTTGAAAAACGAAAAATACAAAGGCGATGTCTTACAAGGAAAAACATATACAACAGATCCAATCTCACATAGAAGAGTAGTCAATATGGGAGAAGAAAACCAATATTATATACAAGAACATCATGAGCCAATTATCTCTGAGAGAATGTTTAATCAAGCACAGGAGATTTTACAAAAACGAGGAGGAGTACGAGGTTCTGGAAGAAGAAAAGGCAACTTTAGTAGAAAATATCCTTTTAGTAGCAGATTATATTGTGGCTTTTGTGGTAGTTTATTAACAAGAAGAAACTGGCACTCTGGAACTAAAAATAGCTTTACAGTTTGGCATTGTATGGAATTTGTAAAACATGGAAAAGAAAACTGCCCATATTGTAAAGCTATAAAAGAAAAAATTATAGAAGAAGCATTTACAGAAAGTTATAGATTACTATGTAATAACAATAAAGAGTTAATCCAAACATTTTTAAATGAAATGGAAGAAATTATACAAGAAGAAAGCAACGAAAGTTCTATTAAAAGACTAGAAGAAGAAAAGCAAATATTAAAAGAAAAGATAGATAAACTAATTGATTTAAACTTAAATGAAACAATAACATTAGAAACATTACAAGAAAAGAAAGCAAAATTACAAAACAAAATTAATAGCATAGAGAAAGAGCAAGAACATTTGCAACTAGAGTTAGAAGATTCAATTAGTTTAAATCAAGGATTAAGCAAGTTTAAAACTTTATTTAAAGACGACGAAATCATGCCAGAATTTGATAAAGATGTTTTTGAACTAATGATTGAAAAAGTTATCATAGGAGAAAAAGAAAGTGATGGAAAAACTAATCCAAGAGTAATAACTTTTGCCCTAAAATCTGGAAACGAAATCAAGTGTGAAGATTCAACAACCGAGAAAAATTCGGCAGTTCAAAATCAAGAAAATATGCAACAGTCATCATACGAGGTAAGCAAAAACTATCTACAGTCTGTATGTGAGCCATGTGGAGTGTGTATCGTTGCTATGTTTAAAGTAAATCTCAAAACCGCTGAAATTAGGAGGAATTTTTATGACAAGAATTTATAAAAAACTATTATTTGATTTAGATAATACTTTAATTGATGATAACGAAAATAGAAAATATGCAATGAGAAAAATATTAGCAGATAGAGGAGAAGATATAACAGATGAAAAATTAGAAGGTTTTATTAAGTTAGATGATAAGTATTGGAAAGATAGAGCGGAAGGAAAATAAAAGATCCATATAAATTTAAGACATTGGAAGAAAAAACTATATGGGTAAGGGCACAAAGGTTTATAATGTATTTTAATTGCCCATTCGAGGAAGCGGTAGAAATAAATGAAAACTATATCAATTATTTAAAAAATAGTATTGTTCCAATAGAAAATGCTAAAGAGATATTAGAATATTTAAACAAAAAACAATATGAAATATATATAGTAACAAATGGACCAGAAAAGCCAGTAGAAAACAAATTAAATAGCATAGATGCTAAAAAGTATATCAGGTGTGTATTTACAGCAGAAGAAGCGGGATATATGAAGCCACATCAAGAGTTTTTTGATAAATTTTTCAAAAAGATAAATACATATGAAAAAAGTGATATGTTGATAATAGGAGATGAATTAGAAAAAGATGTGTTAGGTGGGATTCAAAAAGGGATAGATTCTTGTTGGTTTAATGTAAAAAATGAAAAGAACGTTACAGAGATTAAGCCAAATTTTGAAATAAATAATTTATTGGAATTAAAAAATATTTTGTAAGGGTGAGGATAAAAATGAAGGAAGTAATATTTGTGAAACATAATAAAAGAAAAATAGCATCTAAAAGATGTTAATTTTAAAGTTTTTGAAATATAGGCAACCGCAATCCCATTGGTTTTAGAGAGGCTGTTTAAAAAGTATGAAAATTTTCAAAAAATTATGTTCATAAAAACGTAATCCCTATTTTTATATTAAATATTATATAAAGTGGTTTGACTTTGCTATTTTATATAAAAAAATAATGTATTTGTAATGGAGGGTTATATGATGTTAATTACAGGAATTTTAATTACAATAGTTGCAATTTTTATGGTCTTAGTTCCTCAATTTTTTATGAGGCTAAAAAGTCCTAGAATTCCAGATAAATTATTAAAGGATCCTAAAATGAAAAATATTCTTAGAGTATGGGGGAGTATTTTTGTAATAGTTGGAATTTTGTTAATTGTTTTCTCAATTATTTAATAATAAATTGTAATATACAAGTAGAGGAGTTTAAGTAATGAAAATAATAACATTGTGCGGAAGTTTAAAATTTAAAAAAGAAATGATGGAAACAGCAGAGAAAATGGCACTAAAAGGTAATTGTATTCTTACACCAGTTTATCCTGTGTTAGAAAATTATAAAAGAACAGATGAACAACTAAAGAAGTTAAAGGAAGAACACCTTAAAAGAATAGAATTAGCTGATGCAATATTAATAATAAATGTAAATAATTATATTGGAAATAGTACAAATTTAGAGATAGAATATGCAAAAAAATTGGGTAAAGAAATTTTATATTATACAGATTTAATAGCAGGATGGTAGGAATACGAATTATAATTTAATAGTCTGATATAAAAATAGTAATGGGGGATTGTTTATGGCAGCATTAACAGTAATTCCTTTAGTAGGAACATTAGGAATATTATTTATAGGATTTAATGTAATGATTATTATATTGCTAATACTAACAATAGTATTTGGAGTAATTAGATTAGTAAAAAAGAAGTTTACAAAAACATTTATTATATTACTAATTCTAACAATTATTCTTGCATTTATAGATTATAAATTTATAAATAATTTTGTAAATTATGATAAAATACAAAAACAAGAACAGATAAAAGAAGAAGGAGAAGAACTAATTGCTATAAAAGATTATAATTATAATAAAGTAGAGCAATACTTAAATAATGGTTGGAATCCGAACGAAACGACAAAAGCTATATATTATGCAATAAAATATAATCCAGATGAAAACAAAGAAAAAGATGAATGGAGTATATTAGAATTGCTATTAAAAAATGGGGCAAATCCGGATGTGCAAATTTATGAAAAACCACAAGGGGTTAATACTCCACTTACTTATACAACAGAATGTGGATATTATGGTGCAACAAAATTATTACTCGAAAATGGAGCTGATCCAAATTATCAAGAATCTAATATGAATAAAAATGGATTACTTGCTTTAAGATTTTATAATAATGATAAGGCAGCAGAAACATTACAGCTATTATTAGACTATGGAACAGATTTAGATATAAGAACAGATGTAGGATATGGCGTAGATGAATCAGGCAGAGAAAAACTAAAAAATTTTAAAGATGATTACAGTAAAGTTAAAGAAAATGTTCCAGATTATGATGATATAGTAAAAATTATAAGTAATTTGAAAATGACAAAAATTAGTATAAATAAACCGTTTATTTTTTAGAAAATATAAAATGGTAAATTGTTGAGTGGTAAAAAATATCAAATATTTTAATGCTTACATTGAGATGAATATCAATTTATGATATAGTTTAACTATAATGGGGGTGAGTTTTAAATTGAGCAACAAAAAAGAGAAAAAGGGATTGAAGTGAGATTTGAAGATGGTGATTTATGGTTAACTCAAAAAGCAATGGCCAAATTATATGATTGCTCATCAGATAATATTGGATTACATTTAAAAAATATTTATAATTATTTAGAATTAGATAGAAATTCAACCACCGAGGAATTCTCGGTAGTTCAAAAAGAAGGAAATAGAGAAGTAAAAAGAAATGTCAAATATTATAATTTAGATGCTGTTATATCAGTTGGATATCGTGTGAATTCTAATCGTGCAATTCAATTTAGAAGATGGGCAACTAATGTATTAAAAGAATTTTCAAAAAAAGGATATATTATAGATAAAAAAAGAATGTAAAATGGAATGTTTTTTGATAAAGACTATTTCGAATCATTACTTGCTGAAATTAGAGAAATAAGATTATACAAAAGAACATATGAACTTAACCAACTGGAAGAATTCGCCAAATGGAAAAATAATAGAAACTGATGTAGTAATAGCAAAAAATTACTTAAAGAAAGAAGAACTAGAACAATTAGAACTTATTGTTTCGGCTTTCTTGGATTTAGCAGAAGCAAGAGCAAAAAGAAATATTCCTATGGCTATGGAAGATTGGGCAAACAGAATAGACAAATATTTATTATCAGATGACAGAAATGTATTAAAAGATGCTGTTAAGATATCACATGAAATAGCAAAAGAAAAAGCTTTAACGGAATTTGAAAAATACAGAGTTATACAAGATAAATTATATAAATCTGATTTTGATAAATTAATAGAAACTAGTAAAAATAAGTAATATGTCAATATAGAAACATAAAAAAATAGTGTAGAATTTAAAGTTTTAAATATTTAAAATTGCAAGATGTTATTTAGTATGGAAAAAGAGTAGAGAAAGAATGAAATTTTAAAAATAATATTCAGCTAAAATATTTTTAATTCAAATTATTTTAGCTGAACTTTATTTTTAATAAGAATTTTTTATTAGCTAATAAGCATTGGTCCAATATCTGTTACTGTTCCAGCACCTAATGTTATTACGATATCATTATCTTTTATATTATTTTTAACATATTTAGCACATTCTTCAAAATTAGGAATATATTTTGCATCTTTTCCTAAATTTTTAATTTCATTTACTAAATCTTTAGAAGAAATATTATATGTATTTTTTTCACGTGCTGCATATATATCTAAAATAATAATATTATCAAAATTAATTAATGCTTTTGCAAAGTCATTAAGTAAAGTTTTGGTTCTACTGTAAGTGTGAGGTTGGAATATAACCCATGATTTATTGTATTTTTTGTTTTTTAATGAGTTATATGTTGCTTTTATTTCAGTTGGATGATGTGCATAATCATCATATACACTTGATGTTTTATTTATTTTTCCTTTAAATTCGAATCTTCTATGGGCTCCTGTAAATCTTTCTAAACTGATTGCAATATCTTGTTTTTCAATACCATATTCTGTACATAATGCAATACAAGCTAAAGCATTTAAAATATTGTGTCGACCTGGGACTGAGAGTTTTACGTTCATAAAAAATTCATTTTTATAATAAACATCAAATTCTGGAAAACCATCATCATCAAAAGTAATGTTTTTTGCTATAAAGTCAGAATTTTCGTTATTAATTCCATATGTATAAACTTTAGCTCCAGTGTATTTTGGTAAATCTAAGCAATTTTTATCATCACCATTTATTACTAAAATACCATCACTTGGTAAAAGTTTTACATATTTTGTAAAGGCATTTTTTATATTATTAAATGTTTTAAAATAATCTAAATGGTCATTATCAATATTTAAAATAATTTCTGCTTTAGGGCTAAATTTTAAAAAGCTTTCAACATATTCACAAGCCTCAATAATAAAATGTTCGCTGTTTCCAACTCTATAATTTCCATTTATTAGCTTTAATAAAGCTCCTACTTGTATACTTGGATCTTTTAATCCTTCAAGAAAGCATAATGAAATCATAGATGTTGTAGTGGTTTTTCCATGAGTGCCTGAAATACAAATAGTATCTTCATAGCAACGAGTAACTTCACCTAAGAAATCAGCTCTTTCAATTGTCGGAATATTAAGTTTTTTGGCTTCTAATATCTCAGGGTCATCTTGTTTTACTGCAGCAGAATAAATCACAACATCAGAATTTCTTACATCTTCAATGCTGTGCCCAATAACGACTTTTATTCCTTTTTTTAATAATAATTGTACTGCTTCAGAATCAGATGTATCAGAACCAGTTACATTAAATCCCCAGTTTTGTAAAATTGCGGCTATACCACTCATACTAATACCGCCGATTCCGATCATATGAATGTTTTTATATTTTTTTATATGTTTAATATTTGGCATAAATAACAACTCCTTTATGATATCAAATTATATAATGTTATCATTAAAAATTCAAGTGTTTTATATCATATAATATTAAAAAATTGTTTGAAAGTTACAATTTAACATTTAATTTAGTAAAAATGAAATTAAATTAGTTGTTAGACAAATAAATTTTAATTTTTTTGTAAAAAAAAGAAGGAAAAAAGTTTTTTGTGGAGAATAGTATAATTGTACATAAGATTAAACGGTATGTACAAAATATTTAAAACTTAAGGAAGGCGGTGCACGCAAAATGCAAATAACAGATGTACGTTTAAGAAAAGTAAATTCAGAGAACAGAATGAAAGCTGTTGCTTCTGTAACATTCGATAACGAATTCGCAGTTCATGATATTAAAGTTATCGAAAGCCAAAATGGATTATTTATAGCTATGCCTAGCAGAAAAACTCCTAATGGAGAATTCAAAGATATAGCTCATCCAATTAATGCTGAAACTAGAGAGAAAATTCAAAAAGCAATTTTAGATGCTTATGAAGCTCCAGAACAAACAGAAGAATCAGCAGAATAATAAAAAATTAAAGCACCAAAATATGGTGCTTTTTGAGTGAAGAAAAATTTTGTACATAAAGAATATTGAAATATAAATTATATTTAAAAACTATAATATTTTTTATTTGTTTCAATTTTATTCAGTTTTTGGCTGAAATTAGATATAGTGTTAGATCTATTATTGAATTTTTTCGTAATGTTTTCAAAATTTCATAAAATTCTTCGTTTCTTTTTTTCATTGACAAATAGAGTGTTTTGTGATAAAAATATACGTAGAAATTTAAAATTAGGAGTTGACTATTTATGGAATATTCAAAAAAAGTAGATGAGAAATGGCAAAAGGAATGGAAAGAAAAAAATGCTTATAAATTTGATATAAATGGAAAAGGAGAAAAATTATATTGCTTGGAAATGTTCTCTTATCCATCAGGAGCAAAATTACACCTAGGGCATTGGTTTAATTATGGACCATCAGACTCTTTTGCAAGGTTTAAAAAAATGCAAGGATATAATGTGTTCCACCCAATGGGATTTGATGCATTTGGACTTCCTGCAGAAAATTATGCAATAAAAACAGGAATACATCCAGAAGACTCAACAAAGAAAAATATATCAGCTATGAGAAAACAATTAGAAGAGATGGGAGCAAGTTATGATTGGGATTATATGGTAGAGACATGTATGCCTGATTATTATAAATGGACACAATGGATATTCTTAAAATTATATAAAGCAGGATTGGCATATAAAAAAGAAGCACCTGTTAATTGGTGTGATAGTTGTAAAACAGTTTTAGCAAATGAACAAGTAATAAATGGAACATGTGAAAGATGTGGTTCAGAAATAAAAAGAAAGAAACTAGCACAGTGGTTTTTCAAAATAACAGATTATGCAGAAGAACTATTACAGGATTTAAGTAAATTAGATTGGCCAGAGTCAACTAAAAAAGTACAGACAAACTGGATAGGAAAATCAGAAGGTAGTGAGATAGTATTTGAAACAACCAATGGAGAAAAGATAACAGTATTTACAACAAGAGCGGACACTTTAAATGGCGTAACATATGTAGTTTTAGCACCAGAAAGTGAATTAGTTAAGAAAGTAACAACTGAAGAACATAAAAAGGAAGTTGAAGATTATATTGACAAAGCATCTAAATTAAGTGAAATAGAGAGATTAGCAGTAGATAAGGAAAAAACAGGAGTATTTACAGGGGGATATGCAATAAATCCTGTAAATGGAGATAAAGTACCAATTTGGATAGCAGATTATGTGTTAGAGGATTATGGAACAGGTTATGTTATGGCAGTACCAGCACATGATGAAAGAGATTATGAATTTGCTAGCAAATATAAATTACCTATAAAAGAAGTTGTGAAATCAGCTGATGGAGAAGAAACAAAATTACCATTTATAGAAAAAGGAATATTAGTAAATAGCGGAAAATATGATGGTTTAAGTTCGGAAGATGCAAGAAGGAAGATAACAGAAGACTTAGAAAAAGAAGAAAAGGGAAGATTAACAACAAATTATAGATTAAAAGATTGGTTAGTGTCAAGACAAAGATATTGGGGTGCACCGATTCCAATTATATATTGTGATAAATGTGGAATAGTACCAGTACCAGAAGAAGATTTACCTGTATTATTACCATATGATGTGGAATTTAAGCCAGATGGGGAATCTCCACTTAAAAAATCAAAGGAATTTATGAATTGTACTTGCCCAAAATGTGGAGGAAAAGCAACAAGAGAAGCTGATACATTGGACACATTTGTATGTTCATCATGGTATTATTTAAGATATCCAGATGCTAAAAATGATAAAGAAGCATTTAACAAAGATATAGTAAATAAAATAGATCCAGTAGATGTATATGTTGGAGGAAAAGAACATGCAGCAATGCACTTAATATATGCAAGATTTATGACAAAAGCATTAAGAGATTTAGGATATTTAGATTTTGATGAACCTTTTAAAAGACTAGTGCATCAAGGAATGATATTAGGCCCGGATGGAAATAAAATGAGTAAGAGCAAAGGAAATACAGTATCACCAGAAGAATATATAGATGAATATGGTTCAGATGTATTTAGAATGTATTTAATGTTCGGATTTGATTATAAACAAGGTGGACCTTGGAATGAAAAAGGAATAGAAGCAATGGCAAAATTCTTTACAAGAGTAGAAAAATTAGTAGAGGATTCAAAAGTTGTTTGTAAAGAAAGTTCAGAAACAAATAATATAGGTGATAAAGAAAAAGAATTGCTTAGAACTAAGAATCAGACAATAAAATTAATGACAGAAAATATTGAAGATTTTAGATTTAATACAGCGATAGCAAGAAATATGGAATTATCTAATGCAATAAATGATTATATGAAAGAAAAAGAAATAAATAAAGAGATTTTAGAGAAAACAGTAGAGACATTAATTATATTACTTGCACCACTTGCACCACATTTCGCAGAAGAAGAGTGGCAAAAATTAGGCAAAGAGGAGTTTGTATATAATCAAAAATGGCCACAAGTTTCAGAAAAAGAATTAAGTGGTGGAAAAAAAGATATACCAGTACAATTGAATGGAAAATTGAAATTCTGTGTAAGCGTAGATGCTGAAAGTAGTACTGAAGAAATGTTAGAAATAATTAAAAATGATGAAAGAGTAATAAAATTACATGAAAATAATAATGTTGTAAAAGATATTTATGTACCAGGTAGAATTTATAATATTGTTGTGAAAAAATAAAAAATAAAATTTTAAAAATTTTTATTTGAACTTATTAATAATCTAAGAAATATTAGTAAATTACTGATTTTCTTAGATTATTTTTAAAAATAAGAAATGTTTCGGGAAATAAAATACTATTTTATAACAAAAAAATCAGTTTTTTATCATAAAGTATTTACAAATACCCTATTTATGTATAAAATAAATGTATATTAAAAGCATATAAAAATAATATGCTTCTAACATAAGTGAATTTATATTTTTATTTTTTACAGAAACATACATAATATATTATGTGCGAAATATATAGAAGTTTTAATGTTTTGCTTTAATAATTATATGAGAATAAAAAACAAAAATATGTAAATACTAATACAAATGAAGGAGAGAAAAAGATGAATTTTAATATTAAAAAATTAAACAATAATAATAATCGGAATTACTCTTATAGCACTTGTGATTACTATAGTACTAAACTGCTACCGCAGTGGTCGAA
>CALXZU010000044.1 GCA_944393325.1 uncultured Clostridia bacterium
TTGTTTATTCGTCATAAACAAAACCTCCCTTATAATATATTTCTGTGATAGTTCACATAACTATATTATAAGGGAGAATCTATATTTTTTCAAATTTATCTATTTATTTACATCGCATACTCTAACTTTCGACCACTGCGGTAGCAGTTTAGTACTATAGTAATTACCAAAGCAATTAAAGTAATTCCGACTATTTAATTTTTTGCTATTCTCTTTACAAATCATTTTTTATCTCCTTTTTCATTAGTTTTATTATTACCATATTTTTCTTTTTTATACTTTTTCTAACTTTTAAACTATTTATATTGTTTAGATGTTTTAATAAAATACTGGTAATGATGCAATCTGTACATAATATATTATGTATTTATAGCAAAATAATAAATACACATTTATATGTAATAATATTTCATGAATTCATTTTACATATAAATATGTTATTTGTAAATACCTTACAGAAAAAAAATCATTTTTTATAATTAAAAACACTCAAATTAAGAGTGTTTTACGATATCTTATTATTTTATTTTCCTTCAATTAAAGCAATTAATTCTTTTGATCTATTTTTAATCTTTTCGTCAAGAAAATTTAGCCTTTTGTCTTCTAAATTATATTTAGAATGTTTTTTTATTTAAATGTTAATAATTTTCTTAATTTACTAATTCGTTTTTCATCGCCAAAAGCCTTTAAAAATATAACTTTACTTTATTTTAAGCAATTTGTTTCTTCTTATAAACTTTTCTTTTTACATGTATTAAAATATAACTAATTACTGCTAAAACTGCTGTAATAATGATTTCTTTTTGTGGTACAGCTGTTAATTCTAATAATTTATTAAACAATAAAGCTGCTACATAAAAACCAACTGCCGTTGTTACAAATAGAAATGTATGTATTTTTGTAAAAGGTGTACATACTTCTTGCACTGCTAAAATACTTACAAAACCAATTAAAATATACATCATAGTAGTTAAAACACCTTGTTCTATTCCTAACACATTTCCAATAACAGTTAAAACAATAATATTAAACATAATTACAATCGCAAAAGGCGCCGCATTCGTGAGTGCTGTCGGTAAAAAAGCTCCTGTAATAGGTTTCTTATTTTTCTCAAATGTAATAAAGAATGATGTATAACCTTCAATTACTAAGTCAATTAAAGTAATTTGTATTGGTATAAATGGAAAAGCCGTATTTGTTAATATGCAGAATATTGAAAGTAGTACTGAATATATTGTTTTTATAAAGAATATTCTAGCTACATTTGTTATATTATTTACAACTCTTCTTCCTTCCATTAATACATCTTTTAGTACACTAAAATCTGAATTTAGAAGTACTATTTGTGATACTTGTTTTGCAGCATCTGAAGCATCTGGAAGTGTTATGCTACAATCTGATTCACGAAGTGCTATAACATCATTTACACCATCACCTGTCATTGCAACTTTATGATTTTTAGCCTGAAGTGCTTTAACAATAATACTTTTTTGATGTGGTAATACTCTTGCAAAAATACTATATCTATCAACTAAATTTACAATTTCAGCATCTGTTCCAATTGTAGATAAATCTATATATGACTCATAATCTTCAAGACCTGCTCTTTTAGCTATATTTGATACAGTAAGAGCATTATCTCCTGAAATTATTTTGACATCTACACCTTGTTCTTTAAAATATCCTAGCATTTCTTTTGCATTTCTTCTTAATGGATCTTCTAAAATAATGGAAGCAACAACCTCTAAATTAGGAAGCTCATCATCTTTTACTACCTCTTTTGAATATCCAACTGCTAAAACTCTTTTACCGTTTTTTTGTAAATCTATAATTCTTTCGGGCATTTCCTTTGGACTTTTTGTAAATAATCTCTCAGGTGCTCCAAATATTACAGAACCTTCCTCTTTAAATGAAATACTACTCCATTTTCTCTCAGATGAAAATGCTACTTTATCTAATACTTCATAATTTATATCACCTTTAAAATGATTTTTCATGGCTCTAAATGTTGAGTTATTATCTTCCATACCATTTACAAAAGCAACCATCATATCATTAAAAGGTTTAGGCATAATATTTTCATCATATATTTTTACCTCTGACACTTTCATCTTTCCTTGAGTTATTGTTCCTGTTTTATCTAAACATATTGTATCAATATGTGCTAAACTTTCTATACTATATAATTCTTGTACCAAAACTTCTTTTTTAGCAAGTTTAATAACACCAGATTCTAGTGCTATAGTAATTAACAATACTAAGCCTTTTGGAAGCATTCCTAAAAGTGCTGCAGCTGTTGCGACAACCGCTTCTGGAATTATCGTTTCTCTAATAAAATAAGCCTGAATAAATAATATCACTCCAACAGGTATTATTACAAAACTTGTAAACTTTGTAACTTTTTTCATAGAATTTATTAATTCTGAATTATTATCTTTATGTTTTTTAGTTGCACTAATTATTTGGTTTGCAAAATTATCTTCTCCAACCTTTTCAACAATCGCATAACATTTACCAGAAACAACATAACTACCTGAAAGTAATTTATCTTCCACATGTTTTTCTACTAAATCAGATTCACCTGTAAGCAATGCTTCATTTACTTCTATTTCACCTTCTATTACATAACTGTCTGATGGTATCTGATCTCCTTGTTTTAAAACAATAGTATCACCTAAAACAACTTTTTCAATTTCAATTTCTCGTTGTTTTCCATCTCTTATTACTGTTGTTTTTGATGCTGTTAAAATAGATAATTTTTTAACTAAATTTTTTCCATGTATTTCTTGGATAATCCCAATCAACACATTAATTGTAATAATTAAAAAGAAAAAAGTATTTGTATATGCTCCAACAGCTAAAAGAGCTATTGCAATAAGTAAATTATATAAGTTAAACAATGTACATACATTATCTTTAATTATTTGCCAATTTGATTTTAAATTATTATTGTCACTTACATTTACTTTACCTTGTAAAATTAATTCATCTACTTCTTTTTGTGACAATCCCTTGTATTTTTCCTCTTTCATTTTTCCTCCTAAATTTCTCATTTTTTCTAAAATTATTAATCCTTTAAATTTTACATTCTTTCTACTTTCTATTTATATCACAAAAACAAAAAAAAGAATAGTATTTTCTTAAAACTATTCTTAAATTTTTCTTAAATTTATGGTTCTTCCATGAAATCTTTTCTTTTTCCTTCTACAATTTCATTGTATATTTCTATTTTATAATTTAATCTATCTATTGTTTTATCAATGTCTTCTCGTCTTTTAAGCAATGTTTCTCTTTGATTAGTTAATAAATCTCTTCTTTCTTTTGCTGTACTATGTCCTTGTTGCATAAGTTTTACATATTTTTGTAAAACTTCTATTGATAGCCCGTGCCGCTCTCATACATTTTGTAAATTCTATCCAGTTACAAGATTTTTCATCAAAATCTCGTATTCCACTTTTATTCTTTGGAACTTTAGGTATCAAGCCTACTTTTTCATAATATCTAATTGTATCTGCTGTTAAACCATATTTTTTACTTACTTCTGAAATTGTCATTATTTATTTCCTCTTTTCATTTTCTAATTTTTATAAAATTTACTATATCACCGTTTACTTTTTAAATTATATTTACATTAAATATCAATTATATTTAAATGTCAATACTTTATTTGTTGGAATACTTCAGTTTTTATGCTAATATATCTATGTATGTATCATACAATGTTGAAAGGAGTTGTTATGGGTCTCTCTAATAATTTTCTTGGAAGAAATCATAAGCAACAAGAAGAAGGACACGATACTTCTTCGACAAAAGCTCATAAATATGAGCAAAAAGATGAAGAGTTTAAAGTCATTATAAAAACTGACCGCGAGCTCTCTGAAGAAGAGCAAAAAAGTGTCTTCTCCATTATGAAGGACGGTTTGTATGTAGGGAATCAGCACCCTGCTGATATTTGTTTTTCTGTGATGTTAGAACTTAACATCATGAATCCACTTGTCTACAACAGACCTTCTTCTGAATGTGTAGAGATTAGCTTCTAGCTCAAAACAGGAAGAATTACTATCTACAGGGTAGTAATTCTTCTTGTTAAAATTTAAAATATATAAAACTTATTTAGTCAATTCGTAATCTTTTTAGTGTCAATATATTTCTCATATTTTTCTTCTAATAGTCTAAAATTACATAGATTATATTTTTTCCTAAAAAGTTCGTTTTGGGATAACTTTTATATTTTTAATGCTTTATTTTTTATTTCATCAATATGTTTATTACAATATTCATATTCTTTATGTGTAAGTACTTTATATTTTTTATCCGGTTCCTTTCTTATATCTTTTAATCTTAAACATTCGATGGGACAAGGAAACATAAAAGAAAATCTTAATGAAGAAGTTGGAAATTTTTTCTTATTAGTTTTATAATCGTAAATTATGAATGATGATAAAAATCTATTAGTATTTGATGATACTGGTACATAATAATTTATATTATTAACAGTTAATACAACACCACATAAAAATTTATCTTTACCTTTGTACTGTATGTATGGTACTTTATTATCAAAATTCCTTAAATAATCTGTATATGTTTTATCAACATCATAAAAATTAAGTTTCAATATTAAGGCTACTTTCTAAAAATCTAAGGAGAGTATTGCTACTCTCCTTGAAATTATCGCCCTCACTTTGGTTAGGTGGAGGAACACCCGAATTATCGCCCTCACTTTGGTTAGGTGGAGGAACACCCGAATTATTTTGTAAAAATCTTTACTATATTAATATATTCATTTTACCACAAATAATGTAAACATTCAAGTATTTTGCAATCATTTTTCAGGTTAAAATTTACAATTTTCCATATTGGTTGTCATCTACTGGCTCTAACCATTCATTTTGCGTATCAACTCCCGGAACTTCAACAGCTAAATGTGAAAACCAAGAATTTTTACTTGCTCCATGCCAATGTTTCACATTTGCCGGTATTGTCACAACATCTCCTGGTTTTAGAACTCTTACTTCTTTTCCTTCTTCTTGATATAAACCTTCTCCTTCAACACAGATTAATATTTGTCCTCCACCTGATTTTGCACGATGAATATGCCAATTATTTCTACAACCTGGTTCAAATGTAACATTTGAAATAGACATATTATCCATTTTTGCAATTGGTTTTAAATAGCTTTGACCTATAAAATATTTAGCATATGCAACATTTGGCTCACCAATACCAAAAACTCCTCCATGACTATTTATATCTTCACCATCACTGTAAACATCCTCTAACATATTAAATACTGCCCATGCATTTGGCCAACCACTATAAAAAGCTAAATGTGTTATCATTTCTACCATTTCTGTTTTTGTAACTCCATTTTTCTTTGCTGTGATTAAATGACTTTTTAAAGAACTGTCAAATATTCCTTTTGTCATCAATGCTGTTACTGTTATCATAGATCTATCTCTTAACGACAATTTTTCCTCTCTTGACCATACTTCTCCAAATAATACATCATCATTTAATTCTGCAAATTTAGGTGCCAAATTTCCTAATCTATCTCTTCCTGCTGTTTGTTTTACCATAATTACCACACTCCTTTTTATATATTTATATCACTTGGAGTTAGCTTTAAGTCAAGATTTTTTATTTAATTTTTATTAGTTTCTTCTTTACTATCATCTTTGTCATCATCATCATCATTATAATCATTTTCTTCATTGTTTGAATAATAATCTTCACCATATATTTGTCTATATCTTTCCTCCATACAATCACGCATTTCTTTATCTGCTAATATATAACGAGGTTTTTGTATAGTCTCTTTTAGCCTTTTTCTAAACTCTTCAATAGTTTCTCCTTCTTTCATTAAATCTTTTACCTCATCTTCATTTAACAAATCTATAGCTGCTTTTATATCTCCATAAAATTTTTCAGATAAAAATGCTTCAAGCTCTTCTTTAGATAAACCTGTAACATATTCAATATCTTCCATACAATGCGATAATTCCATTATTTTAAGTGCAGTCCTTTCCTTTTCTTGCCTTCTTCCTATTTCTTTTCCTTTATTAAAAAAATATTGGTGTAATAAACTATCTTCAGCTTCCTTTGTTAATTTTTCTTTTTCCATAAAATTCCTCCTTGATAATAAATTTTCTTCAGAATTATTTTTTAATTTAATTTTTGTGTAATATATTCGAAAAAATATTAATTCAATATCATAAGAATCGATATTTTTATCTTTTGTTTTTAATATTTTTTTAGATCTAAATTTATCTCTTCTGTATTCTTTTCTAAAGTATAAACATTTTGAAAAAAGTGTATAATTATCCGTTACTCGATATTCACCACCTCCTGTTTATTTAATTAATTCTTTTGGAATTTTTTTCGAATAAAATTTCAAATATCTTTGAAAAAATAAATTTGAAGTAAATATATATTACAACATCTTCTATATTTTGTCAATGGGTTTTCATAAAAAGTTTCAAAATAATGTTTTTTTTAATTCACAACCTAATATTTAAAAATAAGAGAATGCATAACACTTTTGCACCCTTTTTACACTTTTTTCTTGATTTGTTCACATTTCTCTGTTATAATTTTTTAAAAAACAAGGAGGAATTTAATATGAAATGTCCTGTATGTAAAGATGTAACATTACTTATGACTGAAAAAAAAGGTGTGGAAATCGACTATTGTCCAGAATGTAGAGGCATATGGTTAGATAGAGGAGAACTTGAAAAAATCATTGAAAAAGAAGATGCTTATAATAATGCTCATTTTGAAAGAAAAGAAAACATAAGAGATGAAAGAGATTACGATAAATATTATGATGAAAAAGTTCATGACAAAAAATATAATAAAGATGAATATTATTATGATAAAAAAGGATATCCAAGAAAAAAGAAAAGGAAAGAAAATTTCTTAGAAGATATATTCGATATCTTCGGAGATTAATTTGTTATAATAGATGGTTAAAAAATGTAACCATCTATTATTTTGTCTTCTTAAATTGAATTATTTAGTTTTTCCCATTCAGCCATTTTTATTTCTATTTCTTCATTTAATTTATTTATTTGTTTTTGTAATTCATTTAATTTTATATAATCTGTTATATTTTCTTGTTTTTCCATTTCAGCTTTTATTTTAACTATTTCATTTTCTAAATTATCAATTTCTGTTTCTAACTTAATCATTTTATTTTTTCTCTTTGTTTTTTCTTTATTTAATAGATATTGATTTTTAGAACTTTTTTCTTGTTTTAGTTTAGTATTTATCTCATTTTTATTATCTCTATCCGTTTCAAATTGTTTTTTATTAGTTTCTTTATAATCTTGATATTCTTTATAATTACCATCAAAAAATCTCACGCCTTCTTTTGTGAACTCTAATATCTTATTTGCAATTTTACTTACAAAATATCTATCATGAGAAACAAATATTAAACTTCCTTCATATTCTTTTAGGATATTTTCTAAACTTTCTTTTCCAATAATATCCATATGATTAGTAGGTTCATCCAATAATAATAAATTTGGTTCTTTTTTTAATATTTCACAAAGTTTTAGCCTTGCTTTTTCTCCTCCTGATAACATTTCTATTTTTTTATCCACATCTTGACCTGAAAATAGAAAAGTTCCAAGTATTGTTCTTAATTTCGTTGTAGTAAGTTCTGGAAATTTTTCACTAAATTCTTCAAATACTGTATTTTCTTCATTTCGGAATCCTAATTGCTGATCAAAATAACCCAAAATAACATTATGTCCAAGCTCAAAACTTCCACCTAAACTTTTTATTTTTCCTGATAATGTTTTAAGCAAAGTAGACTTTCCAATTCCATTTTCGCCAATTACAGCAATTTTATCACCTCTATAAAGCTCAAAACTTAATTTTTGTAAAACACTTTTATACCCAATTTCTAACTCTTGTACTTTTAATACATTTTCTCCACTTTTCTTTATGTTAAAATTATTATGAAATGTTTTTAAATCATATCTATTAGGTGCTTCAATTTTTACCATCCTTTCTATCTGTTTCAATTTAGAAAGTGCCATTTTGGCTTTTGTAGGTTTATATTTAAATCTATCTACTATATTTTGTAATCTTTTTAACTCTTTTTGTTGATATTCATAATCTTTTAATTGTTTTTCATAATTTAGTTTTTTTTGTTTTTCAAAATCTTCATAATTTCCTTTATATTTTGTGATTGTTCCATATTCTATTTCATATACTTTATTTACAATTCTGTTTAGAAACATTCTATCATGTGATACTATTACAACTGATTTTTTATAATTTTTAAGATATTTTTCAAGCCACTCTATTGCTGTAATGTCTAAATGATTTGTTGGTTCGTCTAATAGTAATATATCTGGTTTACTTAGTAATAATTTTAAAAAAGCTATTTTGGTTTTCTGTCCTCCAGAAAACTGAGATATTTTTTTGTCTTTATCTTCATTGCTAAAACCAAAACTCTTAATTGCTGTGTCTATTTCTTTTTTATATGTATAACCTCCAAAAAACTCATATTTTTCTAAACTTTCTGTATATGATTTAATTATTTTATCAGAACTTTCTTTTTGCATCATATTTTCTAAATTTTTAATTTTATCTTCTAAATCTGTTATTTCTTTGTAAACTTTTAAAATTTCTTGAAGCATTGTTTTAGTTTCATCTTCGAAATCTATTTGCTTCAAATAACCTATTTTTGATACTCCTTCTTTATATATGGAAAATTTATTTTCTCCTATACCTTCTTCCAACATAGAATTATCATTTATTGACTTGAGCAGAGTTGTTTTTCCACTCCCATTTCTACCTACAATTGCAATTTTTTCTCTATCATTTATTTCAAAATTTATTTCTTCTAAAATAGTATTTGCACCATATGTTACCATTCCATTTGTTATTTTATAATTCATTTTATTCACCTTTAACATTTAACAATATTTTAACATTAATAATACTCTTAAATAATATACTTAAATATTATTCTTAAATATTATTTAGAAATATTATTCTATAATAGAAAAAGAGTAACAATCTACTCTCTTTCTATTTATATCTTATTTAATCACCTAAATTTATTCCTATATTTCTTGCTGTTTTTACTAAATCATCATCCATTGTTACTTTTCTTAAATTGCTTTCTTCAGTATTTCCTGATACTGCACCTATTTTTGTATTATTTCCTACCACTTCTTCTAATGGAACGCTATCTAATTTTCCATTTTTAATAACTGCAAGTGTTCCAAATTTTCCTTCTAAAGCTAGTTCCATTGCTTTTGTTCCATATTTTGTAGATAGTACTCTATCAAATGCTGTAGGAGTTCCTCCTCTTTGCATATAACCTAAAGTTGTATTTCTTGCTTCTAACCCTGTCATTTCTTGTAATTGCTTTGCAATAGTTTGTCCAATTCCACCAAGTTTTGTATTATCTACACCTACTCCATTATCTCTTGTTCCCATAATAGTCAATTCTCCACCTATTGGTTTTGCTCCTTCTGCTACAACCACAACACTAAAATTTTTACCTCTTTTTCTTCTATTTTCTATTTTTGATACTACTTTATTAATATCATAAGGAATTTCTGGAATTAATGCAACATCTGCTCCTCCTGCTATTGCCGCTTCTAATGCTATCCAACCAGCATATCTTCCCATTACTTCTAATACCATTATTCTATGATGTGTAGCACCTGTTGTGTGTAATCTATCCAAAGCCTCCATTGCAACTGATACTGCCGTATTATATCCAAAAGTTATTTCAGTACACGCAACATCATTATCTATTGTTTTAGGAACTCCTATTACATTTACTCCTTTTGTTGAAAAATCTCTTGCTGATTTTTGCGTTCCATCTCCTCCTAAAGTAAATATACAATCAAAACCAAAATCTTTTATATTTTGAATAGCTTCATCTGATAAATCTTTATACTCAATACTTCCATCTTCATTTACCACCTTATAATGGAAAAGATTTGCATTTGTAGAAGAACCTATAATAGAGCCTCCTAGTGGTAAAATTCCGAATAGCCTCTCCTCCTTCTGCTGTACTCAATAGCTCAAAATCTTTTTTAATTAAACCATTATATCCATCAATTATTCCATAACATTCAACCCCATGATTTTCTGCTGTTTTTACAATAGCTCTTATAACAGCATTAAACCCTGATACATCTCCCCCATTTGCTAAAATTCCTACTTTTTTTAACATTACTTTTCCTCCTTGTACAAATAAATATATTTAAAATCAAAATAATAAATTATCAATATTATTATATCAATAATTTACTATTTTACAAGATTTTTATACAATAAATTAGAATAATTTTCTATTTTACATATTCATTTAATGGTTTTACCCTATATTTTAATTCATCCATCTCGTTTGTTGGAACATATCCAGGTTTTGCATTTATAACATCTGGAATTCTATTAACTACTGTGGCACAAGTAAGTTCTACAGTTGCTGGTTTTTCCACAACTATTGTAGTATCAGGTTCTCCCTCTATTGTCCACTCATTTCTATCAAATTCTGTTTCATCATAAACTTTTCCTATACATTGAGTTTCTAAAGTAATACCTTCTTTAGTTTTAGTAGTTACAACTGCACTCATACCTGTTGCCATGCCTTCTTTTATTGTCATGTTTAAAGTTTTAGAAAACATATCTTTTTTAGCTATTTGTGGAATACACTCTTGTGTTTGACTCTCTACTGTTAGCCCTAATTTTTCACAAAGCCAACCATTTACATTCCACATATATGATGGTTGATATTCTCCAGAATCAATTATTTTTTGTCTTTCTTCTTTGCTTATCTCATCTTGACTTGCAACTTCTTTTTCAAACTCTTCTAAAGTTAAACCTGCTCCATGAGCTTTTGCTAATGCTATCCCATAATCCTCTACATTATAACTTGAGCTTCCTTTTATCTTATTTATTTTATGTGTAGAACCACCAATTGCAGAAATCAATTCTCCCCAATATACATCTTGATAACCTGTCCCTGTAATTGTACAATTATTTTCTTTAGCAAGTTTATCTATAGCATTTGTAATTTTAGGATTTGAATTTTGTGGATAAAATGCTTCTTCACAAGTTGTAATTGCATTTATTCCTAATTTTGCACAAAGCATTAAAGCATCTTTAACATCTTCTATTAAACTCATTGTAGTAACTATTACTACATCTGGTTTTGTTTCTGAAATCATTTTTTCAGCCTCTGAAACATCTACAACTTTTACTTTCTTTTCTTCAGTTCCCATTATTTCTCCAATATCTTTTCCTATTACATCTGGATTTACATCAATTGCACCTACAATTTCTGCTCCTTTTTCATATACATACCTCATTGTATACACACTCATTTTTCCAGTTCCATATTGAACCACACGGATTTTTCTATCCATAATAAAACCTCCTTAATTTCTTTTACTTATTATACCATATTTTTTCTAATTTAATACATGGGGACGTTTCCTTTGCCGACATAAATGTCGCATTGGGAACAGACCTTTAAATAGATGTGTCCCTTTTGCGACATAAATGTGTGCAAAGGAAACGTCCCTTATAGAAATTTTTCCAAGTATTCTACCATAAATAATGGTATATTTATTAAATTTCCATCTTTTTGTAAATTTCTCATTGAAAAACGTATTCTTGTTTTTGGGCTATATTTTTCATTATATCTTCTAAAACTTACACTATTTATATTCTCATTTGATTTTACTTCTATAGGTATTATTTCATTTTCATATTGTATAATATAATCTATTTCATATTTATTATCAAATGTGAAATAATTGGGTTTTATTATTTTACTTGCAAGCATCATTTGTAAAACATAGTTTTCTGTTAATGCTCCTTTAAATTCTTCAAAAATTTTATTTCCTTCTATTACAACTCTACTACTTAAGTTGGTCATTCTTCTTAATAACCCAACATCATTTAAATATATTTTAAATGATGCTAAATCATTATAAGCAACAAGTGGCATATTGGGCTTTTTTACATTATATATTTTATAAATTAGATTCACATCATTCAACCAATTAACTGCACCTTCATATTCTCTTGCTCTTGCCCCATTTTTTGCAACTTGATACAAGAATTTTTTATTATCTCTTGCAAGTTGTGACGGAATACTATTCCATATAATTGATATTCTATTTGCTTCTATTCCAGTTCTGTGTTTTGAAAAGTCAGATTCATATGCCTCTAATATATTCTTTTGTATTTTATTGACTTCTGATATATCTTTATTATTAACCCAAGAGCTAACAGCTTCAGGCATTCCGCCTATTATAAAATATATCTTTAATTTTTCTTCTAATCTATTTAAAAATATTTCTGGTATACTTTGAAAATTTGTAATGCCTTCCATATATTTTACTAAATTCTCCATATTGTCTGCTTTTAAGAATTCTGAGAATGTCATTGGATACATATCTAAAAATTCTACTTTTCCTACCGGAAAAGATGTATGTGATAGTCTAATTCCTAATAAAGAACCTGCACTTACTATATGATATTCATTTGCATCTTCATTAAAATATTTTAATGAATTTAGGGCATTAGGGCATTCTTGTATTTCGTCAAAAATTATAAGCGTTTTTTCTGGTTTTATTGCTTCTTCACAAGCTAGAGCTAATTGTTCTAATATTCTTTTTGGTTCTTTAGTATACTCAAAAATACCCGCTAGTTCTTCATCATTATCAAAATTAAAATATGCAATATTATCATAATTTTTTCTACCAAATTCTTTCAGTATATATGTTTTTCCAACCTGTCTTGCACCTCTTAAGATTAAAGGTTTTCTATTTTTACTTTCTTTCCATTTAACTAATTCTTTCATTATATTTCTTTCCATTACACATCACCTATTTATATTATATCATATTTTTTAAAAAATTACACGTTTTTATCGGTGTTTTTAGTGTTTTTTACACGTAATTTCCTGTATTTCTCCGTGCTGTTTACACGTTTTTTTCAGCAAAAGGAAACGTCCTGTACTATGTCAAGAAAGTAGACACGAAAAAAATTATTTTTTATTTTATATTTTTAAAAGTGGACATTGTCAACTTT
>CALXZU010000045.1 GCA_944393325.1 uncultured Clostridia bacterium
TTAATCTTCTTTCTTTTGGAACATATCTTTTCCAACACCACATACTGGGCATACCCAATCTTCTGGTATATCTTCAAAAGCTGTTCCTGGTGCAATTCCACCATCTGGATCTCCTTTTTCTGGATCATAAATATATCCACATGCTAAACATATATACATATCATATTCACCTCCCAAAAATATTTATTGATGTATTTGAAACATGTCTTTACCTTCACCACATACTGGGCATACCCAGTCTTCCGGCAATTCCTCAAAAGGTGTACCTGGTTTTATTCCTGCTTTTTCATTTCCAAATTTCGGATTATAAATATATTTACAATCCACACACTCATACATCTGAGTATCAGAATGTTCTGCTTGGAAATTTTTATATCCTAAACCTATTGCTACAATTACCATTAATAAAAATGATAAGGCTTTCCATATTCCACTATCTAATAGTATAACCGCAAATATTCCAAATGTTGCACTAATTCCATATAAAATTAAAACAGCTTGTTTTTGACTAAAACCTTTAGCTACTATTTTATGGTGTAAATGTCCTTTATCTGCCTTAAATATTGCTTTTATTGATTTTCCTTTTATTAGTCTTCTAATTATTGCCCAAATCGTATCAAATATAGGAAGTCCAAGTACAATTAAAGGTAATATTATAACTGCTAAAGTATAGGTTTTTGCAACTCCTAAAATTGCGATTATAGATATTGTAAATCCTAAAAAATTAGAACCGGTATCTCCGATAAATGTTTTTGCTGGTGCAAAGTTAAATGGTAAAAATCCAACTAATGCTCCTGCTAAAGCTGTAATTAGTATTATTGCAATCATTGGTGAACCATTTAAAACAAATATTACAAGTAGTGATACTGCTGATATAACTGATATTCCTGCTGCTAGTCCATCTAAACCATCTATCAAATTAATTGCATTTGTTACTCCAACTATCCAAAGTATTGTTATAATTACTGATACTGCTTCACCTAATTCTGCTGTATTTATAAAACCAAATTCTATACTTTCTATTCTTACACCAAATGATACAGCAACTATTGCTGCCAACACTTGTCCTGCTAATTTTACAAGTGGCTTTATTGTAAAAATATCATCAAATACACAGGTTATACTAATTACTACTATTCCCAAAAACATTCCGGATTAATTCCATTCCATAATTATCTGGTCCTGTTAAGTTTAGTGTTCCTTCCATTGTCATAACTACAAGTAAATAACCAACTGATACTAGAAAACCGAAGTATTACTGCTGGACCTCCGAATTTAGGCATAGCTTTTTTATGCATTCTTCTTTGATCTTTTGGAACATCTACAGCTCCAATCTTTTGTGCAATTTTTATGGTATACGGTGTTGCCATAAATGCTACAATAAAAGCTAGCAAAAAGGCAATGGCTACATCTCCCCACATAAATTTTGCCTCCTATTTATTTCTATTTCATGTTTTTATTCTCTATTTCTTCTATTAACTTTAATCTTTCTTCATGTCTTCCACCTTCAAATGAAGTAGCAAACCACATTCTTAATATGCATATTGCTTCATTTACAGTTATATCATCCGCTCCCATTGCCAGGATATTACTATCATTATGCAATCTTGCATATTTTGCAGTATATTCATTGTGGCAAATTGCACATCTTATTCCCTTAAATTTATTGGCTACAATTGACATACCAATTCCAGAACGACATATTAATATTCCTTGTTCACATTCTTTAGTTTGTACTGCTTTTGCAACTTCAGAAGCTATATCTGGATAATCAACACTTTCCTCATTTTCACATCCAAAGTCTTTATATTCAATATTCTTTTCTTCTAAATATTTTTCTATTTCCTTTTTTAATCTATATCCTCCGTGGTCACATCCAATTGCTATCATATGTATCCCTCCATTTCATCTAAACCATATAAATCATAACACAAAAATATCTCTTTTACAAGAATTTCTTGAAAATTGCTTGATTTTTCCTAATATTTATGGTAAAATATTATACGTTAATATAGTAATACAAACTAAAGGAGGTGCTTTATAAGAAATGCCAAATATTAAATCAGCTAAAAAAAGAGTTAAAATTATTGAAAAGAAAACTTTAAGAAATAATATGATAAAATCTGGATATAAAACAGCTGTTAAAAAATTTGAAGTAGCTGTTAAAGCTGGAAATATTGATGAAGCAAAAACATTACTTTCTGAAGCTACAAAGAAAATTGACCAAGCATGCAGTAAAGGTGTTCTTGTTAAAAATACAGCAGCTAGAAAAAAATCTAATTTATCAAAAAAATTAAATGCAGCTATGGCTTAAGCAAAATAAAGATTATGCATAGTTTTTATTAAATGCTGTTTTTTGGGACGGAGTCAAAAAACAGCATTTTATATTTAAATAGAAAGTATAGAGGAAACTAATCTTCTATACTTTTATTATTTTAATTTATATTATATTTATATTCCTAAATGGTGTGCATTAGCCAAGGTATTGGATATAAGTGTATTAGAATTACTAAATCCTTTTATAGAAAAATTATAGTATAATAGATATTATATTATGTTTTTGATAATTTTTTCAGAACTATCCTATGATAGTTTCTTTTTTTGCAATAATTTAAAAAATCTTCATTTTCTATCTTTCACTGGCTTTAATTTCCATTGATTTTAATATTTTAAGCTGTTAATATATTAATAGAGATAAATTTATATATTTACTTTTTGTGAGGTTAAAAATGATAAATAAAATAATTACATATTATAAAAATTTAGATAAAACTACATATAAAATATTATATAAAGGACTTGAATTTTGTTTCCTACTTGGCTTAGTTTCTGCTTTTATATTGCTTAGTTATATGTTATTCTTTCAAGCCCCTTTAATATATTATATAGGAATAAATTTATTTAAACTAAGTTTAGTTTTTAGTGTAGAATTTATTATATGTGGTTTTGTTGTAGATAATATAAAAAAACAATTAATATGAAATAAACAAGGGGCGTTCCCCTTGTTCCAATTTCTATTTTAATTCTTCTTTAAACATTTGATTAAGCATTTGTGGATTTGCTTTTCCTCTTGTTTCTTTCATAGCTTGTCCTACTAAGAATCCTAATGCTTTTTCTTTTCCCGCTTTATAATCTTCAACTGATTTTGGGTTATTTTCTAAAACTTTTAGAACAACTTCTTTAATTGCACCTTCATCAGAAATTTGAACCCAACCTTTTTCATCTATAATATCTTCTGGATCTCTTGGATGTTCAAACATCTCAACTAAAACCTTTTTAGCAATAGAAGAACTTATAGTTCCTTTATCAATTAATTGTACTAATTTAGCAAGTTGCTTACTATCAAAAGGTATTTCTACTGGATCCATTTCAGTTTCATTTAATATTCTTGATATATCTGAAATAATCCAGTTATTTACTGCTTTCGGATTATTACATATCTTACTTGCACCTTCAAATAAATCTGATAAATATTTTGATGATGTAATAATATTTGCATCTTTTTCAGAAAGTTTGTATTCTGTTAAGTATCTTTGCTTTCTACTTTCAGGAAGTTCTGGAAGTGTATTTTTTATATTCTCTATATATTCATCAGATAGTTTTATTGCAACCAAATCTGGGTCTGGGAAATATCTATAATCTTGAGCGTCTTCTTTATCTCTCATTGAAAAAGTCTTTCCTGATACTTCATCCCATCTTAAAGTTTCTTGTTCTATTTTTCCTCCATTATCTATAACATCTACTTGTCTATCAATCTCATATTCAATAGCTCTTGTAATACTTCTAAAAGAGTTCATGTTTTTCATTTCAGTACGTGTACCAAATTCTTTAGCACCTTTTTTTCTGATTGATACATTTACATCTGCTCTTAAAGACCCCTCTTGCATTTTACAATCTGATACTTCTATATATTCTAAGATAGATTTTAGTTTTCTTAAATATAAATCAACTTCTTCTGAACTTCTTAAATCTGGCTCTGATACTATTTCAATTAATGGAACTCCTGCTCTATTTAAATCTACTAAACTTCCTCTTCCAAAATCATCGTGATTTAACTTCCCAGCATCTTCTTCAATATGTATTCTTGTAATTCCAACAGCCTTTCTTCCTGTACTTGGCTCTATTTCTATTTTACCATGCTCACAAAGAGGTTTATCATATTGTGATATTTGATATGCTTTTGGTAAATCTGGATAGAAGTAATTTTTCCTATCATTTTTGCTATCTTGTGATATTGTACACTCTGTTGCTAAGCCTGCTCTTACCGCATATTCTACTACCTTTTCATTTAGAACAGGAAGTGTTCCTGGCATTGCCATACAAATAGGGCATACATGAGTATTTGGGCTTGCCCCAAAACTTGTTGGACATGAACAAAATATCTTTGTTTTCGTAGAAAGTTCTGCATGTACCTCTAGTCCAATTACTACTTCATAATCTTCTCTTGCCATTATTTCTCCCCCTTTCTAAATGTTGGTTTATAATTTTCTCTAAATTTTATTTTTTGTTCAAATGTATATGCTGCATTTAATATTGTTTCTTCTTCAAATTTATTTCCTATTAATTGCATACCAATTGGCATACCTTTTTTATCTACACCACAAGGTACTGATATTCCAGGAAGTCCTGCTATATTTACTGATACTGTACATATATCTGCTAAATACATCTCAAGTGGATTATTTGATTTTGAACCAATATCAAATGCTACTGTTGGTGATGTCGGTGTAAGTATTACATCGTACTTTTGGAATGCTTTATTAAATTCATTCATAACAAGTGTACGTACTTGTTGTGCTTTTTTATAATAAGCATCATAATAACCTGATGATAATACATATGTTCCTAAGATAATTCTTCTTTTAACTTCTTCACCAAAACCTTCACTTCTTGATTTTCTGTATAAATCTTTTAAATCTTTAAATTCTTTTGCTCTATATCCATATCTTATTCCATCAAATCTTCCTAAATTTGAACTTGCTTCTGCACAAGCAATTATATAATATGTTGCTAATGAATATTTAGCAATATCAAGTGAAAATTCTTCTATTTCTGCTCCTAGTTCTTTATATGTTTCAATTGCTTCTTCTAATTTTTCTTTTACTTCTTCATTTATGCCTTCACCAAAGAATTCTTTTGGAACTCCTATCTTTAAACCTTTAACGTCATTTTTTAATGCTTTTGTATAATCTTTTTTCTCTATATTTCTTGAAGTTGTATCCCTTTCATCGTGACCTGTTATTATATTTAATAACATTGCACTATCATAAACATCTTTAGTTATTGGACCAATTTGGTCTAATGAAGATGCAAATGCTACTAATCCATATCTTGAAACTAAGCCATATGTTGGTTTTAATCCTACTACACCACAAAAACTTGCTGGCTGACGAATTGAACCTCCTGTATCTGAACCTAAAGCCCATGGAACCATGTTTGCTGCTACTGCTGCTGCAGAACCTCCTGAAGAACCTCCTGGTACTTTATTTAAATCCCATGGATTCCTTGTTTTCTTAAAATAAGAATACTCTGTAGAACCTCCCATTGCAAATTCATCCATATTTAATTTTCCTAAATTAATTATTCTTTCCTTGTTTAATTTTTCAACTACTGTTGCATCATAAGGTGATACAAAGTTTTCAAGCATTTTTGAACTACAAGTTGTTTTAACGCCTTTAGTACAAATATTATCTTTTATTCCTATTGGTATACCTGTAAAAATTCCTACTTCTCCACTTTTTCTTTCTTCCTCAATTTTGCTTGCTTTTTCTAACGCTTCATTTTCTAATGTTGTTACAAATGCTTGTACATCTTTTTCTTTTTCTTCTATTCTATCCACATATGCTTTTGTTATATCATATGATGTTAATTCTTTGTTTTTTAACTTTTCTTGTAATTCATGTACTGTAAGTTCTGTAATATCCATTTGAAAATTCTCCTTTCTAACTTTACTCAATTACTTTTGGTATTCTAAACATATTTTGATCTTTATCTGGTGCATTTTCTAATAAACTTTCATTATCTGTAAATACTTTTACTTCATCTTTTCTAAATACATTTTTTGCTTCATTTGCTCCTATTGTTATATCTAATCCTTCTACTGGTGCATTGTTTACTATATTTGCAAAATTTAAAATATCTTCTAAATTTGCTAAATAGTTATCAATCTCATTTTCATTAATTTCTAAATCTGCTAATTTTGCTATATGTAAAAGTTCTTCCTTACTTACTTGCATTTAATCATCTCCTTAATTTAATCTGGTTAATATTATATACTTTTTTTTACAAAAAAACAAGCCCTAATGGCTTGTTTTCTATATTTTTAAAACTTTTTAAATTAGAATTATTTTAATTCAACTGTAGCTCCAACTTCTGTAAATTTAGCTTTTAATTCTTCAGCTTCTTCTTTGCTAGCTCCTTCTTTAACTGTTTTTGGTGCTCCATCAACTAATTCTTTAGCTTCTTTTAATCCTAATCCTGTAGCATCTCTAACTACTTTGATAACTTTGATTTTTTGATCTCCTGCTTCTGTTAATACTACATCATAAGATGATTTTTCTTCAGCAGCTTCTCCTCCAGCTGCTCCTCCAGCTACTGGTGCTGCAGCAGCTACTGCTGATACTCCATATTTTTCTTCGATTGCTTTAACTAAATCATTTAATTCAACAACTGTTAAGCTATCGATTTCTTCGATTAATTTTTCTATTTTTTCCATTTTAAAATCCTCCTAAATTTTTATTTTTTAATTTTAAAGCCTTAGCTTTTTTTTATTTTCTTTATTAAAATAAAGTTATTAATTATTCTGCTGTTGTTTCTGTTGTTGTTTCTGCTTCAGCTACAGGTGTAGCTTCTTCTTTTACTTCTTCAGCAGGAACTGAAACAGTAACTTTTTCTCCAGCTTCTTCTTTTTGTTTTCTTACTTCGTTTAATGCTACTGCTACTTTTGATATATTTGCAAGTAATGCACCAGCAAGCATAGATAGTAAGTCTTCTCTTGAAGGTAATTTTGCAAGAGTGATTATTTCATCTGCTGTCATTACTTTTCCATCTACTACTCCACCTTTGATTTTATAGAAATCATGTGTTTTTGTAAAATTGTAGATTTCTTTTGATGCTGCTAAATAATCATCATTTGCCATTATTACTGCTGTTGGACCTTCTAATGTTTCATCTAGTCCTTCTATTCCTATTTCTTTTAAAGCTCTTCTTGTTATATTATTTTTGATAACATTACATGTAGCATTTATATTTCTTAGGTTTCTTCTTAAATCTGTATCATCTACTACATTAATTCCTCTGTAATCTGTTAGAAGTATTAATTTTGCTTCTTTCATTTTTTCTGCTAAATTTTTAACTTCTTCTTTCTTTTGATTTAAAACTTTTTCACTTGCCATTTATTTTTCACCTCCCAAATGTATATAATAAAAATAAATAACACTTTTATCTTAAGTTCTACCATAGGCTACTTAAAACAAAAAGTGTCACTTTTCATTTTTATTTACTAACCTCGGTAGGACTTATTTTTGCCTACTGTCTTTGGCTTATATTTAATTATTATTGATTAATAAATATACTTGGTCCCATTGATGTTGCTATTGCTACACTTTTAATATATTGTCCTTTTGCTGCTGCTGGTTTTGCTTTTATTATAGCATTCATTATAACATCATAGTTTTCTACTAATTTTTCTGCACCAAATGAAACTTTTCCAAATCCTAAGTGAATAATATTATTTTTATCTAATCTATATTCTACTTTACCAGATTTGATTTCATTTATTGCTTTTGTTACATCCATTGTAACTGTTCCTGATTTAGGGTTTGGCATTAAACCTTTTGGTCCTAATACTTTACCTAATCTTCCAACTACACCCATCATATCTGGTGTTGCTACTACTACATCATAATCAAACCATCCATCATTTTGAATTTTTGGAATTAATTCTTCTGCTCCAACAAAATCTGCTCCTGCTTTTTGTGCTTCATCTGCTTTTGGTCCTTTTGCAAATACTAAAACTCTTTGAGTTTTACCTGTACCATTTGGAAGTACAACTGTTCCTCTTACTTGTTGATCTGCATGTTTTGAATCAACACCTAATTTAACATGTAATTCAACTGTCTCATCAAATTTTGTTTTTGGCATTTTTTCAATTAATTCTAATGCTTCTTTAATTTCATAATTTTTTGTTTTGTCTACTAATTTTAAACTTTCTGCATATCTTTTTGATAATTTCATTTCATTTCCTCCTTTGGTTCTAACGAGCTATGCTCTCCCATAATTTTAAATTTATAAATATATTTTAATATTTATCTAATTAATCAACTACAATTATTCCCATTGATCTGGCAGTTCCTTCTACCATTGTCATTGCTGTTTCAATAGATGCTGCATTTAAATCAGGCATTTTTTGTTCAGCAATTTCTTTTACTTGTGCCTTTGTAATTTTTCCAACTTTTTCTCTATTTGGCTTTCCTGAACCTTTATCTACTTTTATTGCTTTCTTTATTAAAACTGCAACTGGTGGGACTTTTGTTATAAAGTCAAAAGATTTATCTTTATATACTGTTATAACAACTGGTATTATCATACCTGGTTGATTTGCTGTTCTATCATTAAATTCTTTTACGAATTGCATAATATTTACACCACTTGAACCTAATGCTGGACCTACTGGTGGAGCTGGTGATGCTTTTCCTGCTTCTATTTGTAATTTTATAACATTTGTAATTTCTTTTTCTGCCATTTTTATGGCACCTCCTTAATATTTTTGTTATTTTACTTTTTGTACTTGTGAAAATTCTAATTCTACCGGTGTTTCTCTTCCAAACATAGATACTAAAACTTTTACTTTGTGTTTTTCTTTATTTATTTCTTGAACAGTACCTACAAAACCTTCAAAAGGTCCATTCATAACTTGTACTTGCTCATTTATACTATAATCTACATTTATTGGAACATCTTCAAATCCCATATTTCTAATTTCTTCATCAGTCAGTGGGATTGGATCTGTTCCTGAGCCTACAAACCCAGTAACTCCTCTTGTATTTCTAACTATGTACCAAGTTTCTTCAGTTACTATCATTTTTATTAAAACATATCCTGGAAAAACTTTTTTTAAGTTAGTTTTTCTTTTTCCATCTTTTATTTCTATTTGTTCTTCCATAGGAACAACAATGTCAAAAAAATATTCTTCTAACTCTCTATTTTTTATAGTTTTTTCTAAGTCTGTTCTTACTTTATTTTCGTATCCTGAATAAGTATGTACTACATACCATCTAGGTACATTATCATAATCTTTTTGAGACATCTTGTTTTTAGCCTCCTTTATAGATTTTTATTGTGCAGTGTTTTCAGTAACATTATCAGTATTTTCTGTATTAGTTTCATTTGTTACATTTTCAGTACTTGTATTTTGTTCTGTGCTTTCACTTTCACTGCTTGAATCACTATTAGTATTTGTATTTTCATCATTATTTGTTTCTTCATCTATTTGAGTAATTGCTTCTTTTACTTTATCAACGCCATGCTTATTTAAAGTTTCAAATGTTAAATCTAATACAAATACTATTGCTGCTGTAATTAATACTATAGTTATTACTGCTACTGTATTATTTACTAGTTGTTTTGGTGTTGGCCAAACAACTTTTTTTAATTCTGCTTTAAAGTCTTTAAAAAAACTTTTTTTGTTTTTACTATTTTCTTTCTTATTGTTTTTTATTTCTTTTTTTGGCATTTTACATCCTCCTTAAAATTGCCATTGTTCTATTTAGTCTCTTTATGTGTTGTACGTTTTTTACAATACTTACAATATTTAACTATTTCTAGTCTGTCTGTATTGTTTCTCTTGTTTTTTGTTGTTGTGTAATTTCTTCTTTTACACTCTGTACATTCTAATGTTATATTTTCTCTTGGTCCTTTTGCTGCCATTTAATAACACCTCCGTATTTAATACCTTACTTTTTTGAAACGATGTGAGCATATGTCCGTAATAACATATGCTCATCTATTTTATCACTATTTTCCTTACATGTCAATGGTTTTTCTAAATAAAATTTTAAAAAATCCCCTAAAAATACAATATTTAGAAGTTCTATATTTTTTACCTTCCCGTTGGTATCATACTTGCTATCCTTCCTGCAAAATCTGTAAAGTTTTGAGACTGTATAATAACCTTTCCTGGGCCTACTAATCTTGTTAAAAATAGTCCCTCTCCTCCTAAAAAGATGTTTCCAAGTCCTTTAACAGTTTCTATTTCATATGATACTGTATGCTCAAATCCTACTACATTTCCAGTATCAACTTTTAAAACTTCTCCTGGTGCTAATTCTTTTATCATTGGGTCTCCATCAATTTCTAAAAATATCATTCCATTTCCTTTTGCTTCTTGTAAGATTATTCCTTCTCCACCAAATAAAGCTGCTGATATCTTCTTTGCAAATTTAACACTTAAACTAACATCATCTTCTGCACATAAAAAAGCTCTTTTTTGTAATATTATTCCTTGTGGTATATTTCTTAAATCTATTGGCATAATATCTCCTGGTACTGTTGTTGCAAATGCAATTTTTGCTCCATCCCTTTCCGCTGTAAAAGAACTCATAAATATACTTTCTCCTGTAAACATTCTTCCTAAACTTTTCATTACTCCTCCACGAGCATTTGTAGACATTTTAATTCCTTCTGTTTGCCATGTCATTCCTCCACTTTGAGTAAACATTGTCTCTCCCATACCTAATGTCACTTCAACTACTGGTACAGTTTTTCCTAAAATTTCGTATTTCATGTTTTGTTCCCCCCTATTTATTAAATATTATATCTATATAATATATAAATATTTATATTTCTGTCAATGTTAAATTTGATTTTTTCTTATTTTTATGATATAATGTTTTTATGTCTACAAAGACAGATGTTGAAAGGAGACTTATGTTTAACACTGTTAGCATCAAAAACGTTAGTGATTGTACTGTCCCAAGAGAGGAGCACATCAAGCGTACTAATTTCCAAAAAGAGGCTTCTGATAAATTTATTCAATCTGTCAAGGAACTTTCCGGTAACTACTCAATCTTCAATGGGTTGGATTGTGGTGCCGAGCTCCCTGACTCAATTCCTTTTGCATCCAACCCTAAGTGGGCTGATTTGCCATTTGGAGCTACTAACACCTGCGGAAACGCATCTTGCGGTGCACTTCAGGCTACTGTTGTTATAAATTATTTCAACAGCATCGCAAGTCCGAGCGCAAAGATTTTTTTTGAGCTTACTCCTTCTGTTTTGTCAGTAATTGACACCCTTGTTGAAAAAGGTTACAGGAGCTGGAAACTTGAAAATAAGTCTGGAGCACTTAGTAGTCCTGTTGCAACTTTTGAAGCTATTCAAGAGTGTTTCTCTGATGATGAGGAGGTTCAAGATTGTAAATCACTCGATGAGATTTTCCAAAAGTTCGGTATGCCTTCCGGAATTGGTACTAACTTCTTCTGGTTAGATAATGTTATCAAGCTCTTTTGCCTTGATAAAAAAATCGAAATTGGAAGAGACACTAGGATCACCTCTGTAGGTAAGATTCTTCAAAATCTTTCCAGAGGTATTGTAGTTCCCATCAGAGTGGAAAACTCTGTTTACCTTGGTGATTCAAATCGCAAGGGAGGTCACTACGTTACTTGGTTTGCAATTAAGGATGGAAATGCAGTAATTGTAGACACTGCTATGGAAAAGAGTTGTGGTATTTACACAATCCCTGTTTCTCAGGTTCTTGATGCAATAACTACACCTTCCAGTATTGCAGTTGTTTGGGATGTTGAACCTGCAGTTACTACACTTTCCACACTTATTATCAACCAGTTCTTCTCGTAAATCTTCGAAAATGGGAGCATCAACTGATGCTCCCTATATATTTAATATTTTTACTTTCTATTCATTTTATTTATCTTTTTATTTTTATTCTTTTGAACAGAAAATCCAAATCTACCTATTTTATTTCCTAATTTATAATAGTGTCCATTAGAATATGCAATTAAATTACATTTAGAAATGTCAAAAGCTCCATTTTTATCTATATACTCACTATCTGCATTTATTGCTAATACTTCTCCTACAAACATATGATGACTTCCTAATTCTTTTATTTCTTTTACTTTACATTCAATAGATGCGGGACTTTCTTTAATGAGTGGACATTTAACAAAATTTGCCTTTTCTTTATGCAATTTCATTTCTTTAAACTTATCCACTTTTGCCCCTGTTTTTACCCCACACCAATCAGTTGCTCTTGCTAACTTTTCATTCGTTAGATTAATTACAAACTCTCCCTGTTCTTTTATTATATTATATGAATATCTTGTAGGTCTAACAGATATATATACCATTGCTGGATTAGTATTTAATATCCCTGTCCATGCAACTGTTATTATATTAGATTTTTCCATTGTACCACAGCTTACCATTACTGCTGGCAATGGATATATAAATGTTCCTGGTTTCCACATAACTTTACTCATAAAATTCACCTCATAAAAAAGAAATTACAAAATAAAATAATTATTACTCTATTTTCTAATTTCCTTATTTATATCATATTTTTAAATATTTATCAATAAAAAAAACTAGCGACAACCTATCTTCCCAGCAGGGTAACCCACAAGTATTTTCGGCACATTTAGGCTTGACTTCTGTGTTCGGGATGGGAACAGGTATTTCCCTAAATGTCATCATCACTAGAAAATTATAGTGTTATTTTATTAAGCTACAATGTTTTACATTGTATAGCATATCTGTAACTCGCTTTCGCTCGAACAGCTATCCTAACACTCAAAAATACATAGATGAATAATAATTTTAGATAAATCCGTTAATACTGTGGTTAAGCCCTCGATTTATTAGTATTGGTCAGCTTAATACATTACTGTACTTACACCTCCAACCTATCTACCACATAGTCTCTATGGAATCTTACTACCTTACGGTATGGGATATCTTATCTTGAGGTGGGCTTCACACTTAGATGCTTTCAGCGTTTAT
>CALXZU010000046.1 GCA_944393325.1 uncultured Clostridia bacterium
AAATCTTTTAATATACTTCTTAAATCTTCTCCTTCTACTTTGTTTCTAAACCAATTATCTACCATATCTTCAAATAAGTATTTTATTTCATTATTTGGTAGAACTACTTTATATATTCCTCTTATTAAATCTACTGTCTCTACTACTTTTAAATACCCTGTTTGTAACATTAATCCCCAGATGTTTTCTTCCTTTTCTTCTATTCCTACTATTATTGTCTCTAAATCTATTTTTACTTCTACTGGTTCATCATTTAATAATTTTATCATCTTTTCTTTTACTGTATTTGATTTCTTAAATGTCATTTTTATTAAATCATTTGAGCTTGTATTTACCCAATATGGTCTAAGTTCTCTTTTATTTAAATAATTTAGTATACTCCATGGATTATATATTCCTTCTACATTTCCTATTTTATATCCATCATACCATTTTTTTATTTCTTCTCTATCTTCTTCTATATTAAAATCTTTTATTACTTTTTCCATTTCTTCTTCTGTTATCCCAAAATCATCCGCAAATTCATTATCCATTATAGTAAATACATCAAAATTATTCATCCCACTAAATATACTTTCTTTTGCTATCCTACTTACTCCTGTTAATATTGTTTTTTCTAAATATGGATTATCTTTAAATGTTGTTGTATAAAATGATTTTAGAAAATCTATTGCTTCATCATAAAAACCTTTTACATATGCTGTTTGTAAAGGTACATCATATTCATCTACTAAAAGGATTGCTGGTTTTCCATATTCTTTATATAATAATCTTGATAATAATTTTAATGCTCCTTGTAACTCTATTTTATTTGCTCTTAAGTTTAAAACTGTACTAAACATTTCTTTTTCTATATCTAATAATTTCTCACTTTTTAATAATTCTGCATAATCTATAAATACTTCTACTAATTCTGTTTTTAATTGTAATATCACCTCTTCAAGATTACTTCCATTTATATCTTTTAAACTTAAATATATTACTGGAAAAGCTCCTAGCTTTGATGTATAATATTCATCTTGTTCCATTATTTTTAATCCTTTAAACAATTCTTTACTATCTTTACATTTTACATCAAAATAATATCTTAGCATACTCATATTTAATGTCTTTCCAAATCTTCTCGGACGTGTTACCAATATTACTCCTGATTGATTATCTATTATATCTTTTATATACATTGTTTTATCTATAAAGTAATTGTTTCTTACTCTTAATGCTTTAAAATCACTTATTCCTACTCCAATTCCTTGCATATCCTTCACCTCTATCTCTTTTACACATATCTATTTTACATGATACGTATAGAAAAATCAAGAAAAATCTAAGTGTAAAATAAACTTAGCACAAAATAAATAGTACTAAGTTTATAAAATTTTTATTTTTTAATACATTTATCAATTTAAATTTTTTCTTCTCAATTGTCCACATGCTGCATCTATATCAGAGCCAAGTTCCCTTCTTATAGTTGCAACAATTCCATTATCATTTAAAAAATCACGAAACTTTATTATATTTTCATTAGAACTTTTAGTAAACTTTCCATTTTCTATCTTATTTATTGGAATTAAATTAACATGACAAAGCATTCCTTTAAGCAACTTTATTAAACCTTTTGCGTCTTCTATATTATCATTATTATCCTTTGCTAAAGCATATTCAAACGAAATTCTTCTATTAGTTTTTTCTAAATAAAATTTACATGCTTTTATTAGTTCCTCTATCGGATAACTATTATTTACTGGCATCATTTCACTTCTTTTTTTATTTGTAGTTGCATGTAAAGAAATAGAAAGTGTACAAGGTATATTTTCTTTTGCTAACTCATATATTTTAGGAACTAAACCACTTGTTGATATACTAATATGACGTGCTCCTATACTTAATCCCTTTTGATTATTTAATATGTGAATTGCATTTATAACATTATCATAATTATCTAAAGGCTCTCCTATTCCCATAAATACAACATTAGAAATTCTTACTTTTTTATCTTGTTCTACTGCAAGTATTTGCTCTACAATTTCCCCAGAACTTAAATTCCTAATAAAATTTATACCAGTAGAAGCACAAAACTTGCACCCCATTTTACAACCAATTTGTGATGATACACATATACTATATCCATGATGATAACTCATTAAAACTGTTTCAATTGCATTTCCATCTAATACATCAAATAAATATTTAATAGTTCCATCTTTAGATTCTTGTTTTTTAAGTATTTTAAAGTTACACATTGTATAATTTTCTTTTAACTTATCTCTTAGCTCTAAAGATAGATTAGTCATTTCATCAAATGATTTTACTTTTTCTTGGTATAACCATTTAAATATTTGCTCAGCTCTAAATTTCTTTTCACCTATGTTTTCTATTTCTTGTTTTAATTCTTCTAAATTATAATCTTTAATATTTTTCAATCTCATTACCTCTTTTACTTCTTCTTATTTTATATTTTCATTTCTATATACTTCTTTTCCATTTTTCCATGTACTATATATTTTAATATCTTTTATTTTATCTTTACTTATTTTTAATGGATTATCACTAAGAATTATCATATCCGCTATCTTTCCTTCTTTAATACTTCCTTTTTCATTTTCTTCAAAATAGCTATAAGCTACATTTATCGTTACAGCTTTTAAAGCCTCATATACATCTATCTTTTCGTCTTCTCCTAAAATTACTCCATTTTTTGTTTTTCTATTTACTGCTATTTCTATCGTTTCTAACATATTAGGCTCCAATACAGGTGTATCTTGGTGAAATGTATATATAATACTATTTTGTTCCGCTTCTTTTGCTGGACTAATCCTATATGCTCTTTTTCCTAAGTTTTCAATATGGATATCTCCCCAATAATAAACATGTAGCACGAAAAAAGATGGTATAATTCCTAATTCTTTACATTCTATGATTTGATCTTTTCTTATTGTTTGTGCATGAACCATCACTGTCCTTTGTTTTCTTATATTGTCTACACCTTTTTTTATCGCTTCTTGTTTTATACCTTTTACTAATTGGTCTATTGCACAATCACCATTACAATGAGCAAGTAATTGCATGTTTTCTTCATCTGATATTTTTATAAAATTATTTACTTCTTCATCTTTCATAGATGGATAACCCCTATATTCTTTCTCTCCTTCATATGGTTTTGTAAGCCAAGCTGTTTTTGCTTGTGGTGAACCATCTAATATTATTTTATATCCTCCTATTTTTAAATGATTTTTATATCTTTTTATAAAACCTTTATTTTGTTTTACTATATTTTTATTTTCCATCAAGTCTATATAAGATATAACATCTATTTCTAAACCTTTTTCCTCAGACATTTCTTTTAATAATTCGAAATCATCTTTTTTAGTCAGACCATCTTGTACTGTTGTTATCCCATAACTTAAATATTTCTTTTCTGCTTTTTTTATATTTTCTTTTTCTTCCTTTTTGCTTAACTTTCCTATTTTAGATGTTTGTTTTATAAAATCATTTTCTTCTAAATACCCTTTTTTCGTTTTGCTTTCCTTTATTCCTAATTTTTCCAATCCTTTATTATTAAATACTCCCATATGTCCTGATATATGTGTTATAAGTATCGGATTATCAATTTCTAATTTATTTAGCTCATCTATCTTTGGATGTCTTTTTTCTCTTAAAAAGTTATTATCATACCCAACTCCTATTATCCAATCTTCTTTTTTTAATTTGTTATTTTCTATATATTTTTCTATTTTCTCTAATATCTCTTTTATTGATTTACATTCTTTTAAATCTATATAACTAAATGTTTTTGCATATGCTGTTATATGGCTATGTGCATCTATAAATGCCGGCATAAGTGTTTTTCCTTTTAAATCTATTTTTCTTATACTTCCATTTTCTTCTTCAATTTCATTTAATTTCCCTACTTTTTTTATTCTTCCATTTTCTATTAATACATAATCTGCCTTATCATTTCTATTTTCCATGGTAATAATATCACCATTATAAAACATTATTTTTTCCATGCTTGTTTTTCTATCTCCTTTGGTATTATTATTTTAGAAGTATTTATATTTCTTTTTTGTAGCAATCCTTTTAATTCCTCTTCTAAAAAATATTCTTCTTTAAAGAACACTCTATTTAATAATTTTCTTATTTTATCAAATTTAGTTTCTTTTCTAATTACTAAACCTGTTTCCATTGTATCACCCCTGGAAATCTTATTTTTTATTTTCTACTCATTTTACACTTTTTGTTTTATATATGGAATTTTCTAATTACAGCTTCTTTTACGTCTTTTGCACTTAATATAAGTGTAAGTATTAAATTAGAAATAGAAATACTGCTAGCTACAATACTTAATACTTTATTTTCTAAAATATTTTCACCTATTAATATTACCGGAATCATACTAAATAATACTATAATTAATTGATAAATTGCATATTTTATATATTTTTTATAACTTACTATTGTTAAAATTAACATGGTAATGTTTGCAATTATAATTATTATTGGTATAGCTATATTTATAGACCATTTCTCAAATCCTAATTTATAATCTATAAAAATAGTTAGAAGTGATATTGCAATTGCTTGTATTAATACATGCCCTGCTATATTTGTATTTTTCTTTATTGAATAAAATACTGTTATCCATATATATATAATCCCTGCATTTGTAAGGGTTGCCCAAGGTATATCAGGAGTTGTTAATTTATTTATTATAAATAGTAATATTCCTAATACAAACGAGCTTATCAAAAATATTTTAAATATTAAATCTCCTTTTTTACTACTTAATTTCTTCGGATATATCATCTAAAACACCATTACTTTCTATTTTAACTAAAATTCCTTTTTCAGTTAAAAATTTATAAAATCTTTTTTCTATACTATTATCTTTTAGTATAGATGTAAATGTAAATACCATTTTATTTTCAAATGTACAACTAGAACATTTTATTTTTTCAACAGGTTCTGGTGCAATTAACATTAAAAAATAATCTATATAATCTTTATATTTGCCAATAATTCCTATTCTTCCTATATTAGAATATGTTATTGTTGTATATTTTCTAATTTCTATATAACTTAATCTTACAAGTATTTTTTTTATTATTAAAGGTACTATTTTTATCATAAAGTTGTTTCCAAGTTTTACATTTGCAGACATTGTTTTTATTATTTCTTCTTCTTGTAATCTCTTTTTGAAATCTGTTTTTACAAATTCTATTATTTTATCAAATGTGTCTAAATTATCTCTTTTCATTTCTGCTTCTAATGTTATATAAGAAAAGAAATTAGACATTGTTTTTGATGGGAAATATTTTTTTAAGTTTACTGGGATACATACTTTAATAGGCTTATTTCCTTTATAGTTGTATTTTAAATAATTTTCTTTATATATAGAATATATAAGTACTGCTACCATATATTGTGTAATTGTTGCTTCATATTTTTTGCTCTCTTCTTGTAATTGTTTTAAATCTATTATCTCATGTATTACTGAAATGCCACCTAAACCTATTTTCTTACCTTTTAGTCTATATGCTTTTTTAGCTGAATTATTTCCTTTTGCTTTTTTATCGTAGTTTTTCATATAACTGTCTTCTGTATCATTTTCTACTATCTTTCTTGCTGTTCTTTCTTCTTTTAATTCATCTTTATGTAATAATTCTAAATAATTATATATTATTTCTCTAAAAAACATATTTCCACTATTCCCATCTGTTAGTGAATGGAATATGTCTATATTTATCTTGTTTTCGAAATATGTTATTTTAAATAAATAATTATTATTTTTTCCTGGTTCTATATATTTACAAGGATAATCTTTTTCTTTTTCTACTATACTTTTTTTAGGATTATATTCTAAATAATACCAAAAAAATCCCGCTTTCATCCTTACTTTAAATGATGGATATTGTTCTAATGCCATATTCACTGCATTTTCCAATATTTTAGGATGTATTTTTTCTTTTAATACTGCTGATAATCTAAATACTGTGCTATATTTTTTTCCTCCTGCTATTGGAAATATTTTTGCTGAATTATCTAATCTTCTCCAATATAACTTATTTTCTTTTTTCTTCTTCATTTATAAAAATCCTTCCTTGAGACAAATTTTAAAAATCTCAGCTTAATTTAACGTTTTGTCTCACTTTTCTATTTCTTTTAATAAATCATTATATCCTTTTTCTATTATATTGCTATCACCTTTTTTTGTTATTAACCAAATATGTCCTGCTCCTTGATATTCATTTATTTTTATCTCTACATTTTCTTTTTTTCCTTTTTCTTGTAATTTATACATATCAGGCATTAATATATCATTTGAGCCTGTAAATATTACTATATTTTTTAATTTTGATATATCTCCTTGTATTGGACTTACCAAGAAATTTTGTAGATTTTCTTCTCCTCCTGCATATGCTATTCCTGCTAACTTTAATGTGTCTTTATTTAATTCTTTATCTAATTTTTGCACTTCTTTTATTTGTGTATTTTCAAGACTTACATCAAGCCATGGTGATATTAATATTGTTTTTTCTGGTAATTCATAGTTTTCTTCAGCCATTTCTTCTGCCAATGCTAAACTTAATCCTCCTCCTGCTGAATCCCCCATAAGTATTAAATCATTACTTTCAACTTCTTCTAATATTTCTTTATACAATGGTTTTACCATTTTAAATACATCTTTATATGTATATTTTGGTGCTAATGGATAATCTGGTATTATTATTGTCATCTTTGTATCCAAAACTAACTGCTCTATAAAATTCCAGTGATTATTACTCATTTCTGCTATATAAGAGCCTCCATGGAAATATAATATTTTCTTTTCACTAACATTCTCATCTTTAGGTCTTATTATAAATATTTTTCTTCCCATAAACCTTTCTACTTCTACATTACAATTTTGTCTTATTTCTTTGGTTTCTTTAGATTCTATATCTGAAAATAAAAAATAAGATATTGTTAATCCTGTAAGTATCACTATTATTAATATTATACTAATTGCTATTTTAACTTTTATTCCCATTTTCTTCTTCCTTTTTCTGCTTTTTTTCTTCTTCTTTTCTTCTTCTTTCTTCTTTTTTTCTATTTTTACTAAAAATATTTTATCATATGATTTACCAAAACTCAAATATATAAAAAAATTATAAACGGGAGTTCCTACTAAATAGAAAACTCCCTTTTTAATACTACTTGTATTTAAATATTATTTAAATACTGTCTTTAATTCGAAAGAATTTTACATATCTATTACACTCCAATACAGATAACTGCCAATTAGGCATATTATTATGCTCACTATCAAAATTGCTATCACGTTTAATATCTTGGATTTTTTCAGCCAGGATACATATGCTACATTAAATGTTCCTGCCATTACTGCTATTATGAATAGCACATTTCCAAGAATCTTTACTGTTTCCATGACTGTCAATCCTTCCTCCTTAAAGACTAAGTCTCAATAATTATAAAGACTTAGCCAATCCATTAGTAGCTTATTTATTGTAACACAAATTTACATTAGTTTCAATAGTAAAACTTGATAAAATAAAAGTCAAAAAAAAGAAAAAAAAGAATGTATTTCTACACTCTTCATCCAAATAACCCTCGTTTTTTTACTGGTGGTTGTTCATTCATAGTTTTTGCAAGCTGAACTAACAATTCTCTTTGCTCTTTTGATAACCTTTTTGGTGTTTGAACTGTTACTGTAAATATAAAATCTCCTATACTATTAGAGTTAATTGCTCTAAAACCTTTATTTCTAATATTAAACTTCGTTCCTGTTTGAGTTCCTTCTGGTATTTTATATTTTTCTTTTGTTCCATCTACCATTGGAATTTCAAGTTCTGCCCCTAAAGATGCCTGTGTTATTGTTATTGGTATTTCACAAAGTACATTATTTCCTTTCCTTGTATATATACTATGTCTTTTTACTTTTACTGTAATATATAAATCTCCTTTTGAGCCTCCTTTTTTCCCTGGTTCTCCTTCTCCTCTTAATACTACTGTTTGGTTATCATCTATTCCTGCTGGAATTTTTACTTTTATTTTTGGTTGTTTTCTAATAGTACCTTTTCCACGACAAATGTCACAAGGCTCATTTATTATTTCACCAGTTCCATGACATGCTGAACAAGTTCTTGTTGTTTGCATTTGTCCCAATATTGTATTTTGCACCTGTGTTACTTGTCCTGTTCCATGACATGTTGGGCATTTAATAGGGGACGTTCCTGGTTTTGCACCAGTTCCATGGCAATGATTACATTCTTCATCTCTTGTTATTACAATTTCTTTTTCTATGCCTAAAAAAGACTCTTCAAATGTAATATCCATCCTTACATTTAAGTCTGCTCCTTTTGAAGGACCATTTTTTCTTGCATTTCCTCTTCTTGCACCTCCAAAACCTCCTCCAAAAAATGACGAAAATATATCTCCTAAATCACCAAAATCTGAAAAGCCATCAAATCCAGAGCTACTATATGAATAATATCCTCCTTGACCGAATGGTCCTCCTTGACCAAAACCTCCTTGTGGTCCATTAGCTCCAAATTGGTCATACATTCTTCTTTTCTGAGGATCTGATAAATTTTCATATGCTTCATTTACTTCTTTAAATTTAGCTTCTGCCTCTTCCTTATTATTTGGATTTGCATCAGGATGATATTTTTTGGCAAGTTTACGATAAGCCTTTTTTATCTCATCATCTGTTGCATTTTTATTCACTCCTAAAACTTCATAGTAATCCCTTTTTTCAGCCATTTCACTTCCTCCTTAAAAAGCATGCAAAGGAATTAGAGGAATTTCCTCTAATTCCTCTTATGTTTCTTATTTGTTGTTATTATCATCTTCAACTTTATAATCTGCATCATATACATTTCCATTCTCATCTGTTTTTGGACCTTCTGTATTTGTACCTGCTTGCTCTCCTGTTGCTCCTGCATTTGGATTTGCATTTTTATATAATTGTTCTGACATATCATAAAATACTTTTGTTAATTTTTCTGTAGCTTCTTTAATTTTTGCAGTATCATTAGTTTCTAATGCTTTTTTAGTATTATCTATTTCTGTTTCAACTTTAGCTTTTTCTTCTCCAGAAATTTTATCTCCTAAATCTTTTAAAGTTTTTTCACTATTATATACTAAACTTTCTGCATTATTTTTAACTTCAATTTCTTCTTTTCTCTTTTTATCTTCTTCAGCATGTGCTTCTGCATCTTTAACAGCTTTATCAATATCTTCATCTGTAAGATTCGTTGAAGCTGTAATTGCTACATTTTGCTCATTTCCAGTTGCCATATCTTTTGCTGATACATGAACTATACCATTTGCATCTATGTCAAATGTTACTTCAATTTGTGGTACACCTCTTGGTGCTGCTGGTATTCCTGTTAATTGGAATCTTCCTAAAGTTTTATTATATGCTGCCATTTCACGTTCACCTTGTAATACGTGAATTTCAACTGATGTTTGACCATCTGCTGCTGTTGAGAATATTTGTGATTTTTTAGTTGGTATAGTTGTATTTCTTTCTATTAATTTTGTAAATACTCCACCATATGTTTCAATACCTAGTGATAGAGGTGTTACATCTAACAATACTAAATCTTTAACATCTCCTGATAAAACACCACCTTGAATTGCTGCTCCAATTGCAACACATTCATCTGGGTTTATTCCTTTATCAGCTTCTTTCCCTGTAATTCTCTTAACTGCTTCTTGAACTGCTGGAACTCTTGTAGAACCACCTACTAATAATACTTTATGAATATCATTTGGTGTTAATCCAGCATCTTTTAAGGCTTGGTTTACAGGTCCTGATGTTGCTTCTACTAAATCATGAATTAATTCTTCAAATTTAGCTCTTGTTAAATTTACATCTAAATGTTTTGGTCCTGTAGCATCTGCTGTAATAAATGGTAAGTTAATTTGTGTTTGTTGAACACCTGATAATTCTATCTTTGCTTTCTCTGCTGCTTCTTTTAATCTTTGCATAGCCATTTTGTCTTGTTTTAAATCAATTCCATTTGATTTTTTGAATTCATCTACTAAATAATTAATTATTGCTTCATCAAAATCATCTCCACCAAGATGTGTATTTCCGTTTGTTGCTAGTACTTCGAATACACCATCTCCAATGTCTAAGATAGATACATCAAATGTTCCTCCACCTAAATCATAAATCATGATTTTTTGGTCTTGTTCTTTGTCCATACCATATGCTAAAGCTGCTGCTGTTGGTTCGTTTATAATTCTTAATACTTCAAGCCCTGCAATTTTTCCTGCATCTTTTGTTGCTTGTCTTTGGCTATCACTAAAATATGCAGGTACTGTAATTACTGCTTGTGTTACTTTTTGTCCCAAGTAATTTTCTGCATCAGCTTTTAATTTTTGTAAAATCATTGCTGATATTTCTTGTGGAGAAAATTTATCTCCTTCTATATCTACTTTTTCATTTGTTCCCATTTTTCTTTTAATTGATATAACAGTATTTTCTGGATTTGTTACAGCTTGACGTTTTGCAATTTGTCCAACTAGTCTTTCACCATTTTTAGAAAATGCAACTACTGATGGAGTTGTTCTATTTCCTTCTGCATTTGGTATAACTACTGGTTCTCCTCCTTCCATAACTGCTACACATGAGTTTGTTGTTCCTAAGTCAATTCCTATAATTTTTCCCATTTTTATTCATCCTTTCTTTACTGTTTTTTGTAACGGGCTAAAAAACAGTTCTTTATTTTATTTACTTCTTTTCCCGTCCTTAGAAGTTTTGTATGTTTTATGAGAAAGCTCTTTTGCTCTATCCCAAAAAACAACATCTATATAAAAAAATTAATAACTAAAATTTATTTTATAGTATCCCTATTGAAAGTAGTCCTCCAAATATAAAAACTGCAATATGTGTAATAACAATGTTTACCACTACACCTATTATAATAAAAGGTATTTTTTCAAAAAGATAACGATTATTTAATTTTTCTAATATAAATACTACTATCAATCCTAGTATAAAATATGCACCAAATACCATAATTAACATTAATATTGATATATAGCCTAATATTAGCATTACTATAAACATTTCTATTTCCATTCCTACTGCATAAATAAGTACATTTTTAAAATAGTCGACATCTTTATTTATAGCAGAATATATAACATAAAATATTACTATATTTATCAATATATCTAATATTATTCCTACCATTTCAGCTCCCCTTTTAATTTGCTACTGCTACCATCGAATGTCTTATTACTTTGCTTCCTACTTTATAGCCTTTTCTATACACTTCTACAATTTCTTTTTCGCCTTTTTCTTCATCTTGTACACTTCTTACTGCTTCATGTAATTCTGGATCAAATGTTTCTCCTTCTGCCTTTATTTCTTCTACTCCTTTTGACCTCAATACATCATTGAATTGTTTTAGTACAAGTTCTATTCCTTTTTTGTATTCTTCATCTTTTGTATTTACTTTCACTGCATTTTCTAAATTATCAAGTACTGGTAATATTACTTCTACCACATCTGATAATATTGAATTATATAATGTTTCTCTTTCTTTTTGGCTACGTTTCTTATAGTTTTCAAATTCTGCTAAAATTCTTTTAAAATGGTCATCTAATGCATCATAATCTTCTTTTGGTACCATTTCTTTGCTTTCATTTTTCTTTTCCTTTTCTTCCTTTTTGTTTTCTAATTTTTCATTTTCTTTAATTTCTTCTTTTTCTGCCATTTTATCCCTTCTTTCTTTTTTAATTTTTTCCATTTAATTTTTTATTTATATATTTCATTACTGAAATCACTTTTGAATAGTCCATTCTTTTAGGTCCAATAATTCCTATTGTTCCTAAATCTTTTCCATTTACTTTATGTTTGAATGTTACTACGCTAAAATCTTTTAACTGTTCTTGTTCGTTTTCATCACCAATATAAACTTTTATATCCTCTGCAAATCCACTGTTTAGCATATCTGATACTACTTCTTTTGTGTCTAATATATTTACAAAGTTTTTTGCTACTTCTAAGCTATTAAATTCTGGTAATTCAAATGCTTTGTTTGCTCCTTCTAAATATATTTTTTCATCTTCTTTTAATACTTTTTTTATTTGTTCTATTATTGGCTTTACTACATTTACACTATATGTCATTTCATCATATAAATAATCTTCTAATGGTCTATCTATTGTTTCTAATGGCTCACCTTTCAATTTTTTATTAAACATATAGTTTATTGTTTCTACTTGTTTTGCTGTAATATCTTCATCAAACTTTATTATTGTTTCTTTTATCATTCCTGTGTCTGTTAATATCACTGCCATCATCATTCTTGAACCGAAGTAGTACAAATTTTATTTCTTCTATTATTTGTTGGTTCGTTTTTGGACCAATTGATATTGTTGTGTAATGTGTTACTTCAGATATTGTATTTGCTGTTATTTTAGTTAAATCTTCTATTTCATTTACTTTTGTTTCTAATTTGTCACTTATGTATTTTATTTCTTCTAAACTTATATCTTTGTCATTTACAAGTTCATCTACATAATATCTGTATCCTTTTTCTGACGGTATTCTTCCGCTTGATGTGTGTGTTTTATCTAAATATCCACTTTTTTCAAGTTCTGCCATTTCATTTCTTATTGTTGCACTACTACAATCTAATCCATGGTCTTTAGTTAACGCATTTGAACTAACCGGTTCTGCTGTATTTATATATTCTTCTACTATTGCTTGTAGTACCTTCTTTTTTCTTTCATCTAACAATTTTTTCACCTTCTTTTAATTGTTAGTTTTAGCACTCTTTCAGTTTGTTTGCTAACCTTGTTATATATTATACCCATATTTAGCACTTGTCAATACTTTCTGCTAAAAATTTTGTGAATTTTTTGTAAAAAAAGTTACTGTTCAGACTAGCTGAAAAATAAAAATAGTTATCCACAGAATATTACAAGGTTTGTAATACTAATGAAATAT
>CALXZU010000047.1 GCA_944393325.1 uncultured Clostridia bacterium
TTTTTAGGAAATAACACATTCTACTTTTTCGGTATTTTTAACTTTCCACTTTTTATGGATTTTTTACTTGACATTTAAACCTAATTATTTTGCTTTTAAAAACTATAAATTGTCGCACTAATTTACTATAAATTCCCATTAGTATTGTTATTTAAATATTGTAATTTACAAACAATTGATATATACTATATTTAATACAAAAAATTATAAGGGGGATTAAAATGTTTAGAAATCGTGGCGAATTACCTAATATAGAAGTTGGAAATGATGAAAATGGTGGTTATAGAGCCCCACATTATAGATTTTATAGAAGGCCTTTTGTTGTAATTTTTCACTATGATAAAACCTTTATAGCAATGCAATTAATACTTATTTCTATAATATTATTAATAGCATTTGCGGTATATCTAACTGGATATAAAATTTCATTCGAAGATCCATTATCCGATATAAAACAACACTTTCTAAACTCACAACTTATTTCCATAGTTTCTGTATTTATAATTGCTACATTAGTCTCTTTTTTAACCAAAAGTAGTAAAGAAAGATTAGTAAATAATTTGAGATTTATTGGAATTATGTATTTAATTTTAACATTTATATTTTTAGGCACAAAAATTTGTATTGATAAAAAATATAACAATAATGAAACATACGAAAATTTTTATAATGAATATGCTAAAGAAAATAATATAGATGGTAGTTCTAAAAAATTTAATTTTGGATTTTCTGGTATATCAATATTAAATTCCAAAGATGCATATGTAAAAGAAAGCCAAGGAGCATATACTAATTTTTCAGTAAAAGCATATTTGTATATAATAATACAAATAGCAATTGTAGGAATTCTAATTTGCCTTTCTAATAGATTATCAAATATTGAAAACCACAAACAAAATGTATTTAAAAATGATGATGTTTTATATGATGAAGAACAAAATGTATTTTAAAAGCTGTTTTAAACAGCTTTTTATAAATTATCGTAAAAATCTTCAGCAAAATCAACACTTTTATTTTCAATTTTCTTTGAAGCATTTATTACTTTATAAAGTAATATAAGTAATGTAATTAAAACCACATCTACTAAATAAGGTAACAAATAATAAAAATATTTATCCCAAGTCACATAATACCTAACAACTTCTCTAAATACTTCATCTATATTCACAAGTAATCCAATAAGATCATAAATCACAAGCCATCCTAGCGGTATCATAGCTATAATAGTACTCTTTTTTATAGCATCAAAATCATTTTGCTCTATTTTTCTATATGCAATTATTATAAATACAAAAGAAATCATTTCAAAAATTAGTCCAAAATCAAATTGTCCATACCTCCATATTCCAACTATGTAAGTAAAAAAACTAAACATAAATATTCCTATACAAAGTTTTAGTAAGTTTCTTATTTTTTCTTTATATACTTTTTTTATATGTAGTCTATTTGTTTCATCATTAATATCTATATTCATCTTTAGCCCCCTATTTATTCTCTTTCGAAAAAATTGTATGAGAAAATCCCACACAATTTATATTATTCTTCTGTTCCTGTTCCATCAAATGGAATAAATTTATTTACAATACTTTCTGTATTTATTTCATCTGTTCTGAACATTTTATATGATGTATTTATTTTATTTTCAACTAATTGTTCTACCTCTTCTTGTGAAGCATGTTCTGCTAAAACCAACTCACTAATCAAAATTTGTTTTGCATTATTTAGCATCTTTTTTTCACCAGTAGACAATCCACCTTTCTCTTTTTGCTTAAAACTCAAGTTTCTTACAACATCTGCAACTTCATAAATATCTCCGCTCTTCATTTTCTCCATATTGTCTCTATATCTTTTATTCCAATTTTTATCCATTGCAGTTTCATCTTGTTCTAGTACACCTATTACTTTATCTGCTGAACTTTTATCTATAATATTTCTTACTCCAACCTCTTCTGCCTTCGCTGTTGGAACCATAACCTTAACTTCTCCTGGCATTTTTAATATGTAATAAGATTGTTTCTCCCCTAAAATATCTTTTTCTTCAATAGCATCTATTACCCCTGCACCATGCATTGGATACACTATTTTGTCTCCTACATTAAACATGTAAGTCAACTCCTTTCAGCATAATATATTTTTCGGCGAAAAAAAGATAATAAAGTTATGTCAAATTATGATTTTAAATAACTTTATTGGATTTTTTAACCATTTCTATTATACTACAAAAAAAGGTAAAAGTCAAAGCCTTTACCTTTCATTTTTTATGTATATTTTTCTTCTTTTCCTTGATACTCTAAGGAAACAGTTTCTGAAAATTTTTTTAGATTTTTTTATTTACTTATTAGTAGAACCAAAGCCTCCTACTCTTTCTCCTTCTGCATTATCATCATCTGTTATTAAATATTTTTGGAAAACAGCTTGCCCTATTGCCTCTCCTTTTTTTATCATTATATCTTCATCCTTTATATTATAAAAAGCAAACATAATATGTCCATCATTGTCTGGATTTCCATAATAATCTTTATCAATTACACCTACACTGTTTGCTAAAATTAACCCTTTTTTCTTTGGATTTGAACTTCTGTTATATAAAAAGAGAACTTCATCATCTTGCATATATGCTTTTATTCCTGTTTTTATAAGTGTTGGATTCATTCCTTTTTTAAAACTTGGAACAACAGTGTCTTCTGCCGCTTCTATATCATATCCTGCTGAATATTTTGTTTTTCTTTCTGGTAAATTAATTCCCATATTTTCAAATCCTTTTGCAATCTCAAAACCTCTTAATTTTTCCATTTCAAAAATCCTCCTATTTCTTTTTCTTTTGTAATTTTTACATATTTAAAATATTTTGTCAATAAGAACATTTTATTTTTCGACAAAATATAATAAAGTAAGGAATTTAGGTGATATGTTATGGAAAATAAAAATTGTACATTAAATGCATTGCCTATTGGCAAAACAGGCATTATTAAATCCTTAGGATGTACTCGGTGTAATTAGAAGAAGACTATTAGATTTAGGTTTAGTAAAAAATACAAAAATCACACCTATTTTATCAAGTCCCTCTAAAGGATTAAAGGCTTTTTATGTAAGAGGCTCATTAATTGCTTTAAGAGACGAAGATTCTTCATTAATAAAAATATATTTCTAGTAACCATTATATTTTAACACTCATAAATTATAATATATTATTTTATGAGGTGATATTATGGGACTTACAAATTCTTCCTGTGGCCTTCATTTAATTACATCTAAAAAATATAATGATAAAAAAACCAAAAAAAATTATACAATAGCACTTGCTGGTAATCCTAATGTTGGAAAATCTACTATATTTAATAGTTTAACAGGAATGCATCAACATACCGGAAATTGGCCCCGGCAAAACTGTTTCAAATGCTACCGGTTCTTACTTTTACAAAGGTAATAATTTTTTATTAGTAGACATTCCTGGTACCTATTCTATTATGTCTTGTTCTGAAGAAGAAGACATTGCACGTAATTACATATGTTTTGAAAAACCAGATAGTACAATTATAGTTTTAGATGCAACTTGTTTAGAAAGAAATTTAAACTTAGTTTATCAAATAATGGAAATCACTAATAATATCATTGTTTGTGTAAATTTATTAGATGAAGCCAAAAAGAAAAATATAGAAATTGATTTAGATAAATTATCTAAAAAACTTGGTGTACCTGTAGTACGGAACTATTGCGAGAAAGAAAAAGACTTTAAATAATTTAATGGAAACTGTTCTAAAAATTTGTAAAAAAGAAATTATTCCAAAAGCTAATTTAGTAAATTACCCTGATTATATAGAAAATGCTATTTCTTCTATTAAAGAATATCTACAAAATTTTAAAATTATACCAAAAAGACTTCTACGCTGGGTTTCTTTGAAAATATTAGATGGCGATAAAAATATTTTAAAATCTATTGAGGAAAAATTTAATATTTCTATTATTAATAACAAAGATTTAGATAATATAAGAAAAAAAGCTCTTAATAATATACAAAAAGAAAATAAAGAAAATTTGAAGGATATTATTGTTTCTTCTATTATAAATACTTGTGAAAAAGTCTCTAATTATGTTTGTACATATACAGATAGTAATTATTCTAATAAAGATAAGAAAATTGATAAAATCTTAACTTCTAAAATTTTTGGTTTTCCAATTATGCTCCTATTTTTAGGAATTATATTTTGGATTACGATTGTTGGTGCAAATTATCCTTCAGAAATTTTATTTTCATTTTTTTCTTGGATACAAGAAAAACTTATATTTTTTGCTAATTTTATAAATTGTCCGGATTGGTTATCAAATTTGTTAATTAGTGGCGTTTATCAGACTTTAACTTGGATTATATCTGTTATGTTACCTCCTATGGCTATATTTTTTCCTTTATTTACTTTTTTAGAAGATTTAGGATATCTTCCAAGAATTGCTTTTAATGTTGATGGTTTTTTTAAGAAATGTTCTTGTAGCGGAAAACAAATGATTACTATGTGCATGGGGTTTGGTTGTAATGCTGCTGGTGTTACTGGGTGTAGAATTATTAATTCACCAAGAGAAAAGCTAATTGCAATACTTACTAATAATTTTATTCCTTGTAATGGCAGATTTCCTTTTTTAATTACTATTTCTACTGTTTTTATTGCAGGAACATTTCAAGGTTTTGGAGCTTCTATTATATCTACTATTAGTGTTATTTTAGTTATTTTACTTGGTATGTTTTGTGCATTGATTGTATCAAAAATACTTTCTAAAACAATTTTAAAAGGTATGCCATCTTCTTTTGTATTAGAACTCCCACCTTATAGAAAACCGCAACTAGGAAAAATATTTATACGTTCTATTTTTGATCGAACATTATTTGTATTAGGAAGAGCAATAAGTGTAGCAGTTCCAGCAGGACTTGTTATTTGGATTTTTGCAAATGTAGGAATTAATGGTGAAAGCCTACTTTCGATAGTCGCAAATTTCTTAAATCCTTTTGCTAAAATCCTTGGATTAGATGGATATATATTAGCAGCTTTCATACTTGGTATTCCTGCAAATGAAATTGTACTTCCGATAATCCTTATGTGTTATCTTGGTGGAAATTCTTTAGTTAATATGGAGGATATCTCTTCAATTGGACAAATATTAATCCAAAACGGTTGGAACATTCTTACAGCTATAAATGTTATGATTTTTACCTGTTTACACTTTCCTTGTGCCACAACTCTTCTTACCATAAAAAAAGAATCTGGTAGTTTTAAATGGGCTTTCATTAGCTTTTTACTTCCTACTGTTTGTGGAATTATTATTTGTATGTTCACTACTTTTATTTATAATATTTTTGTTTAAGAACATGTACTTTTGTAACACATTTTTATAAATTTCATAAGATATATCATACAAATGATTAACAAAATAAAACATATTTATATATTGGAAGGAGGTTTGTATTATGCCTGAGAACAGAGGTTGTGGAGGATTTGGATTTGGCGATGATTGTTGCTGGATTATAATTCTTATATTATTACTTTGCTGCTGTTGTGGTGGTAATAGAGGTGGATGTTGTTAATCCTTCCTATATCAAAAAAGAGGGAAGTTCTCCCTCTTTTATTTAAATCTTTTTCCTTTATGTTTTCTTCTTGATGCTCTTTCTTGATCTAAATATGTATTATCATTATCATAATCATCTAAAAATTGTTTTCTAGCACTTTCTTTAGTCCATGTATTATCTTCATCTTCATCTACATCTTCTTCATTATCATCCTGATAATTATTATCTTCGTCATCATCATTTAATCCTGAATATGGAACTGTATATTCTTCTGCCCATGCATCATTTCTTCTTTTTTTCACTATTAATACTATTACAATAATTAAAATTATTACACCTGCTGCTACACCTATTGCTATCATCTTTTTTTGTTCTTCTTTTTGTTTTGCTTCTTCTTGCTGTCTTGCTATTGCTTCTTCATCTACTAAACTTTTATTTAATGCTACTTGATATGTTGCTACATTTTCACCTTCTGCATCTGTAACAACTATTGTTATTGTATTTTCTCCTTCTTGTAGATTATCATTTCCTGTTATTTCAACAGTATACTCATCATTTGTCGCTTCAGCTATTACATCTAAATTTGTTTCTTCACCAATATATTTTGCTGTATATTCATATACTGATGTACTAAATTGTGGTGATAATTCTAAATCTCCTATTTTCAAAGACGCAAGACCTTCTCCATTACTTTCTGTCTCTTGAGCATCTCCTGTAGATTGTGCACTTTCTCTTGTTACATTTATTGTATATATCTTTTCTGTTCCATCTTCTGCTGTTACTACTATTGATAAATCATTTAATCCTTCTTCTAATTTTTTAGTTCCTAGCCCACTTACTTTTGCTTTACTATCTTGGGCAGTTCCATATACCTCTACTTCTTCTACATCTTGTGGAACTGTTACATCATATGTTGTTGTTGCCATTTTAAAACCTGTAAAATCATATTCTGTTGGTCTAATTCCAAGCATTGATAAATTTGCATTACTTGATAATTCTGAAACAGTTCTTGTTGTTGATGTTGTACTAGCTGTATTACTGCTTTGACTTGTATTATCTTCACTCTGATTTGAAGTTTCATTTGACGTTTCTGCAGTGGTATTTGTACTTTCGTTTACTTCGCCTTCTGTTACCATTAAATAATCATTTTCTATTTTTGATATTTTATATGAGTTTATATCTGTAAAACTCAAATAACATAGCAAACCAATTACTAATATAATTACAAATAATCCTATTTTTTTCAAACTTTGTTCTTTCATAAGTTCCTCCTTTAATTTCATTTGCTTATGTTTGCATTATATCATTTTCGATTTTTTTCGTCAACAAATTTAGAAATTAAATTATTTCATTAATTACATTTTTTATAGTAAAAATGAACACAAAATAAATGTATAAAATAAACATCTTACACAATATCTATTTTCTTGTTATTTTTAAATATTTCCTTCTTTTAAATCTTTTACAAATTTTTCTTTTATCTCTGGTGGTAATAATAATAAATTTTCTATTTCCTCTTTGTTTATAATTTCTGGTATATATTCTCCGACTATCTTTATATTTTGGATTGCCACTAAATTCTGGCCCAGTACCTGTTCCAAATACCCCTTCTTTATATTTACAAAGAAAAAAGTACTCCTTTTGGTTAAATTTTTCTGATTGTATTTCATACAATTTTCTAATAACCTCAACTGTAATTCCAAACTCTTCTTTAATTTCCCTTATTACTCCTTCTTCTAAAGTTTCATTTTCTTCTAATCCACCACCTGGGAATGTATAATATTCTTGAAAATCTTTTCTTTTTATAACATTTTTTCTATGCATAAAAGCATATCCATCATTTATTTTAATAATTCCTGCAACTCTAATTCTTTCTTTCATATCCAAATCCTTCTTTCTAATTAATTCTCATTTTTATTATCATCTAACAAATTATAATATTCACCTTTATATTTTAATATTTTTATTTCTTTATCTTGTTTATTATTTACATATGGATCTAATTTTTCTATATTTATTTGTTTGTCTATTTTTTGTTCTAATTCACTATTTAATTTACTGTATGCCCAGTTTTCATTTATCTTACCAATTGTATTTTTTCTTAATTTGTAAAATTTAGCATTTCTTTTATGTTCTTTACTATTTATACCAAATTTTTCACAATTTAATTTGTTCCAGTTTTCTAATTTAGAATTTACTTCATTTGTTTGTAAAATATAATTATTATACTGTGTATGACTCAATTTTGATGTTTCATTTCCATTTGCTAAAACATATCTTAAATTTCCTATTTCCAATAATAATTTTTGTAATATTTGTTGCCTAGTAAACCACAACTCTATTTTTCCTACATCTTTTTCATATTTTTCAAAATTAGGTTCTTCTTCATTTATAAATTTTCTTATCTCTTCATTTGCTTGTCCTAACAAATTAGAACATTTAATTTCCATTGCTAAAACTTCATTATATCTTTTGTCTCGTGAATAATCATTATTTAAAATTTCTACTTTATTTTCAATTATTTCTTTCATTTTGGATATAATTTGCATAAACTTACCTTGGTATTCTGAATCTAATAAACTATAAATATCTTTTATATCATTTTTAATTACATCTAATTTATTATTAATTTCCGCCATATAATATTGTCCAACTATCATAGAAGCAGCATTAAACCCCGCATTTACTAAAGCATCTTTACCATATGAAGCAATTAATTCATCTTCTCTTCTAAACTTTGTTTGTTTATCAAAAATCATCCTATTATTAAGATTGCTTTTTTTCATTTTAATTCCATAAACTTCATTTAAGCTATCTTTAACTTCTAACATTTTCTCTGTTCCTTTACTATTAGCAGAGAAAAAAGCTCTTGTATTATTTAATATTTCTTTTGCATTTTCTATATTCTTTTCCATCATAACTGTTCTTGGTGCATAATTATCAAATATTGCAATTGCTTTTTTTATATTGCCATCTATAATTTTATTTTTTTCTTCTGGTATTATATTTACATCTTCTATTATTTTAATATCTGGAAACATATCTGTATTTTTTGAAATTACTGAATTATTTTCTTTTCTATTAATTTTGTTTTCTTCTTTTTTATTCTTAAAAACTATCATAAATATTATACATATAACCAATAATACTAATAAAACTCCAACAAATATCCCCATTTTAATCTTCCTTATCTTTAATAATTTCACTTAAAATTATATCATCTAATATAGAAAAAGTATATAAAAATTTAAAATTCAAATTTATTTTGTTTTTTTTTATATTTTTTGTAGTATTTTTTTTTATTAGTGGTATAATTTAAAAGAAGATTTTTTACAAAGGAGATGGTATTTTGGCAAATGCAAAAGAAGATGTTGATATAAAAAAAATGTATGGAGAAGAATGTACTTTGCCTAAAGATGAATTTATAAAAAAATACAGAATTGATGAAAAAGGTCTTTCATCTAATAAGGCAAATGAATTAATTAAAAATTTAGGTTTAAATGAGATTAAACAATCAAAACCCAAAAGATGGTATAATTATTTTTTAGAAAGTTTATTTTCACCATTTAATTGTATATTACTTGGGATTGTATGTATTTTATTTTATACAGATGTTTATTTACCTCAAACACCTAGTTATGCAAATATCATTGTAATTGCAATCTTAGTTACTGCAAGCACTCTTTTAGATTTTTTTGAAGAATATCGTTCAAATAAAGCTGCTGAAGAACTAAAGCAAATGGTTGCAACAACTACTACTGTTATTCGTGATGGTAAAGAAATTTCTATTCCCATAAACCATGTAACATTAGGAGATATTGTTATTTTATCTGCTGGTAGTATGATACCTGCTGACCTAAGAATTATTGAAGCAAAGGATTTATATGTTGGTCAGTCATCTTTAACAGGCGAATCTGACAGTGTTAAAAAATTAGTAGATACTGAAATTTCAATAAATCAAATTGATAATATTTCAGACTTGGATACTATTTGCTTTATGGGAACTACTGTAATATCAGGAAGTGCAAAAGGTGTAGTTATAAAAACTGCTGACTCTACTTATTTTGGAAAAGTTGCTCATACATTATCTACCGGAAAACCAAAAACTGCTTTCCAAAAAGGTATTGAAAGTATTAGTAAATTACTTATTCGTTTTATGCTAGCTATGATACCTTTAGTATTTATTTTAAACGCCTTAAAGCATGGTTCAATAGAGGCATTTACATTTGCTGTTGCAATTGCTATTGCAATTACTCCTTTACTTTTACCAGTTATTTTATCTTCTAGTCTTTCTAAGGGTGCTGTTAGAATGTCTAAGAAAAAGACCATTGTAAAAAAATTAGATGCTATTCAAAATTTCGGAGCTATGAATATTCTTTGCACAGATAAAACAGGAACTTTAACAGAAGATAAAATTGTTTTAGAAAAATACTTAGATATTAATGGTGATGAAGATATTAGAATTTTAAAGCATGCCTTTTTAAATGCTTATTTTCAGACTGGTTTAAAAGGAAATATTGATGAAGCTGTAATTAACAGAGGTCTTGAAAATAATTTAGGAGATTTACAAGAAAAGTACAAAAAAATAGATGAAGTTCCTTTTGACTTTTCACGTAGGCGTTTGTCTGTAATTGTATCAGACGGTGAAAAGAAACAAATGATTACAAAAGGTGCTGTCGAAGAAATCCTAAATATTTGTACTATGGTAGATTATAAAGGTCAGGTTGAACCTATTACAAAAGAGATTAAAGATAATATTCGAAGAATTAGTAAAAAATTAAATGAACAAGGATTAAGAGTCGTTGCAGTGTGCCAAAAAAATGAAATTCAAGGGATTTCTAATTTCTCGGTAGATGATGAAAAAAACATGATACTTTTAGGTTTTATTGGATTTTTAGACCCACCAAAAGAATCTGCAAAAGAATCTATTTTAAAACTTAATAAAGCCGGTATTAGAGTTATTGTTCTAACTGGCGATAATGCTGAAGTTACAAGATGTGTATGTTCAAAAGTTGGTATCAATTCTAACAATATAGTTCTTGGAAGTAAATTAGACAAATTATCAGACTTAGCTGTTAAAAGACTGCTTAAAAAAACTAATATATTTGCAAAACTTTCACCTATTCAAAAAGCAAGAATTGTTAGAATTCTAAAAGAATCTGGAAATGTAGTAGGATATATGGGGGATGGTATAAATGATAGTCCTTCTCTTACAAATTCAGATGTTGGTGTATCTGTAGACACTGCTGTAGATATTGCAAAAGAATCTGCTGATATAATTCTTCTTGAAAAAGATTTAAATGTATTATTAGATGGTGTAACAGAAGGTAGACGTACTTTTGTAAACTTAATGAAATATATAAAACTTGCTACAAGTTTTAATTTTGGTGAAGTTGTTTCTGTAATTATTGCAAGCATATTTTTACCATTTTTACCAGAAACACCTATACAATTACTAGTAGAAGGTTTACTTTATGATTTTGGTCAAATGACTCTTCCTTTTGACCATGTTGATAAAGAATCTTTACAAAAACCTAAAAAATTTGATATTAAGAGCTTAAAACATTTTATGTTATTTATGGGACCAGTAAGTTCAATATTTGACATTATAGTATTCATCTCACTTTTAGCCTTTTTCCATGTTAGAGATGCTGCTACATTCCAAACAATCTGGTTTAGTTACAGTATAGTTTCTAATTTAGTTGGTATGCATATTATAAGAACTGCAAAAATCCCATTTATACAAAGTAATGCACATATAGCTGTTTATATATCTTCTATATCACTTATTATAATAGGTTTAGTAATTCCATTTACTGGTTTAGGTGCAATGATTGGATTAGTTCCAATAGCTACAAAATATATTTTCTTAATATTTGCAGTAACACTTCTTTATTGTTTTGTAGCCTTATTTGCTAAAAAGATTTATATTAAAAAATATGGTGAATGGATATAAAAAATCAAGAGAGGTTTTCCTCTCTTAATTTTTTAAAGCTGTAATCGGTAATACATATATACCATCAGGTCTTTTTACTACCGCATTATATAAACCACATATTATACACATAAATTTAGGTTTTACATCTACTAAATTATAAAACTTTTTCAAATTAGTTGCTGCCTCTTCTTCTTGATTAGAGCCTAATTTTATTTCTATTGCTCCATATTCTCCATCTGCAACTTCTATTATGCTATCTACTTCAAGTCCTGTTGTATTTTCTCTATAATGGTATAATTTAGCATCAAAACTTTCCGCATAAATACGTAAGTCTCTTTCACATAGAGCTTCAAAGTAAAACCCAAATGTTTCTAAATCATTCATTAATTTTTGAGGAGTTATATTTAAAATAGCACAACCTAAAGAAGGATCTGTAAAATGTCTTTTCGCATTTTTTCCAACATTTACTCTTAAACGTATTTTATACATATAAGCATTTTGATTTTCTATTAAATGTAATTTATTTAAAACATCTAAATAATCTGAAACAGTATTTCTACTTATTAAAAGTTCTTTTTCTGTTGTATTATCTGAAATATCTTTTACTAATACACTATTTGAAGATATTGTACTCTCATTTCTTGCAAGAGATCTTAAAAGCATTTCCATCTTATTTTTATCTCTTTTTACTCCATCAATTTCGGAAATATCCTCGTCTAAAATTGCTTCAATATAACTTTTAGTAATTCTTCTTGCTCCTTCCACACTAAGATTTACTGACTCTGGCCATCCACCTCTTACTATTAATTCAGCTAGCCTTAGTAATTCTGTTTTTTTCACCAATTTATTTTCCACTTTACCTTCAAATAAATCTTTTAACGAAACCTCTCCACTTGAATCTCCTGACTCGTATAAAGACATCGTATACATCTTCATTTTACAAATTCTACCTGCCCCTGAATGATGAATATCTTTTGTTACTGGAGTTGCTGAACCTGTTAATATGTATTTTCCTTTTTCTTTATCTTCATCACATTTAAATCTAACAGCATCCCAAATTGCTGGAACTTCTTGCCACTCATCTATAAGTTGTGGACTTTCTCTATTTAAAACTAAATTTATATCCATTTCAGCTAAATGTTTTTCTCTAAAATTATCCGCTGTATTATTTAAATATGCTACACTATTCGAATGATTTAATGCTGTCCAAGTCTTTCCGCACCATTTT
>CALXZU010000048.1 GCA_944393325.1 uncultured Clostridia bacterium
CCTTTTAGTTTTTTCATCATTATGAAACATTCCCCTACTACTTGCCATTTCTGTACAAACTAGTCCTGGGTTTCCAATTTCTTTACAGATAATACGAAAAGGCAAGTTTGTTACACCTGCCATTGGAGCTAATATTAAATTATTTTCTAATTCTATATTTCCTATTTTTAATGAATGTATATACATTTTTACCTTTCCTTTAGTAACCTAAATATCGTAAATAATTCACATTTATTTAAAGGTCTGTCCCAAATGCTCGTTTTCGAGCAAAAGGAAACGTCCCTATTTAACAAATATTGTTTTTTGTCTTTTACTGCTTATGTTTAATAATATTCCTATTAATATAAAGTTTGTAATTAATGAACTTCCTCCATAACTTATAAATGGAAGTGGTACCCCTGTTATTGGTAACAATCCCATTACCATTCCTATATTTTCTACTACATGGAATAAAAATATTCCCGTTATTCCTGCTGCTATTAATGCTCCTGTTTCATCTTTTGCTGTTTTTGCAACATATATTCCTTTTGTTATTAATAATACATATAATATTATTACTGTTCCTGCTATTACAAATCCCATCTCTTCTCCTATTACTGCAAATATAAAGTCTGTTGTTTTTGGGTATAGAAAGCCTAATTGTGTTTGATTTCCTTTTAGTAATCCCATTCCTGTTAGTCCTCCTGCTCCTATTGCTAGTTTTGATTGGATTATATTATATCCTGCTCCTCTTGGATCTGATTCTGGATTTAAGAATATATCTATTCTTGCTTTAGCATGATCTGGCAATATGAAATTATATATTAATGGTACTGATACAACAACTAATATTATTGTTCCTATTATGTATTTTTTATTTATTCCTGCTGATATTATCATTAATGCTGCTGCTACTATATATGCTGCCGCTGTTCCAAAGTCTGGTTGTTTTATTATTAATAATACTGGCACTCCTAATATTGCAAGTAATACTAATAATCTTGTTGGTCTGTTTATTTCTGTTTTTCCTCTTTCTTGTATTTTATTTATTGCTAGTGCTAAAAATAATATTACAAATATTTTTGCAAATTCTCCTGGTTGAAAAGAGAAAAATCCTATATCGTACCAGCTTGTTGCTCCATTTATTTCTGGTGTGAATAATACCCCTATTAGTAAAAGAATAAACAGTCCATATAGTACTGGTGATATTTTTACTAATGTTTCATAATCTATTATCATTACACCTATCATTATTATTAAACTTACCACAAACCATATACATTGTTTATTAAAGTCTGCATGCTCTGTTTCGTTTGTTGCAGAAAATAGTGCAATTAATCCAATAACACAAAGAATAATTGCAACTATTAATATTGTCCATTCTACATTTTTTAATTCTCTTTTTCTCATTAAACCACTCTTTTTCCTAATTATTTTCTGATTTAATTTCCGTTTTTGCATTTGTTTCTTGTTTTTTAGTATTGTTATTTTCTGTTTCTTTATTTCCTTCGTTTTCTTTTTGTTCTTCTTTTTTTGCTTCTTCTATTATTATTTCTGCTTGTTCTACTTTTTCTTCTGCTTCTTCTTCTTTTATTTCTTCAACTTTTGTTTCTTTATCTTTTACTTTTTCATTTTTTTCATTTTTCTCTTTTTTCCCTTTTTTTTCTTTTTTTTCATTATTATCTTCGGTTTGTTGTTTATTTACTTTTCTTGCTTCATTTTTTATGTTCAAAATTGGTATATTTGCATATAAAGCTGGTGCTCCATTTGTTCCATCACTATTTTCTTTATTTGTTAGTCTAACATCTATTGCACTTTCGTCTACATCTATATATTTTTTAATTACTTCAATTATTTCTTGTTTCATTAATTCTAAGAAATCTGCTGATACATTTGCTCTATCCTGCATTAATACCAAGTGCAATCTTTCTTTTGCTGTTTCTCTTGATTTGTTATCACTTTTACTTTCTTTATTTTTCCAGTTTTTAAAAAATTTTGTTATGTTTTCAAACATGCTTCCTACTTACCCCCAACGTTTATTGTTTTTTAAATAGTCTTTTTAGTTTTGCAAAAAATCCTTTTTCTCTTCCTGGAATTGTTACTTCTATTTTTTCTCCTAATACTCTTTTAGCTATTTCTATATATGCTTTTCCTGATGGTGCTTTTTTATTTTGTATTACTGGCTCTCCTTTATTTGTTTGGGTTATTATGTATTCATCATCTGGTACTACACCTATTAAATCTATTGATAACAAGTCTACTATGTCATCAACATCCATCATTTCACCCTTTCTTACCATATTAGGTCTTATTCTGTTTATTACTAATTCTGGATTTTTTATATCTGATGATTCTAAAAGTCCTATTATTCTATCTGCATCCCTTATTGCTGATATCTCTGCTGTTGTTACAACAATTGCACGGTCTGCTCCTGCAATAGCATTTTTAAATCCTTGTTCGATTCCTGCTGGGCAATCTATTAATATATAGTCAAATTCTTCTTTTAGTTTTGCTACTAAGTTTCTCATCTGTTCTTCATTTACTGCACTTTTATCTCTTGTTTGTGCTGCTGGTAGTAGGTATAGTTCTTTAAATCTTTTGTCTTTTATTAAGGCTTGTCTTAATTTACATTTTTCTTCTACAACATCTACTATATCATATACTATTCTATTTTCTAATCCCATTACTACATCTAAGTTACGTAGTCCAATGTCTGTGTCTACTAATGCTACTTTTTTTCCTTCTAATGCTAAACTTGAACCTAAATTTGCTGTTGTTGTTGTTTTTCCTACTCCACCTTTTCCTGACGTTATTACTATTACTTCTCCCATAATTTTCCTCCTTAGGATTTTAAAAACACATTTTTCAATAGCTATATCATATAACGAAAATAGCAAAAAGTCAATGAAATTCACACAAAAATAACAAAAATATTTCCAAATTGTTACAAGATTGTTACAATCGTTCTTTTTTTAGGGAATTAAGCAAATAGAGATTTACACCAAAACAAAATAGAGTATAAAAATACACTCTATTCTTCTCTAATATTACTATATAACATAAAGTACAAATCTAAAAGTATGTGCTTCAGACACTGTTCCAGAGCTATATCCTCTGTATGAAGGCATAGTAGTTTCATCTCTATAACAGCTACCTCTATATACATAAGTATCATCATTGTATGTATGCCTTTCTGCACAATATTCTACATAATTTCCAACCAAATCATATATATTGCATACTATATCTTTATCATTTTGCCCTGTTGCATTCTTTTCATCAATTTTTATTTCATTACTAACACTAGTTACATCAATAATAGTATCGTTTCCAGTTACTTTTCCGTTAATGAAATTCATTATTACATCCCATTGAATTCCTGAGATTAATGCGCTTTTTACATCTTCATTATTTTCAAACTCTTTTGCTAATAGCTTCGCACCTTCTTGTGATATTGTATCTCCCCATACACTAACGCCCTTTTTACTAACTAATGTGTCTTTTCCATCTATATTTTCTTTTCCAGCCTCAAATCTTGATACATAAAATCCTTTTGCTTTTAAAATCGCTTGTCTTTCTGCATCTTCATTCTTTTCTCCTATTTCTTCTGGAGTATTTGATCCTGCTAAACTAGGCTGAATTCCGTCTGGCAAATAATCCTTATCTGCATATGCAGTAGCCGAAACGTTTACATCCATATATTCAGTATTTCTAACATATTCTTCTTCACTTTCTACTGGTATCCAAACAAATTGGTTTCCTTTTTTAGTATTATCTAAATCATCTCCTTTTACATCTGAAATTACAATTCCCGTTTCTTTAGTTCCACCAACATAATAAAAACCTATTGGAATTTCTACTCCTTCATAACTTCTTATTTCAACTGGTACTGTATCTTTATTGTCTTTTGTATAATCTGTATAATATATTTCTCCATTTGTTTCTATTCCTGCTACGTAGAAAATATTATGGCTATCAGTATTTATTATATATATATCTGTTAGTTCACTTATTCTATCTTCTGTTGTATATGGATCTGTTCCGATTTTTTCATAGTCTCTACCATAGTTTAAAGTAACATTTTCCATTGCTGATAAGTCTATTACGTAAAATTCTCCTGTGTCTGTTGCCGAACTAATTGAATCTATCTTGTTTATATTATCTGTATTTGTATATTTATATTTTACTGGAATTGCTCCATATTGTGCATAGTAATTTGATACTTTATCTCTTAAATTTTCTATATCTGTTTGCAAATTTCTCAATTTATTGGCACGTAATCCATCTATTGCATTGTAAACAATTACATTCGTTAAAATCATTATAACTGCTACTGCAATTGCTAGTGCAACTAATGTAACACCCTTATTATTTTTAAATTTTTTCATCATTTGAATTCTCCTCTTTTTTCTCTTTAGTATTAGTTTACTATGAATTAGCATTTATTTCAATAGTTTTTTCTATTAAATTGTAAATTTTATTTTTTCTTTTATGTATAATATCTTCTTTAACATACATTACCCATAGACAAATTATAATTATAAAAAATGCTACATTTTGAATGTAAAAAATTGCTATACTTCCTAATAGTGTAATAATTATTAAACACACAAAAGAAATATTATTTATGTATTTTTCCGCTTTTCTTTTTCCAAATATTATATGCAATATTCCTTTTAATATTCTTCCTCCATCTAATGGATAAAATGGTATTAAATTAAATAGAAATACTAATAAATTAGAATATATTATTTTTAAACCTACAAACATATCCATGTTTAATTGTAAAATTATAAATATTATTAGTAAATTAGTTATTGGGCCTGCTGTTGCTACTATTATTTTTTTTATTTCTAATAAATTTCCTTTTAGTAGTTTTATATTATAATCATCTGGTTTTATTTTAAATGATATACTTACTCCATATGGCTTTAGCTCTATTTTATTTGGTTTCATTCCTAATAATAAACCAGATAATAGATGTCCCATTTCATGAATAAAAGCAAATATTAATACCATCAAATACGTATCTATTTGATTTGTAAAATAAAACATGAACAAAAACAAGAATATTTTTAAATCTACTTTAAATCTCATAACTCTCTCCTTATAATTCTAATATACTTTCCGGATCTATTTTTCTTTCTTGATACCTTATTTCAAAATGTAGATGTGGTCCTGTTGAATTTCCGAGTTGACCCTACTTCTGCTATTTCTTGTCCTTGTTTTACCATCTCTCCTTGTTTTACATATAAATTATTACAATGTGCATATATAATACTTACTTCTCCTATTTGTATTTTTAAATGTTTTCCATAGTCTCCTTCTTCTGACGAAAGCACAACTTCTCCATCTGTTGATGATATTATTTTTGTTCCTAAATTTGCTGCTATATCTGTTCCAGTATGATTTTTTGGAACACTACCTGTTGCTGTATCCCTTTGCCCAAATTTAGATGATATAACTCCTTCCAATGGTTTTATAAATGTTGTTGTGTTTTTTATATTTTCTATATCTTGCTCAGTCTGTGATAATTCTTGTTCTTCTATCTGTGGTTCTGATACATCTATCTCTTGCCTATTACTGTTTTCTTCTGCTCCTCCTATTGCATTTACATCATTGTTTTCTTCTAACACCTCGTCATCTTTATTAAATAAATCTATAACACTGTTTTTTATATTATTATATAGTTCATTAAAGTTTGTATCATATGATAAAATCTCATTTGCTTTATTTATAAAGTCTTCTGAAAATACATATTTATTGTTTTGTATTGTATATACTATTAAATACAAAGTTACACATACTAATATTTGTATTATCATTTTTTTTAATAGTTTAATATCTTTTTTCTCTTTCTCATAATTCACATTGACTGTTGCAACTTGTCTATTACTTCCTTGTTTTCTTCTTTCATATATTTCTTCTGCTCGTCTTATTTTTTCTTCTACTGTCATTACTTTTTCCATACAAAAAACACCTCTTCCTTAGTTTTCTTTTAAACTATATGTTTTTGAAAGGTGTTTTATTACTTTTATTTAATTATTAACAATATTGTTTCTAAAAAGATAATTAAACTCAACAAAATTATTCTTTTTTTCATTTTTTTACATTTTTGGTTTATAGTTTTTTCTATATTTTTCCTTTGTTCATTTTTTTGTTCTACTTTGTTGATATAATTAGCAATAAGCATTTCCGCTTCTTTTAAAATATAATTATCATCTCCAATTTTTCCTATATTCTTCTCATTGTTTTCTTCCACATTACTCTTATTTTTCTCTTTTACATTTTTATCTATTTTTTCATTATTCTTTACTTTTATATTTGCTTTTAATACCACAATTGCCTCTTCTACTATATTTGACGGTAAATTTTTTAATATTACCATATTTTTAACTCCGCTTTGTTTCATTTGTATACCTCCTTGCATATGTATTAATATTATTGTTTCCAGTATTTCCAAAAATATACAAAAAACCAGGTAGAATTTCTACCTGATTTTATTGTTTTGTATTAATTTATTTTTTCTAAGATTAATCCTAATACTGAACTTGATAATATTTTTGGAAGTGTTGTTACATCTTCTTCTTTTCCTGTTGGTGGTAATACTATTACATAGTTTGTACTTTCATCACTATAATCCGCATTTTTTACATCTCCAGGATATGCTCCTGTTAATTGATGTGACTCTACTCCTGCTACCATAACAGTTCCATCATTTTCATATGTCAATCTTCTTCTTGCTGTATTTTCATATGATAGTATTTCTGACGCTAATGTAAAGTCTGGATTTTCTATATCATTTATGCCACCTATTAACCTAGTTACTACATATCGTAATTCTAACTCTCCACCTGGTGATATTGGTTCATTTCTTTCCAATTTTAATACTTGCCTATCGCCATATTTTTCAATTGTTTCATCTGTTATTAAATTTTTTTCTTTTAATTCATCAAGTGATACATCTTCCCATCCCACATATGCATTTGTTCCATCTGCTGTTATTAACATTGTACTTTCATCATATGAGAATTTATCTGGCAAATAGTTAAGTAATTCTAATTTGTTACATTGAATTGATGAGTCATTCTTTATTGTTATTGTATATTCTAATTGTAATGTTGTTCCTTGTGCTAGTTCAGTGTCCAATGTTTGTATTATTGGCATTTCTGTACCAGCTTCCATTTTCTGTGTATCTATTTGTTGACCATTTTGTAAAATTAATCTTAATCCTGTTGCTGTTATTTTTGTTACTAATGCAAATCCTGGTCTTTGTGCTAATATCATATCTTGATCTTCATGAAATACTTCATAATAATCTACTATTGTTGCAAGATATTGCTCTCCTGTTTCTGGCCATATTGCATAATGATATTCATCTTCTTTTAATTCATCAATTTGGTAATTTTGTCCACCTACTACTTCCATATAAGTTTTATCACTTAAACTTTCAGCTTCTTCTACTGTTGTAAAATTTTCTATTGTTTCAAATTCATGTGTATTGTTATAGTCCATATGTTCAAACTGAGCATCTATTTCTTCTCTTCTTTCTTCATCCTCATATCCAGCTAATTTAATATATTCTTCTGATGAAGATTCTTCATCGTCTTTATCTTGAGTTCCAGCTAATATATAATTTTTTAACGGTCCTTCTATTAATTCTGCTGTTTTATATCCATCTACAAGTCTTTCAAATATGTCTGAACTTTCTCCATCAAATACCCTTTCTACATAACTATTTTCTATTTCTTTTTCTGATTCATCTTCTTGTGTTGACTCTGTTACTAATGATATTACTTTTACTCCGTCTTCTCTTAAAGCTCTTAATCTTTCTGCCGTTCTGTCAGCAACGGTATCTAATTTTTGATACTTAGTCTCAGCGCTATCTCCTTGATAAATTACTGTACTTCCATCTGTTGTTGGCGTACCATCTGTTAGTATTGCTACAAATCTATTTGATGTTTCTGGATCATTATTATAATATGACTCATATACTTTATCCATTGCGGCATACACGTTTGTATCATATATAGACCAATTGGCTGTTTCTTCTGATAATGCACTATCTAATGTTTTATTTAATTTATCTAAATTTTTAGTTAAAGATGAAGCTCTATATGTTTCTCCTTTAAAGAATACTAATCCAATAAAGATATTGTCTCCAGAATTTATCAGCGATTCACATAGCTCTTTAGCTGCATCTACAACTATTTCAAGTCTTGTCGTTGGTTCGCCTTTATAATCTATCAAATTTTCTGTGTCTGTCATTGATGATGAACAGTCAAGTGCTATAAAGAATTGTAAAACACCTTTTTCAGCATTCTCTACTTCTATTTTATCTACATTTATCGTTTCTTTATCCGGCAATCCCACTACCATATAATCTTGTCCATTATATTTTAATATTCTTTGTAACAAATCTGGATCTGTTTCATTTTCTACATATCCACATTTAAATTTAACATCATATGAGCCCGGACTTGGTCTAAAACTATAATAACCATTTTGATCTGTTCTTGTTGTCATTACTGGGTCTCCGTCGTCATCTCCGGCATTATACAATTCCACCAATATATCTTGAACAGGTATATTTTCGGTGGTATCATCTCCACCTGCTGCTCCTGAATTAGTATATCCTAAATCTTCATATACATTTCCTCTAATTTCGGTATAACATGGTACTGGTATTATAGTCGGTGCTGGCGGTCCTGATGAGTCACTTCCATCGTCATCATCAGGTGTTGGATTTGGGGTTGGTGTCGGGGTTGGTGTCGGGGTTGAACTTCCACCTCCGCCACCTCCTCCGCCACCTCCTGATGATGGTGGTGGAGATGGTCTACTCTCTCCTGATACTCCTCCTAAGAAGCTCGCATATGTATATGTTATTGGATATAATATTTCTATTAATAATATAATTGCTGTTATTATTGCTATAATTTTTCCCACTTTTTTTACTCTCATTAGAAGTTACCTCCTTCCACTTATAATTATAGCACAATAAAAATTAAAGGTCAATAAATGTTGATATTTTTACCTTTTTAGGATTTTTTTGGTTTTCCAATTTTTAATTATATTTTTAAATTATTAAACAGAAAATTTTAGACTTTTATATAACTTTTTAATATCTTTAGACTCTTTGATATTATTTTTTATCGATGCATACCTCCTCCTAATTTTTTGGAAAATTATTTGACAAATCCATTTAATCTGTGTATAATAATCATAGGATATGGAGAAACCACAAAGTGGTTGCCGAGAAGAATAAAATAACCATTCAACCCGTCAAAGCAGAATGGTTATTTTTTATTGCCTATGTAGTAAATACAAGATGATGAATACTAAGGCAAAATTTATGATAGTTACACCTACTAATCCAAAGAAAAGTAGTTAGATGATTATTAATAAAACTGATTCTACCATAGCACCACCCCCAGTTGTCAGTCTCACAAGCTAAAAGCTGTGGAATAATATGTACACATCAAAGAGTTAAAGGTGGCAACACACTCTGCTTATTCTCATTTCCTACGTTTAATACTATACAACATTTGTTTGTAAAAATTAATCAAACAAACCAAAATTTCACCAAAAAATACTAATTACTGTTTTTAGTAATTAGCTTTTAATTCTCACAATTAATTTACCTTTTATTTTTTATATCAATTTTCTTCATTTACTTCATAATCAATTTTCTCCATACAAAAAACCTCCAATTTTTACTGATTAACATTTTAAAATAATAACCAATAAATCTTGGAAGTTTATTGCATTATATTAAATTGATTTATTGCATTGATAGAAGATTTTTCACTTAATCTATTTCGCTTTTCATACTGTTTATTGCAATGGGTGAGGATTTTGAATTTTCTGTATCTCTTATGCTTCTAAGGTTTGCTAAAATCTTATGCACTCTTTAATTCTAAGCGTAATTTATCAGCTATCATTGCTATAAATTCTGAATTTGTAGGCTTTCCTTTTGCAGCTGAAATAGTATAACCAAAGATTTTCTCTACTGTTTTTTGTTCCCCTCTTCCCCATGCTACTTCTATTGCATAGGTTTTTTATTTTTATTTCCTATAACCTTATGTAAAATATTCGATTTTGTTTTTGCTTTAAATTCGCATAGACTTTATAGGTTTATGCCTAAATTATTTATAGCCTTATTTTATATTGCTTTTCTCACATAGTCAATACCAATAAATTGTTTTTCGGCAAAAAATTTTTCTTAATCGTTGGCGCGAAAACCATAAAAAACTTAAAAATGAAATATTCAACTTTTCTTCGCGCTCATAAAAAAAATAAGCAATAGATTTTTGGTCTATTGCTTTATTCTCTTATTTTACACTTTTCCAGTATTCTTTCTTTTTATAGAAAATTATACTTAATATTATTAGAAATATTACTGGTATTATAATAATTGATAAACCGCGCTTTTGGTAATATTGTTGGTGCTACTGTTTTATCATTACTTTTATAATTGTTTTGTGTTGGCTTTTGTTCCTCTTCACCTGGTTTTTGTTCTTGATTTTCAATTGTATTCGTTGTTGTATTACTTATTTCTTCCTTTGATGCCTCATTTCTCTTAAAATATTCATAGTTCATATCATATTCACTAGAAAGATATTTCGTTTTCTCTCCTTTAAAATCATTGTCTGTGACTTTAACAAATATAAACAAATATGCTGTTTTTCCGGTAGTATCAGTAAATACCATTCGATTTTCATTTTGTAACTCCTTCCAATTATTTTCATCATATGTAGGGCGTCTTTCTTTAATTTCTTTCTGCTTTTGAATATAATTTTTATTATATTCATCTATTAAGTTATTCACTTCATCTATTGTTACTGTTGGCTTTTCTCTTTGAGCTAAAATTTTTTGTTCATCAATATACTCCATTTGTTTATTAAGTTCTTCCTCTGCTTTTTGTTGAAATCCAATTACTTTTTCTGCCTGTTCAAAATCTAACGCTATAATTTGATATAAAATCTCATCATAATCTAAAGCCTTTTCATCAATTGTATTAAAGTAATCTGTTTCTACTTCAGTATTTGGAAATTTTAAAATATTTGTAAATATATTTGCTGATACTTCTCTTCTTTCTCTTGTTTCCTCTGTTTCTTCAGTATCTACAGGTTCTATTTCATGAAATAGTTCTTCTGCATAGACAAAATTTTCACATAACAAAACACTTAAAATAAATACAATTATAGAAATAATTTTTAATTTCTTCATTTGCTTTTCCACCTTTCTATTTTCTATATGTCGAATTATATCATAATAATTTTAATTTGTGCACACTTTGTGTACTTATTTTTAATTTATTTTTAATTACAATATGTGGTAGGTGATTATATATGAGAAAATTAAAAATTGAAAAATCTTCAAAAGCAAATGACACAGTAACAAGGACAATTCGTATAAGTGGAAA
>CALXZU010000049.1 GCA_944393325.1 uncultured Clostridia bacterium
AAGTCCTGCAAACATTTCTATAAATTCTGAACCACTCATTGATATAAATGGTACATCTGCTTCTCCTGCTATTGCTTTTGCAATTAAAGTTTTACCTGTTCCTGGTTTTCCATAAAGTAAAACTCCTTTTGGTACTCTTGCTCCCATTTTTGTATATTTTTCTGGTCTTTTTAAGAAGTCTACAATTTCCATCATTTCTTGTTTTTCTTCGTCTAAGCCTGCTACATCGTCAAATCTTACTTTTGTTTTTCTTTCTGTATCATCATATACTTTACCTTTTTCTCCTAATCCTTGCATTTTAAATAACATTATAAATAATGCAAGCATTATGGCTGTTGGTAAAAATGAAATTATTATACTTGGTAATTGTGATATAATACTTCTTGGTTTTTGTATTAATTCTATTTCATTTCCTTCTTCTACTTTAGTTTGTAATAAATCCATAAAACTCTCTACGTTTGGTAATACGGTTGTTTTTTCTTCTTCATCATTTTTTAATTTTACTTTTGCCGTTGTGCTTCCTGTTCTCATTTCTACACTTTCTACATTAGAGTTGTTAATTTCATGTATTAAATCTGTATATGCTAATGTGTTTTCTTCTTCTTTTGATTTATTTTTCATTAAGTATATTGATAGTCCCATTAAAATTACTAATAACACAAGTAATACCAATACTAATACTAGCGTATTTCTTCTTTTTTTGTCTTTATTTGTGTCTTTACCTTTTCTATTTTCCTTATTCATTTTTCCTCCTATTATATTCTTATTTTTATATTTTTTTGTTCAAGCTCCTGATCCTTGTGGTTCTTCACCTTCATTATTTTCTTGTTCTTTTTTTCTTTCCTCTTTTTCTTTTTCTCTATCTTTTTTCTTTTGCTCTTCTTTTTCTTTCTTTTCTTCTTCTTTCCTTAGTTTTTCTTCAAGTTGTTGCTTTATTATTTCTTGTGCTTCTGCTATTTTCATTAATTCCATTTGTTTTTTTACAAATTCACCTTTTAATATGAATATTGCAGCTATTAAATATATTGCAGCTACAGTAACATACATTACTTGGAAATATTCTATATCAAATGGTATAAATATATTTATAGCAATATATAATATATTTAAAATAATTGATAATGTTAATGCATATACTGACATATTAAATATTGCAACATATCTCATTTTTATTTTTGCTACCCATGCTGTAAATAGCCCAAATATACTAAGTAGTGCTGCATTCCATGCAGTTAGCATGAATTGCATTATAAATACATACATGAATATTGCTAGAAATATACTTACATATAATGATATTATTTTTGAACTTTGAGCAAATTCTATTACATCTTGTTTATTAAATTCTGTAATTTGTGTTGTTTTTGATATATCTTTATATGAATAACTAATAGTTCCTGCAACTGACGGATTTTTTATTCTAATTTCATCTTTTAAAATTACAATTCCTCCACCTGCATTTGTTACTTTATTTATATAGTCATTTATTGTATTTTCATCTTCCGTTTTTGTGTCTATTATTGTTTCTCCAACAACTGAATCTTCTGCTGATATTACAATTGGTGTGTCTGATTCTACATTCAAAATATTATCTTTATATAAAAATTCTGGGAAACTATTTTGTAAATAATTGACTCCTTCATTTACAACTCCATATGCTTGATATACAATTCCCAAACAAAATACAATTGTAAGTATTATTACTATTTTTACTAAATAGCCTACCGCTCTTCCAAATCCTTGTGCTGCCATATTAGGATATTTTTCTACATTTACAATTGAATACCATAGTTTTTTGAAAAATCCCATATTTAGTTCATTTTTATCTTCATCTTTCAATTTTTCTTTTACATCATCTGTTTTCTTTTCGTTTTCCATTATCTGTACTCCCTTCTCACGCTAGTATCTACAAATTTAGGATTTACTTCTAATTCTACTTTATCACCTATTTTTACATCTTTATTTGTTATATCTAAAACTATATGATATGCTCCAACTCTTCCTAATATTTTATATTTTTCATTATTTATATTAACAAAAAGTGCTTGTTTTTTTAATAAACTTTTTATATCTCTTTTTATAAAACGTAATTTATCTCTTATTCTAAATAGGTCGTCTTCTGCTTTTACATTAAATCCGTGCATATATCCGCAATCTACAATTGCAATTTTTGTTTCATTTTTTGTTTTATATGAATTTGAATATCCTATATTAAATCCTTTTGGTAATTCTTTTATTTCTATAACTTCACTTTCTAAATACCCTATTTTATTTAATCCTAAATAATCTTTAAATGATAGTCTACCTAAAAATGCTGAGCCTATTCTTACTGCGTTTAAGTGCATATATGGATATTTTAGAAATGCTGATGAGTTACACACATGTAATATTCCAGGTTCTATTTCATTCATTTTTAATACTTCTATTACATTTATAAATCTTTCAAATTGTAATTTTGTGTATTTTTCATCAAAAAAACTTACTGAAAAATGTGTATATGTTCCTTCTATTTTTATATTTTTTAGTCCTTTAATTATTTCTATTAACTCGTCTCTTTTAGAATATAGAAACCCATATCTACCAAAACCTGTATCTATTTTTAAGTGTACTTTTATATTTTTTCCTATTTCTTCTCCTATTTCTTCTATTATTCTTACATCTTCTTTTGAACTTAATGTTAATATTATATCATTTTCTATTAATTCTTTCAATTCTTGTTTTTTGCTACATGGTGATAACATTAATATTTCTTCTTCTATTCCTTCTTTTCTTAATGTCATTGCTTCCTCTTTTGTTGCTACTGCAAAACTTTTTATTCCTTGTTCTATTAATGTTTTTGTAAATTGTACTAAACCTAGCCCATATCCATTTGCTTTAACAACAGCTATTATTTTTAAATAATTCCCATTGTCATCTTGTCCACTTTTTTTAGATAATTCTTTTATCTTTTTTATATTTTCTATTAAATTATTTTTATTTATTACTAAACTGTTCAAAATATATATTTTCTCCTTTATTTTGTTAATTTACTTTTTATTTGTCTAAGTGTTCTAAATGTTTTTTCAGAGAATCTATATAATTTATATATTATTGGTTTAAATGGTAAATATACTTCTCCTATAAATTCTGTAAATGTTGCTCCAAATCCTTGTTTAAATCTATATAAACCATATTGAGGATGATTTTCGTCTACTACTCCTGATACCCCCCTAAAATCATATACATCGTCTTTTCTTGCTATTGCCATTTTTATCATTTCCCATTGTAATAAGTAATTTGGCATTAAGTTTCTATGTTCATTACTACTTGCTCCATACAAATACCATGTTTTATTTCCATAAAAGATTGGTATTACTCCTGATATTGGTTTTCCTTCATAATATGCCATTAATAACTTCATATGTTCACCTAATTCATCATACATTTTTTCAAAATATTCTAATGGACGTATTATAAAACCGTCTCTCTTTCCTGTTTCTACCATTATTTTATGGAAGTCTTTTAAATCTTCTCTTGTTCCTTCTTTTATGGTTACTCCTTTTCTTCCTGCTAACCTAATATTATATCTCCATTTTTGTTTAAATCCTTTCATTACTTCTTCTTCTGTTTTTCCTTTTATATCTAATCTAAATACATATCTTGGTTGTATTTCGTCTTTAAAATCTTTTGCATCATCTTTTATTTTATATCCTAAAGTTGTTACAACTTCTCTATATGTTTCATCTGAACTTAATATATCTGGTTCATTTCTAAATACAAATGCATTATATTTTTTTCCTAATTCTTTTATTCCATCTGTTAATTGTTTCATGACTGATATGTCATGTATATCACACACTGGGCCTCTTGGTGAGTATATCATGTTTCCGAATATAGGCATTTTACGTATCCACACGCATATAGAGCCTATTATATTTCCTTCTTCGTCTTCTGCCAAAATTACTTCTGGTTTCCAATTTGGCTTTTTTACTTCTGCCCATTCTAATGATTGTTGAAAGTTACATCTTTCATGATTTTCTAAAAATTCTTTATATTGTTTTTTCGATTCTTCATCTGATACGAATCTCATTTTTTTATCACTCCTATTTATTATTTACAACCTACACGTATTTTACACTAATTATTGAAATTTTACAAGCATATTCACATTTTATTTAGAAAAAAAGCATAAATACTAATTATAATATTTACACTTTTTTCTCTTCGTTTTTTAGTTGTTTTTTTATTTGTTGGTATCACTATTATTATTCCCAAGTATTTTTACTCCACCTGTTGCTTCTACAGTTTTTGTTGCCATATCTTTCATTTGCATGTATGCTTGGTCTAATTTTTCTTGAATAGCTTTCTTTTCTTCTACTTCTTCTAATAATTCCATTGTTTTTGCTTTTTTTCTGCTAATTCTTTTTTTCTTCTTTTTCTGGTTCGTATTTTACCTTTTCTAAGTCTTTTTCTCTTTCTAATGCTTAAGTGAACTACCCATTGTCTAAAGCCAATAAGATTGCGGTTGCTTATATTTCAATGCTTCTAATATCTCTGCTTTTGTATTTTTTAATGTTATTTCTTGTTTTTTCATAGATTACTTTACACTACCTTCTCTATTTTTTTCTTTATACACAAATATACATTGTTTACAATCCCATATCAAAAAATATTTTTTGTAAAATATAATGTATAAAAAACAACAATATTAAATTTGTTATTGTTTTCTTTTTTTATTTACAAATTAATAATTTTGGCTATAATCTCTTTATCTTCTATTTTGCTAATCCCAAAACATTTCTTTCCTAAATCTTTGATTGAAGCTCCCAAATGATACATTTCTCCATTATCTATTACTATAAACCTATCATGAAACTTATTTGTTTTAGAAACTTTTAATATAGGATATTGTTTATTAAATTTTTGAATATCTATATTTTGAATATTTGTTTTATCAGATGTTAAAATAACTACTTCTACATGTTTTTTCTTTTTAGCTAACATTTTTAAAACACTATCATCAATATAATTATCTATAATTAAGATTTTTTTATTTGCTCTTTTTATAATATCTATAATTAAACTATATGCATCATATATTTGACCTTGAAAAAATATTCTCTGTTTAATGTTTTCTTCAAATTGTAATTGATTAAAAACTTCATCAAATTTTTTATCATGTTCTAATAATTTATATTCCATACTTGTCAATCTTTCAAATACTTGTCCATTTAGCATTAAAAATTTTCTCATTTCAACAAAAGCATTCATAATATTTATACTAACTTGAATTGCTATATCGTTTTTTAATAAACCTGATAACATTGCTATACCCTGTTCTGTAAAAACATATGGCAAATATTTACGATGTTTCCCTCTTCCTACGTTTTCGTTTAAGGTCGCAAATTGCGACCTTAAAGAATTATCAAAATTTTCTTGTATACTATCTTTGCACCTTAAAACTTCATATTCTTCATCTGTTAATTGAAAGCAAAAATTTTCAGGAAATCTTTGTTTATTTCTATTTACAGTTTCATTTATTCTTTTAGTAGGATAATGATACAGCATTGCTACATCACTATCTAGCATTACTTGTTTTCCTCTTATGCTATATATTAAATTTTTTATTTCTTCATTAGATAATTCATTTTCTTCCATAATTTCACATCCTTTTACTGAATTATATATAGTTTAAAACATTTGTTCGTAATTGTCAAGTGTTTAATCAAGATTTACATATTTTTTATTTTGTAATTTATACTATTAAACAAATATAATGAAACTTTATTTTGCTGTGCTGAATTCATCTCCATCATTTTTGCCATTGTGGACATTATTGGAGGATAATTTTAAAAATCTATTAATTTAGTCTTGTAATAAACTACCGCCGATATAAGCATCCAAATACCTTACAGCATTCGCCTCATACTACGCATGAACGGGATATTCGGTTTGCCTTCGCTAACTCAAATATTGTAATTTGACATGTACGATTTTATGTATTTATTTCCTTATTGTATCGTGGAACTTGTTACGACACAATCGTCGGAGAATGTACCCTACTGAGATTCAAACATTAAAAATGTCCTCCTTTCTAGTTAAGAGAACATTTTTATTTTATATAAAAAAACAACCTACAAACCTTATAGTTCGTAAGTTGTTATAATTTGGAGCAGGTAGTGGGAATCGAACCCACGTCATTAGCTTGGAAGGCTAAGGTTCTACCATTGAACTACACCTGCAAAAATAATTGTCAGGATTATGGAGCAGGTAGTGGGAATCGAACCCACGTCATCAGCTTGGAAGGCTGAGGTTCTACCATTGAACTACACCTGCATTTCCCCCTGACAATTATAGATTATAAAGGTTTTTTTTCATTTTGTCAATAGATTTTTTAAAATTTCTGAAATTTTTATTTTTTTACTTTTTCATATTTTATAGTTTATTTTTTGTTATCAATGCAAGCCTTAACTAGCCCTAAAAATAGAGGTGCTGGTCTATTAGGTCTTGACTTTAATTCTGGATGGAATTGACTTGCAATAAAATATGGATGATCTTTGATTTCCACTATTTCTACTAAGTTTCCATCTGGTGATGTTCCAGAGATGCTTAAACCTGCTTCTTCTAATTTTTCTCTATAATCATTATTAAATTCATATCTATGTCTATGTCTTTCTGCTATTTCTTTTTCACAATAAACTTTATTTGCTAAACTTTTTTCTTTTATTATACAAGGATAACTTCCGAAGTCTCATCGTTCCACCTTTTTTATTTATCTTTTTTTGCTCTTCCATTATATGTATAACTGGATTTTTTGTTTTTTCATCAAATTCTGCTGAATTTGCATCTTTTAACCCTAACACATCTCTTGCAAATTCCACAACTGCCATTTGCATCCCTAGGCATATTCCCAAAAAAGGTATTTTATTTTCCCTTGCATATTTTATCGTTTCTATTTTTCCTTCAATTCCCCTTGTTCCAAAACCTCCAGGAACTATTATTCCATCATAATCTTTTAATTTTTCGTATACATTTTCACCATTAATTTTCTCAGCATCTACTAATTTAACATCAACTTTTACACTATTTGCAAAACCTGCATGATATAGACTTTCAATTACAGAAATATAAGAGTCTTCTAATTTTATGTATTTTCCAACAATTGCTATTTTTACTTTATTGTTTTTATCTATTTTTCTAATATTATCTATCATCTCTTGCCATTTTGAATTGTCTGGAATATATCTATCTAATCTTAAATAATTACAAACCTCTCTTGCTAATCCCTCTTCTTCAAGCATAAGTGGTACTGCATATAAACAATCTGCTGTTTTATTTTGTATTACACTTGATTTTCTAACATTACAAAATAAAGATAATTTTTCTTTTACACTTTCAGGTATATCTTGTTCTGTTCTACAAACTAATATATTAGGTTTTATTCCTAAACTTTGCAATTCTTTTACAGAATGTTGAGTAGGTTTTGATTTTATTTCATTTGAACCATGTATATATGGAAGAAGAGTTACATGTATATATACAACATCTTCTGGTTTTTTTTCTAACCCAACTTGCCTTATTGCTTCTAATATTGATAAACCTTCTATATCTCCAACTGTCCCACCTACTTCTGTTATTACTATATCTGTATTTGTATCTTCAAAACCATATATTTTTGATTTTATTTCATTTGTTATATGTGGTATTACTTGTACAGTTTTTCCTAAATACTCTCCTTTTCTTTCTTTTTCAATTACCGATGAATATATTTTTCCCATAGTTATACTTGAATTATGCGTAAGATTTTCATCAATAAATCTTTCATAATGTCCAAGATCTAAATCTGTCTCTGCTCCATCATCTGTTACAAATACTTCACCATGTTCATATGGATTCATTGTCCCTGGATCCACATTTATATACGGATCAAATTTTTGTATTGTCACTTTATAACCCCTATTTTTTAATAGTCTTCCAAGTGATGCTGCTGTTATTCCTTTTCCTAATCCTGATACAACTCCTCCAGTTACAAATATGTATTTAGTATTCATTTTTTGCCCCTTTCTAAAAAACAAAACCAAATAAAAAAAATAGATTAAAATTAGCCAAAAAATTTGGTTTTTTTTCAATCTATTATTATTTTACCATTTTTCAAGTATTTTTACAATAGTTTAATTACAAAATCCTATTTTTCTTTTTTCTTCTGTTTTATAATTAAAACTTTTTATTGTATTTTCTATATCTTGTTTATTGATATTATTTATTGACTTACAATTATTTTTTATAATTCTATCTGCTTGTTCAAATTTAATTTTTTCAAATAAATTTCTTACATATCTCCCATTTCCAAAATTCTCATTTTTCTTTACTATGTTAAAATTATCTATCAAAATATCTTCACATGACTTTGATATCTTATATTTTTCTTTTCTACACATCAATTTAAATATTCTAAGTAATTCTTCTTCATTATAATCATCAAAATTAATCGTAAATTGTATTCTACTTTCAAAACCAGGGTTAAGTTCTATCAATTTTTTCATCTCTTCTGTATATCCTGCAAGTATTATACAGATTTCATTTCTATGGTCTTCCATCTCTTTTATCAACGTTGCTATTGCTTCATCTTCAAAACTACCTCTTGTATTTGAAACTAAGCTATATGCCTCATCAATAAATAGAACTCCTCCAATTGCATCTTTTACTATTTTATGTACTTTCTGTGCTGTCCAACCAACATATTGGTCTACTAAGTCCCTTCCATGTATTTCCACAAATTCTCCACTTTTACTTAATATATTTTCTTCTTTGAATAATTTCCCAATTATTCTTGCTATTGTAGTTTTACCTGTACCTGGATTTCCCGTAAAACACATATGTAATGTAGGTAATTCTCCTCTTTCTTTATTTAGTTTTACATAATTTAATATTTTTCCCACTTGTTTTTTTACATCTGTCAACCCTATCAATAAATCTAATTCTTCTTTTGCTTTTTTATTTTCTTTCTTTGTACTTTTGCATTTGAAAGTTTTTGTTTGCTTTCTTTAAGTAATTTTTCATCAACAACTGTAATATCATCACTTTTACATTTAACTATAAATCTTGTTAATAAGTTCTTTAATTCCCAAAATGGAACATCTGCAAATTTTTTTAAATTTTGTTCTTTGCATTTTAGTCCATTTTCAACTAATTTATTCTTACAATAAGTTATTTTGTCATCTAATGATATCTTTTCTATTTTCATTCTCCATGTTACTAAATTACCAAGCTCTGCATCTATTTCTCCTTCACAGTAGTTTGTATCTTCAAATATGAAAATTTTGTCTTTGTTCTTTTTTATAATTGCCTTCAAATCGTCTATTTCATTTGAAAAACTATATCTCAATTTTTTTTCATTTATTACTATAATATCTTCTTCTATTCCTGATATTCTATCAAATTCATCATTTCTTCTGTTTCCTATATTCTTCTCTAAATAATATATTTTGTCACTTTTTATAATATTATGTTTCATAAAAATTTTTGTACAGACTTTTAGAAAGTCTTTTAATATATCATACGATGTATTATTACGTATTATTATATTATAATTTCCAAAACCTATTTTTCTATCTTGTCTCAATTTAATATATAATATCATATCTTTTAGTACTTCTTTATTTTGGATAACTCCACATAAATTATCTAGTTCATCTAAAATTTTTTTATCTTCTGCATCTAATTCATAATTTTTTAACATTTTATTTTCCCCCTCAAAAAAACTCTTATTATAATGCTTGTATTATACTGCATTACAACAAGAGTTTAAAGGTTATTGGTCACGTGTTGCATATTTTTACTTCTGGTTATTTTATTGTTTTAAAATTTTTTATTTTTCATATCTTTTACCTGCATTCTTTATAATTTTTTTCATTTCTTCTCTTAGACTAAGTGGTCTTTTTACTTCTATTAAATCAATATTTCTCATAGCCCACATTCTAAATCCCATAGGATTAGTATCAACAATTAATTTAAAATATGTATCGTCATTTTGTATTTTCTCAATAGTAACATTCCTCCCAAAAACATCAAATATTGTATCTAATAACCATATATGGCATATTGCCTCTATTTCTTCTTTTTTTCCGCCAAACATTTCAACAGATGATTCTGCAAACTCCTTAATTTCACTTTTTTTCTTTTTTATAGTTATTTCTTTATCTAAAATTTCTATATTTTTAATTCTGTCTAATCTATAATTATAAAAATCAGTATTTCCTTCTTTTATACCTATTAAATAAAATTCTTGTTTTTTATATACAATAGCATATGGTGATACTATTGGTTTACTTACTATAGTCTTTTCTAATTTATTTGTAATTGCATATTTCCAATACTCAAATTTTATCTTCTTATTTTCATATATAGCTTCTGAAATATCTTCAATATTTTTTATTACTTCTGCATTTTCCGTTTTTGAATCATTTGCATATATTTGATAATCTCTTAACTTATCATTTTCATATACATTTTGGATATTTTTACACTTTTTTATAATGTCTTTGGCAACTTGTGGTACTATATAATTTGCATAGCTAAAATTATCAATTATAGCCCTTATTTCTCCTGGTTCAAAATCTGTATCTGGATCTCTATTTATATAATATCCTTTTTTATTTTCATCTCTTGTACTTATATCATATCCTAATTTATATTTTAAAAGATTTATATTTCTCCTAATTGTACGTGGATCTATTTCTACATCATATATTTCTTTTACTTTTCTTTGTATATCTGATGCTTTAAGCATATGTTCACAATCACTATATTTTTTCAATACATTTAATATATAAAGTATATTTCCATTTTTTTCGTATAATTCCATTACATTCTCCTTATTTATCTAAAATATCTTTGCTATCTAATAAAATCTCATTCGAAATTGCTTTTTCTCCCCCTCTATCTTGATACTCAGATAACATGCATATATCTCTACCATCAAAAAATCCTATTTTTTCTTCTTTTAAAGTTATTATTTTTATATTCTTCTTATAATACTCTTTTTTGAATTCTCTAAGCCACAGATTTAAACTTCTTTTAAGATTCCCAATTTTCCCTCATATATAGGTTTGTCCGTTTTTGCGGTTATAATATATAATCCCCTTATTATTTTAATTTTTTTAAATCTTCTCCCATTATTTCAAGATAATCTTTTTCCGCTTGAGTTAAATGTGATTTCATATATTCATCATATTCTTCATGTGCTTTTTTCAATGCCTTTTCATGAGATATTTTCCCTGCACCTTCCAATATTTCTTTATGTG